>CAJKDU010000011.1 GCA_905198745.1 uncultured Prevotella sp. | reverse complement strand
AACAATATCTGGAACACCTGAAGGTTCGTCAACTGGCAGTTCTCACGCTTTTGACCGCCAAGACTGCGGATGTCCAAATTTAAGCTTTCAAGCAGGCGCGTGAACGTGTCCATAACCATACTGCGACGTTTTTCTGAGAACAAGTTGCGGATTTCTGACGGAATATTTGTAATTTTGCTCATGGCTTTGAGTTTTGAGTAATGTTTTTTTGTCACATCTAATTTACTCATTTTCCGTGACATACGGAAATACTCAAAGCCTTTTTTATACAATAAATTCAACCTCAAAGTCTAAATCCGAAACTTGAGGAAATCATTCTTCGTTTCAACTGAACAATTCACGTAGAACGTCAAGAGATTTCAATTCAGGAAAGTCTGGAACATGCAATTGGTAGAATCGTTGGATAACCTCAATGCAACGTTGGCGCTGCTGACGTGACATGACAAAAAGGTGCATGGTTGGGTAATCCATACGCAGCAACTTCCGTAGACGCATTGATTCTTCCTCATCCAAATAATTCTGATGAAACGGACGGACCTCTACAAAGCATCCACTCTGCAAATCGAAGAACTTACCCTCGTCTTCGAGATTAGGATAAAAACCGAGAAAGAGAGTAAGATGCGCCATAAAGACAATATGGAAGTTGGAATAGTTGTCCAAAGCCCCATCAAGCCAGCGCAGCCCCATTTCTATATAATTATATAAAGGTGTGTTACGCTGCTCGCTCTTGGTGGCATAGACAAGAAACTCGCAAAGGAACAAGACAATGGACAACTTGAAGGGTTCATGAACCAACGATATATAAGGAAAGGCAATGTTAGCATCTTTCAGTTTCTGCAACGACAAACGAGTGCGATAGTCAAAGCTTATGTCCAACAAAGTAGCAGGTTGAAAAAACTGCTTCTTCAACTTGCAGCGTGACGACTTGGGTATCTTCACAATAAAAGACACTCGCCCACATTCCAACGTAAACATATCCACGATATAGGACTGCTCACCATATTTAAAGGATTTGAGCACAACGGCTCTCGT
Organism: uncultured Prevotella sp.; assembly: GCA_905198745.1. Taxonomy (GTDB): domain Bacteria; phylum Bacteroidota; class Bacteroidia; order Bacteroidales; family Bacteroidaceae; genus Prevotella. The sequence continues at coordinate 58,902 of CAJKDU010000011.1, read as the reverse complement.
TTTAGTCAACATTTGTGCAAATTTACTAAAAAATGATGAAATGCAGCATTTTCTTTGGAAAATATTTGGAGTATAAGAAAAATGGTTGTACCTTTGCACCCGCAAATCACACCTATGGTCCCTTCGTCTATCGGTTAGGACGAGAGATTTTCATTCTCTAAAGAGCAGTTCGATTCTGCTAGGGACTACAATAAAAATAATATAAGAAATAAAGATGGCAAATCACAAATCATCAGAAAAAAGAATCCGTCAGGACAAGGCAAAGGCTTTGCACAACAGATATTATGCAAAGACCATGCGTAACGCTGTTCGCAAGTTGCGTGCAATTACTGACAAGGAAGAAGCTGTAAAGCTCTATCCTTCCGTTCAGAAGATTTTGGACAAGTTGGCCAAGACCAACATCATCCACAAGAACAAGGCTGCCAACTTGAAGTCAAGCCTCGCACAGCACATCAACAAGCTGGGCTAATTCAAGAGCAACAAAGATACAAAGAGTCGCAATTCAGCAATGAATTGCGACTTTCTTTGTTTTATACAAAAACAAAAACACTAAAAATTTCCCTATATCAGTCTTTTTCAGTATCTTTGCAACAAATATCAGCGACATGAAAAGCGACTCTACGAACATGTAAAAAGACGTTGCTGACAGTCGACAAAAAGAAAACCAACCAGACAAAAATACAAAACAAGATATGGCAGAAATACAAAACACCGAAAACAACTATTCGGCCAGTAACATCCAAGTACTCGAGGGACTTGAGGCAGTGCGCAAACGCCCGGCCATGTACATTGGCGATATTAGCGAAAAAGGACTGCACCACTTGGTCAACGAGACGGTAGACAACTCTATCGATGAAGCTATGGCCGGTTACTGCAAGAACATTGAAGTAACCATTAACGAAGACAACTCCATCACTGTGCAAGACGACGGACGCGGTATACCAGTCGACGAGCACAAAAAGCTGCACAAATCCGCACTCGAAGTTGTCATGACCGTACTCCACGCAGGTGGTAAATTCGACAAGGGTTCCTATAAGGTTTCTGGCGGTTTGCATGGTGTCGGTGTAAGTTGTGTAAATGCCCTTTCCACGCACATGAAGTCGCAAGTATTCCGCAACGGAAAGATTTACCAGCAGGAATACGAAAAGGGAAAGCCTCTCTATCCTGTTAAAGTTGTGGGAGAAACCACCCTTCAAGGAACACGTCAACAGTTCTGGCCAGACCCGACCATCTTCACCACGACCATTTACAAATGGGACATCATAGCATCACGTATGCGTGAATTGGCCTATCTGAATGCCGGAATCCGCATAATACTTACAGACATGCGCCCTGACGAAGAGGGAAAGACACGTCGTGAAGAATTTCATGCCAAGGACGGACTTAAAGAATTCGTACGCTATGTAGACCGTCACCGCACGCATCTGTTTGACGACATTATTTATCTGAAGACCGAGAAGCAAGGAGTGCCCATCGAAGTAGCCATTATGTACAATACAGACTACTCTGAGAACATCCACTCTTACGTCAACAATATCAACACCATAGAAGGCGGTACACACCTCACCGGTTTCCGTACAGCCCTCACACGTACGCTGAAGGCATATGCCGACAATGATCCAGCCATTGCCAAATCAATAGAAAAAGCAAAGATAGAAATATCAAGCGAAGACTTCCGCGAAGGACTTACTGCAGTAATTTCCGTGAAGGTGGCTGAACCTCAGTTTGAAGGACAGACCAAGACGAAGTTGGGCAACAGTGAAGTTTCGGGTGCTGTGCAGCAGGCTGTTGGTGAGGCATTGAGCAACTACCTGGAAGAACATCCCAAGGAAGCCAAGATGATTTGCGACAAGGTGATACTCGCAGCAACAGCTCGTATTGCCGCACGCAAAGCCCGCGAAACAGTGCAGCGCAAGAATGTGATGACAGGTGGCGGACTTCCCGGCAAACTGGCAGACTGCTCCAACAAAGATCCGAAAGATTGCGAGATATTCCTTGTCGAGGGTGACTCTGCCGGCGGTTCTGCCAAACAAGGACGCGACCGGTACACTCAGGCAATACTTCCGTTGCGTGGAAAGATTCTCAATGTCGAGAAATCTATGTGGCACAAAGTTTTCGAAAGCGAGTCTGTCATGAACATCATCCAAAGTATTGGCGTGAGATTCGGTGTAGAAGGCGAAGGCGACAAAGAAGCCAACATCGACAAATTGCGCTACGACAAGATCATTATCATGACCGATGCCGATGTCGATGGCGCTCACATCGACACACTGATTATGACTCTCTTCTATCGTTTCATGCCCAGAATCATTCAGGAAGGCCACCTATACATAGCCAATCCTCCACTCTATTTGTGCACATACAAGAACAAAGTGAAGGAATATTGCTATACTGACGAAGCACGCCAGGCATTCCTTGACCGATACGGCAACGGAACTGACGACGGCAAGAGCATCCACACACAGCGTTACAAAGGTTTGGGCGAGATGAACCCTGAACAGCTGTGGGATACAACCATGAATCCTGCCACCCGTCGTCTGAAGCAAGTAACCATTGACAACGCTGCTGAAGCAGACGAGATATTCTCTATGTTGATGGGAGATGACGTGGAACCACGCCGCGAATTCATCGAGAGAAATGCCACCTACGCCAACATCGACGCATAAACAAGAACAACATATAAGCCCGATTCTCTCGATAGAATCGGGCTTTTTTCAGAAATTAAACCACATATCTCAATTCAAATGAAAAAACTCTTTATTACTTTAGCTCTATGTTTCCTTGCCGCACAAGCTGCAAAAGCTTCGGACAACGTGACCGTGTCGCTCAGTGGTAGAGACGCCACTATGTCAAACGGGAACATAACCATCAAGATCGGAAGCAATGGCCGAGTGAGTTCTATGACTGCGTTTGGAAGCGGCAACTTGCTTAGCAGCAGTGGCATCTACTTCGACCTAACCGCCAAAAAGAACGTAGGTCTTTCTCCCGACAAGGCAGAAATCATAAAACAGACAGCAGACTATGCAGAAGTACTGTATAGCAACACCAAAAGTTCACCCATCATTCATCAGGGATACATCTTACGGAAGGGAGACAATGGAGTGTATTCCTACATCATCGTCAAGGGCACTGAACATTCGGACACTACAACTCTTAGAGAGATGCGCGTCTGCGTTCGAACAGCGAGCACACTCCTGAATGGCTATGTAGACGACAGAATGAACGGCAAGATTCCGTCAATTTCGGAAATGAAGGTGGCAGAAAAAAAGGAAAACACCGTACAGGATGCTACTTACAAGTTGGCTGACGGAACGGTATACACTAAATATAACTGGGCCCAATACATCGTCAACGACAGCGTTCACGGACTGATGAACGACAATTATGGACTGTGGAACATTGCATGTAGCCGCGAGTGGCAAAACGGAGGTCCCATGAAACAGGAACTTACCGTGCACGCTACAAGCAAATCACCCATCACCATACAAATGCTGCAAGGAGAACATTTCGGAACGTCAGCACAGACTTACCATAACGGAGAGGAAAAGATTTATGGTCCTTTCTACATCTATGCCAACAAAGGCACCAAGGACGAGATGATAGCCGATGCCAAGAAAATGGCTTCAGAAAAACAGAAGGAATGGCCCTTCCAGTGGTTCAGCAACGCGCTCTATCCGCTTGACCGCGCTACAGTGAGTGGTTGCATCAACGTGACAACGGGGCAACGGAAAGACAGCATTCAGGTGGTATTGGCAGAACCAAACACAGACGTGTATGCACAAGGAAAGAAATACATATTCTGGGCTCTGACCGACCAAGATGGTAATTTCACCATAAAGAACGTTCGCAAGGGAAATTATGCTCTTTACGCCTGGGCTTTGGCCGGTGACAACACTGATGAGTTGTGTCAAAAGGACATCGACGTGGAAGATGAGCAAATGGAATTGGGCACCATCAACTGGACTCCCACATGCTACGAAACCAAGTTGTGGCAAATCGGCAGCAACAACCGCCGTTCAGACGGATTCAACCTTAGCGACCATCTGCGTGCCTATGGCATGTGGAATGATGTTCCTGCCAATCTCAACTTCACCATTGGAGAAAGTAAGGAAAGCACAGATTGGTATTACGCACAAACCCAAAACGGCACCTGGACCATCAATTTCAAAACAGACAAGTCATACACCGGCAATCTTTATCTCACAGCATCGGTGGCAGGTGCCGCCAACAAGCCCAAAGTGGCGGTAGCTCTAAACGGAAACACACGCGCGACATGGAGCACCTACTCTGACTCCGGAATTTTCCGCAGCGCCATGTTAGGTGGCAAGCACAACCTCTACAAATTGACGATTCCAGCCAGCTTGCTGAAGACAGCTGACAACAAACTGACCCTTACCATGTCGGGCATCAAGAGCAATGGCGGTGTCATGTGGGACTGCATCAAACTTGAAGCCGGTTCAAAGGTAACAACAGGCATAGAACAAGTGCCTGAAACCGATGCAGTAGATTTAGTGGAAATCTATACAATCAACGGTGTGAAGATGGGAACCTACAAAACTTTGAGTGACGCGAAACATCTTAAAGGCATCTATATCTACCGCAAAGGCAACAAGATAGGCAAAATATCGTTCTAACAGGATAACAGATAAAAACACTTAAATTTCAAGAATTATGGCAGTAAAAGTAGCTTTTTTCGACGCCAAGAGTTATGACAAAGACTCTTTCAACGCCACGAACAAAGATTTTGGTTTCGAGATACACTACTACAAGGAGCGTCTCTCCATGAACACAGTTGACCTTGCGAAAGGCAAGGATGCCGTGTGCATCTTTGTCAATGCAGAGTGTGACGCACGAGTAATCGACCGTCTGGAGAAATACGGCGTGAAACTCATTGCCCTTCGGTGCGCAGGTTTCAACAACGTAGACCTCAAGGCTGCGAAAGACCGCATACCAGTGGTAAGAGTTCCGGCATATTCCCCTCATGCAGTAGCGGAATATGCAGTGACATTGATGCTCGCCCTCAACCGCAAGGTATATCGTGCGGCCAACCGCACAAGAGAGTTCAACTTCAAGTTGAACGGACTGATGGGATTCGACATGTACGGCAAGACGATAGGACTGATTGGCATGGGACGCATTGCCAAAGTGCTCACACAAATACTTGAGGGATTCGGAATGAACATCATTGCCTACGACAAATATCCCGACCTGGAGTTCTACAAGCAACACCATGTCACTGCCGTGACCCTCGACGAGCTATATGCCCAAAGCGACATCATCTCATTGCATTGCCCGTTAACAGAAGAAACAAAGTTTATCATTAACCGTGAAAGCATCGGCAAGATGAAGAAAGGCGTGATGATCATCAACACCGGCCGAGGAAAACTCATCAACACGGAGGATCTGATTGAGGGACTGCGTAGCCATCAAGTGGGAGCCGCAGGCCTCGATGTGTATGAAGAGGAGCAGAAATTCTTCTATGAGGACCTCTCTGACAAGATGATTGACGATGACAAACTTGCTCTTCTGCTGATGATTCCCAACGTAATCGTCACCTCACACCAGGCTTTCTTCACCCAGGAAGCCCTGCACAACATCGCCACAACCACCCTGCAGAACATCAAGGACTGGCACGATGGAAAGGCATTAAAGAATGAAGTGAAGTAAATCAGAACAAGACTTCAACACAAGCCAGTGAAAAGAAACGCAAAAACAATATGGATTTGGGCTTGTGCCGTGATGCTCTATGTCACGGCGCAAGCCCAAACTTGTTTACCTCTCAAATTGCGGTACGACCGGCCAGCATACTACTTTGAAGAGTCGTTACCCATTGGCAACGGCAGGTTGGGAGCACTTGTCTACGGAGATACAGATGACGAACGAATCTATCTGAACGACATCACATTCTGGACAGGGAAGCCTGTAGACCATGAGGAAGATAAAGAAGCCAACAACTACTTACCCTTAATTCGCAAAGCCCTATTCCTGGAAGACTACCGCACGGCAGACTCCCTGCAGCTCCAGCTGCAAGGCCACAACTCGCAATTCTACCAACCCTTGGGTATTATCAGACTGACAGACAACAACACAAATCCCACAACAGGCTATCGACGCAGTTTGGACTTGGACAGTGCATTGGCGAAAGTAACCTACAAGAAAGGGGATATCACCTATACACGAGAATATTTCGCATCACATCCCGACAGTCTCATTGCCATTCATTTACATGCCGACAAGACGCACGGATTGTCTTTCAATATCACATTAAGTTCTCTTGTTCCACACAAAGCCAAGGCATACGGACAACAAATAACCATGACGGGCCATGCCGTCGGCCAGCCTCAAGAAAGCATACATTTCTGCACGATTCTGAAAGTCTACTCACCAGATGGAAAAGTATTCGCTTCAGACTCCATGCTGACCATTGACAACGCGACAGAAGCCACACTCTACATTGTCAGCCGGACCAGCTTTAACGGGTACGACAAGCATCCCGTCAGACAAGGTGCGCCCTACATAGAAACAGCCGCCGATGATGCCTGGCACACGATGAACCTCACTTATGACCAATTTAAAGCTCGACATGTCGCGGACTACCGCCAACTGTTCACCCGGATGAGCCTCAGCCTCGGTGGTGCGTACATAGACTCCACCCGGACCACAGACCAGCAGCTCAAGGACTGGACAGACCACGGCACCCCCAACCCCTATCTTGAGCAACTGTATTTCCAATATGGCAGATACCTTCTCATCAGTTGTTCACGAACACGTGGTGTACCTGCTAATCTTCAAGGATTGTGGACTCCTCACCTTTTCTCTCCCTGGCGAGGCAACTACACCATGAACATAAACCTGGAAGAAAACTACTGGCTGGCCGACGTGGCCAACCTGCCGGAAATGGTCAAGCCTCTCTCCGACTTTATAAAAGCCCTTGCCGACAATGGGCAATACACCGCCCGTCACTATTATGGCATACAGGAAGGATGGTGCGCCAGCCACAACTCCGACCTATGGGCCATGACGAATCCTGTAGGAGAGAAGCATGAAAAGCCAGAATGGGCCAACTGGAACATGGGAGGCGCTTGGCTGACAAGCACCTTGTGGGAACACTACTGCTTCAACAAAGACCATACTTATCTCGCTCAAACAGTTTATCCGCTGATGAAGGGTGCAGCACTATTCATGCTCCGATGGCTGATAGAGAACCCTGAAAAACCGGGAGAACTCATCACGGCACCCGGCACCAGTCCTGAAAACGAATACATCACAGACAAAGGATACACAGGCATGACGTGCTACGGAGGAACAGCCGACCTTGCCATCATCCGCGAGCTCTTTATCAACACCATACAGGCTGCACAAGTGCTCCACCAGGACAAACGCTTGCGGAGGCAGTTGCAAGAGGCATTGAGCAGATTACACCCATACACCATAGGCAAGCGTGGCAATCTTCAAGAATGGTATCACGACTGGGCAGACCGCGATTGGCGACACCGACACCAATCACACTTAATAGGTCTCTATCCCGGACATCACATTTCACCGACACTGTCCCCTATCCTTGCCCAGGCTTGCCGACGTTCACTCCTGCTGAAAGGCGACAAGACTACAGGATGGAGTACGGGGTGGCGCATCAACCTTTGGGCAAGGCTACGTGATGGTGAGCAAGCCTATAAGACATGGAAAAAGCTTCTCACCTACGTGAGTCCAGACAACTATCACGGCCCTGACAGAAGACATTCGGGCGGCACTTATCCCAATCTGATGGATGCACATCCCCCATTCCAAATCGACGGCAATTTCGGCGGAGCGGCCGGAGTGTGCGAGATGCTCCTACAAAGTACCACCGATACCATCACCTTGCTGCCAGCCTTGCCAAGGGCCTGGTCCGAGGGCAACGTGCATGGCATCTGTGCCCGAGGCGGATTCACTGTAGACATAACGTGGAAAGACCATCAAGTAGACCACGCTACAATTACAAACAAAGGGCCAAGAAAAGCCAAGACCACCGTTTATTACAACGACACGGCAAGGAAAATAAAACTCAAGTCGGGAGAATCCATACGACTGTAAATGCAAAACGTCCAAATGTACAAGCAACTGCTCACAATCCTGTTTATCAGCCTCAGCCTACAAATGGCTGCACAGAGTTTTGGCACCCAGTGGATTGGCGCCACTACGTCCACTGACGATAACCAACTATGGTTCCGTCGGGCATACGTGTTACCGACCAGTATCCATCGGGCTCACCTCGAAATCACCACAACCGGACGCGTGGCGGTGTATGTGAACCAATACAATGTAAGCCGCGATGTGCTGATGCCCTATAGGGAGAAGCATGAGACGCATTGTCCGGCTTGCCTTTCGTTTGACGTTACACCCTACATCCAAGCGGACACCAACACCATTGCCGTTTGGTATGCACCGCAGGAAAGTCATGAAAAGGAAGGCGAGCCACAGATAGCTGTATGGTTCTATGGCACTGACACGCAAGGCAAGGCCTTTGCCTTCGCCTCCGACAAGTCATGGACCTGGAGCATAGCCAATGCCAACTCAGTGTGCATAGATGCCACTGATTGGCGACCCGACTGGAACAGTGCCACACCCGACATCATGCCGTGGGTTGGCGCCACGTCAGCCCAATCGCCCCAACAGCCTCTTGCCAAGAACCACCATCTGGCACAAAGAATCACGAAAGAAATGCAGCCTTCTTGGACACACGTCACTCCAGACTCCATTGAAGCCGGTTTCCCTGCGCCTCTGCATGGCTGGATAAGAGTCACACTGCGGGGAGCACATTCTGGAGAAAGAATCACCATCAACAAGTTGCACTATATATGCAACGGAAATATGGACGAACAGGCATGCCGCCGTTTCACAGAGGAAGACACGGACCACGTCATCATCAAAGGTGACTCGCGGTTCAATGCGGCACAAGTACAAAATATAGAAGGGTTGCAAATAAGCACCGTCAGGGATGAATAGGGAAAATTATGCCGACTATAATTTTGTCATGCCAACTGAATCAAGTAATTTTGCAAGCATATTTACTGAAAAAGACGAAAACGTGAACAACCTTCATTCCACAGACGTAGGCATTGCCGAGGTCTTGGCCAAATACAACGGCAGCCATATTGACGAAGATCTGCTGATATTTGACAACATCGGCGATGTGCCCATGCTCAACACTCCTCGCCACATGAACTGCATCTTGGTAGGGCTCTGCCTAAGTGGCAAAGCCACCTATACGGTGAACACCATTCGCCACGACATAGGGACCAACGATGTGATTATCATTAGTGAAGGCCAAGTGACCGACAACTACAGGAAGTCGGCGGACTTCAGTGGCATAGCCATCATGATGTCGGGCGACTTCTTCCACGAAATCATCAAGGGAGTTCACGAGTTGTCCACCCTTTTCATTTTTTCACGCAGCCACCCCGTGTTCCATATCAACAACGAGAATACAGCCTCGTTGCTGGACTATTGCAAGATGCTCAAGAAGAAGACAGACGATGTGGACAACCACTTCCGCCGTGACGTAGTGATTTCGCTGATGACTGCCATGATATACGATCTCTGCGACACCATCTACAAGAAGCATTATCTGAGCACCAAGAAAGAATCGCGAGCCGAACGGATTTTCGCCAAGTTCATACCTCTCCTGGAGAAGAACTTCCGCACCGAACGCCGTGTGGGATGGTATGCCGAGCAACTCTGTGTCACTCCCAAATATTTCTCCATGATGGTAAGATTGGTGAGCCAACGAACACCCAACGAATGGATAGACGACTTCGTGACGCTCGAAATACGCGTGCTATTGAAAAGCAGCACGATGAGTATCAAGGAAATAGCAGAACTCATGAAATTCTCCACCCAAAGTTCCCTCGGCAAATATTTCAAGGAACACGTTGGCGTCTCCCCTTCTGAATACAGACACGGGAACAACTAAGAGAAAAGAACCCGACCAACAGATACGCAAAAAGGTTGCCTGTGCACAGGCAACCTTTTTGCGTATCGTTCAATCCAAATAGCCAGCTTCCCTCAACTGGTCGGCTGTTGCCGTCAGTTCATCATACCACTCCTTACCAAACCGACGCGTGAGCGGTCCCTCCAAAAACCTGTAGATGGGCAAGTGAAGTTCGCGTCCCTTTTTCACCGCACTGCGACATACGTCCCAGCGATTGTAGTTTAAAGCGACGGTACCATTGCCGAACTGCTTGGCGCGTATGGGATAGAGTGCGCAGCTGATAGGCTTGCAGAACTTGATTTTGCCTGCACGGTGTGCCTTTTCCAGTGCGCACCAGCAACAACCGCCCTCATGCTGAGTAAAAACACAGTCCTTGCCGCCGACGATACTCGTCACGAGGTCGCCTTCCTGGTCGGTGTATGCCACCCCCTGCTTGTCTATCACAGCCTGTGCTGAAGCCGTGAGGTCTGGCCACACGGTGTCGAGTGCCTCTTCAATTCCGCTAATTTCATCAAGCGTTACAGGGGCGCCGGCATCGCCTTCCACACAACATTCGCCCTTGCAGGCGTCAAGGTCGCAGCAAAAACATTCCGTGAATATATCGGGCGACACAAGCACATCGCCCACCTGAATAATGGGTAGTATTTTGTTTGCCATTCCTTTCTCCTGATAATAATCAATCATTCATCCACTACTCACCAATCTATCGCCTTTTCCCCATTGGCTTCAAGATAAGCGTTGCAACGGGAGAACTGATGATTGCCGAAAAAGCCGCGATAGGCAGAGAGTGGTGACGGATGGGCAGACTCAAGCACCAAATGGCGTGAGCAGTCAACCAGCGCTTTCTTGCTGCGTGCGTATGATCCCCAGAGAATAAACACAAGATGCTCGCGGTCAGCGTTGAGAGCCCGTATGGCGGCATCCGTAAACTCTTCCCATCCATGCCGCTGATGACTGGCTGCCTGGTGGGCGCGTACTGTGAGGGTGGCGTTAAGGAGCAGCACGCCTTGTTCTGCCCAACGCGTAAGGTTGCCGCTCGTCGGCATCGGCTTGTGGAGATCGTCACAGATTTCCTTGAAGATGTTCTGCAGAGAAGGCGGGAAGGGTACGCCGTCGTTGACAGAGAAACTCAGTCCGTGAGCCTGTCCCGGCTCATGATAGGGGTCTTGTCCGATGATGACCACCTTCACCCGGTCAAAAGGACAGAGGTTGAAGGCATTGAATATGAGCGGTCCGGGCGGATAACAGGTGTAGTGCAGATACTCCTCGCGCACAAAACGGGTGAGGTCAAGGAAGTACTGCTTGTCGAACTCACTGCCTATGTGGCTGCGCCACGACTCTTCAATCTTTACGTTCATAGGGATGAATATCAAAAAAGGCGGATGCGCTGTGCGGCATCCGCCTTATGTGTGATTAGTATAATTCTACTTGTCTTCGATGAGGTTCTCGCCGGTCATGTCGGCAGGCTGCTCCAGTCCCATGATGTGGAGAATGGAAGGAGCCACATCGGCCAGACGTCCGTTCTTCACCTTGGCGCTGTTGTTGTCGGTCACATAGATGAAGGGTACCGGATTGAGCGAGTGGGCCGTGTTCGGGGTGCCGTCTGGGTTGATGGCATTGTCTGCATTGCCGTGGTCAGCGATGATAATCACTTCATAGTCGTTAGCCTTAGCTGCTTCAACCACGTCTTTCACGCAGTTGTCAATGGCATGCACGGCCTTGGCAATGGCATTGTAGATGCCTGTGTGGCCCACCATGTCGCCGTTTGCAAAGTTCACCACGATGAAGTCATACTCCTGGGTGTTGATGGCACCCACCAGTTTGTCTTTCACGGTGTATGCACTCATTTCGGGCTGCAGGTCATAGGTGGCCACTTTGGGCGAAGGCACCAGGATGCGGTCCTCGCCCTCATAAGGAGCCTCGCGTCCGCCATTGAAGAAGAAGGTCACGTGAGCGTATTTCTCAGTCTCTGCCGTGTGGAGTTGCTTCTTGCCCATCTTGCTGAGATACTCGCCAAGTGTGTCTTCCACGTCTTTCTTGGGGAAGAGTACGTGCACGCCCTTGAACGAAGCGTCGTAGGGAGTCATGCAGTAGTAGTGCAAGTCCTTGATGGTGTGCATGCCTTCTGCCGTCATGTCTTCCTGGGTGAGCACCTGGGTGAGTTCCTTGGCACGGTCGTTGCGGAAGTTCATGAAGATAATCACGTCGCCCTCGTCGATGGTTCCGTCCACCTTGGCGTTGTTGATAGGCTTGATGAACTCATCGGTCACGTCCTCGTCATAGCTTTCCTGCATGGCTTTCACCATGTCGTCGGCCTGCTTTCCCTTGCCCTCTACGAGCAGGTCGTAGGCTTCCTTCACACGGTTCCAGCGCTTGTCGCGGTCCATGGCATAGAAACGGCCGATGATGCTTGCCACGTGGGCATCGTTCTCTTCACAGGCCTTGGTCATCTGCTCGATGAATCCCTTGCCGCTCTTGGGGTCGGTGTCGCGACCGTCCATGAAGCAGTGCACGTAGGTATTCTTCAGTCCGTAATGCTTGCTTATCTCGAGGAACTTGAAGAAATGGTCGAGTGAAGAGTGCACGCCACCCGTTGAGGTGAGGCCCATAAGGTGGAGCTTCTTGCCTGTCTTCTGAGCGTATGTATAGGCTTCCACCACGCCCTCGTTCTCCATGATGGAGCCGTCCTTGCAGGCACGGTTAATCTTCACCAGGTCCTGATAGACAATGCGGCCGGCGCCGATGTTGAGGTGTCCCACCTCAGAGTTGCCCATCTGTCCGTCTGGCAAGCCCACGTCTTCGCCGCATGCCATGAGTTGTGAATGTGCGCTCACTGCCGTGAGATAATCGAGATAAGGTGTTGGCGTGTTGTAGATCACGTCGCCAGCACCATGCTTGCCGATGCCCCATCCATCGAGGATCATCAAAAGTGCTTTCTTTGCCATAATATTTGTGCTTTATATGTTTGTTTTCTTTTGTCTGCAAAGTTAGTGTAAAATTCTGAGTAAGCGAAGAGAAAAATTATATATTTGAATTCTTTGACAGGAAGAAATTTGTGCATGGCTCAAGACCGGGAAGCTGTGCTTCAAAAGAGGGGAGCCTGCTGCGGCAATCCGACCTACTTGGTTGAAGGGGATGAACTGCCCGAAAAACGCCAAGAAACAGACTGCAACAATTCTATCCGTCAGTTCGTACACGCAGAGCCAAAAGCCCTGGGCAAGTCATAAGTCTGCCACTAACAGGTCGTAACTCTGCCATTAACAAGTCGTAACTCTGCCATTAGCGCATCGTGGCAGGTCGGTTTTCCCGAACCATCAAGCACGTTTCTGCCTTTTGCCCCTTATGTTTTCGCTTCTATATGCCCATCAAATCAATGATGGTTGGCGTCATAAGCGCCGTGAAAATGCCGTTCAAAGTCAGTCCGAGACTGGCATAGGCACCATGCACACGGCTCACATCCATCGACGTGGCGGTGCCCAGCGCATGGGCTGCCGTGCCCATGGAAAGTCCCTGGGCAGCCTTGCTGCGCACACGGGCAAAGCCCATAGTCTTGTAGCCACACACGGCACACAGCAGTCCCACGCACACCACCACTGCCGCCGTGAGCGAGGGAATGCCGCCTACAGCCTTGGTCACCTCCATGGCAATAGGGGTGGTGACCGACTTGGGGGCAAGCGAAAGGATAACCTCACGCGAGGCGCCCATGCCGCGGGCTATCAGAACCACTGACACCAAGCCCACCACACAACCGGCAAACTCGGAAAAAAGTATCTGCCAGAACTGTTGCTTGATTTTGCTCAACTGCAAATAGAGTGGCACACCAAGCGCCACCACTGCCGGACGAAGCCAAAACTCAATGAGATGGCCACCCTCCTGATAGGTTTCATAGCTAACGCCCGTGAGTTTCAGGAAGGCAATGAGTATGCAAATAGTGACGAGGATGGGATTCATGAGCACCCAGCCCGTCCACTTGCGCAGCAACTTTCCGAAGAAATAAACACTGAAAGTCAGTGCGATAAGAAAGAATTCGTTGTTGAAATAGTCCATCGTTATTCCACCTCCTCTTTATGTAAGACCTTGCCCATAATCTGGTGTACCCACCCCGTAACGGCAAGCACCAGTACGGTGGACACTGCCGAAGCAATGACAATGGGCCAAAACTGCGCCTTAATAATATCAAAATAGACCATGATGGCGATGCCGGGCGGCACGAAGAAGAAGCCTATGTTGGCAACCAAGAAGTCGGAAAGCCCCTGCACCCATTCGAGCTTAATGACCTTCAACTTCAGCAACAAAGTGAGGATGAGCATGCCCAGAATGCTGGAGGGTAGCTGGATGTGGGTGAGATAAATCAAAAGTTCACCCAACGCGAGACATCCAAAAAGGATGGCACACTGTCGAATCATCATAACCTGTAGAACGTTTTATTAAAACCTGAATTATATCTTTTTACTTGAAAATCGGGTGCAAAGTTACTGCAAAAAGAAGATTATACAAAGAGTTGAATAAAAAAAAAGAACTAAAAATGCTTGGAACTAATCTACTTAATCTCTACATTTGCAAATATTAATGTAAATATGCACACAATAAAACTCGCCCTATGAAAAAAAATCATCTTTACCTTTTTACCCCTATTAGCCCCATTTTATGGAGCTTTCTGCCAAACTGGCTATTTATTACAACAACCAGTTTATTGAACTTATTCCTGACGAAAGCCTAAGTTCCGCAACAGTACATTCTAATGCGACAAATCAATTTGTCTCAAAATCATATCATACCAAAGACGCAGAAGGCATTAAGGTTTTGCCTAAGATAATATTAGAAATTAAAGATTCCACTTATATATAAAACATCCTTTCCTCATACAAGGATGTTTTATCCATCAATAAAAAAGAGGAAACATTTATTATCTAAACTGCAATGTAAAGTCTTCCGATGACATATTAGAAATAATCCCAAAACTCTCATCCGACAAAAAGATAATATGGTGTGAACCTGATATGATATTAGGAAAGACTTGCAATAACAACCCTTTATTCCCTCAACAATTTTAATATTGGAAGCAAGCCCCACCCAATGAAGTAACAGATGAAGGGATGGTGATAGAGGTTAAGCCACTGCAACCTAGGAAGCAAGACTCACCCAATGAAGTAACAGATGAAGGGATGGT
Source organism: uncultured Prevotella sp. (assembly GCA_905198745.1). Taxonomy (GTDB): domain Bacteria; phylum Bacteroidota; class Bacteroidia; order Bacteroidales; family Bacteroidaceae; genus Prevotella. The sequence continues at coordinate 43,762 of CAJKDU010000011.1, read as the reverse complement.
GATAGAGGTTAAGCCACTGCAATATGCGTTTATATCATTGAAACGATAACTCAAGTAAACAGAATATCACGAACTTTTAAAATCAAATAATTATGAGACATTTATTATTTCCATTCTTCACTATATTATTTTGTTTCTCTTTTGTCGCTTGTCATGACAATGATGATAACCCCAAAGTGTACCCTGATGGTTTCACTCCGTTTACAAAAAGCGACACTTGCTTTACCGCAACAGTTGAAAAGGAAAATTTTTCACAAGTAGGTCTCGTTTTTGACGTCGATGAAAAGATTTGTGACGAAAAGCTCTTGATTTATATAGACTCCCAGCATGAGATAATTAAGACTTATCGTTGGGTCTACAACAAAGAAATTCTTCCACGCGACCTCAAAAGCGGAGATAGGATAAAGTTCAAAATCCTTGCATATAAACAAGGAGAAATCAATAACGGAAATTATCCTGTTACATGCGAGCATGTTACATTTAACTTTTTCATACAACTCTGTGAATAGAAAAATTATCGTTTAAGCAATATGTTCAACCTTTCTGCTGCATACTTCCCCATTTCACGGTAGCCGGCAGGATTGGGATGGAGCCAATCGGCTTGCCAAGCAGGGCGCAACTCTGCACGGTCAAAGGGATTGCACATGAGTTTATCGAAGTCTATTACGCCGTCAAACTCTCCGCTATGACGTATCCAGTCGTTCACGGTGTTGCGACCACGCTCGTGGTTATAACTGTAATAAGGACTGCGCTTGAAGGGAAGAATGGTGCAACCGTAAATGCGGATGTGACGTTGATGGGCTTTGCGAATGAACCCCCGATAAGCTGCTATCAGTTCCTTGGCACACACCATGCCGTCGCGGCTTCGCCCGAGATCGTTTGTTCCTTCAAACACGAGGATGGCCTTCAGACCACGCTGCTCTAATATGTCACGGTCAAAGCGCTTCTCTCCAGGCTGACCAATAAACTTGGAAAGCACACAGTTAGCCCCTATTCCCAGATTAAGCACAGCTGTTTCCGGCAAGACTTCCGACAGGAAGTCGGGCCAACGGTCGTCACCATTTGTCGTGGAACACTTGCCGTCGGTAATGCTGTTGCCAAGGATTGCTACAGCCCTCGCCTTTGCCGACATCACGTCAACAGCTGCGATATTAAACCAATGGTCCTCCCGAAACGATTCGCGGAAATCTGTCTGCGGTGTGGTCGCGCCATGAAGAATGAACGATGTGGTACGCGATCCCATGTGCACAGTCGGCTCGTTGGGAGCTTTTAAATAGTTGATAGTGATAGACAGCCGTTGCCTGGCGGCAAACTTAAAGCGCACAGCATCGGAAAAAACCGACCTGCCCGGCACGATGGTCACACTGTCCTTGCCGCGAAACTTGAGCCAGACAGCACGCTTGGCGTCAATCTTGTAGCTATCAAGAGCAGGGGCCACATAGACAGAGGCAATTTTCACTTCTCCAGACCCAAACACATTTGACAATTCAAGACGCATCACCTCACCTCCCACAGACACTCTCACGTTCTGCCTGACAGAACGCTCTGTCATGTCATTATTGAAGGGCATGAAACTTCTCACCACCTCTTGCGGTGCAGATGCCCAAGTACCGACCCAAATGGAATGACGGGCCGACTCGTTGGACTGCGACCATATTGATGTGCAGACACAAAGGAACAATAAAGTCAAAAGTTTTTTCATCACGACTGTAAACCTTCCTTAAAAACAGAGTGCAAAATTACTAACTCCCAGCCAAACAGCGTAACACGAAAAGCTAAATAACGTTACGCCAAAGACCACAACCTTATATTTTGATAAAACAACCCTTAAAAAATGATTAACGGAGCGCAGTTTTGCAGAATATTTTGTAAGTTTGCAACACTGAAAAACAGACACTCATTATCAACAAATAATCACCAATAAAATCTAAAACATTATGGTAAACAGATTTATTCTCAACGAAGTGTCATACTTCGGACCTGGTGCTCGCAAGGAGCTCGCCACAGTAGTAGCCAACCGCGGATGGAAGAAAGCCCTCGTGGTGACCGACAAAGGCCTGATGCAGTTTGGCGTAGCCAAAATGGTACTCGACGTGATGGATGCAGCCGGCATCCCCTACGAAATATATGACGAGGTGAAGCCCAACCCGACAGTGACCAATGTGACCAATGGCGTAGCAGCCTGCAAGAAAGCCGGTGCCGACTTTATCGTGGCCATCGGTGGCGGTTCGTCCATGGATACAGCCAAGGGCATCGGCATCGTCTGCACAAACCCCGAGTTCTCCGACGTGATTTCACTCGAAGGCGTAGCCGACACCAAGAACAAGTGTCTGCCTATCGTTGCTCTGCCAACCACAGCCGGCACAGCTGCTGAAACCACCATCAACTATGTTATCATCGACGAGAAGCGCCAGCAGAAGATGGTGTGCGTTGACCCCAACGACATTCCTGCCGTTGCTATCATCGACGCCGAACTGATGTACTCACTCCCCAAGGGCCTCACAGCTGCCACCGGCATGGATGCCATGACACACGCCATCGAGGGCCTCATCACCAAGGCAGCCTGGGAAATGAGCGACATGTTCGAAATCAAGGCTATCGAGATGATCCACAAATACCTGCCAATGGCAGTCAACGACCCCAAGAATCCCGAGGGACGCAACGGCATGGCCGTGGCACAATATATCGCCGGTATGGCATTCTCCAACGTAGGTCTTGGTGTAGACCACGGCATGGCTCACCCGATGAGTGCCCTGCACGATGTACCACACGGTGTGGCTTGCGCAATCCTTCTGCCTACCGTGATGCGCTACAACATGCCTGCTTGTGTTGACAAATACGTGGAAATAGCTAAGGCATGTGGTGTATACAAGCCAGAAATGACCAACCAGGAGGCTGCCGAAGCTGCCTGCACCGCCATCGAAGACCTGTCAAAGCTCGTGGGCATTCCTCAGCACCTGAGCGAACTGGGCATCACAGAGGCCGACATCCCTGCCCTTGCCGAACAAGCTATCACCGATGTCTGCACTCCTGGCAACCCACGTGAAGTAACCAAGGAAGACATCATAGCCCTCTATCACAAGATTCTGTAATTACAGACAATACATTTCAAGAAGCCTCCTATTCACCCTTGCTGAATAGGAGGCTTCTTTCTTTATTATGCCATCGACACGACAAGTAGCCAAGACAGTCCTTCTTCATCGGCTCAATAAGAACCTCTCAATAGTCATAGCAGAAACCTTTGGTACAGATACGGATATAATATCGTACAAAGCATGACATTTCTTGTTGCAATTTAAGCCTGGCTTTCTGTTCGTTTATCCATTAAACAACTACACAACAAGCACTTACAAGAAATACCACATTGCAACGCTCCTGTCGTATCTGTTTGCTGGAATTAGTAAAAGCATATAACTTTGCCTATGACGAAACTATACTTTAACCAATAAAAAAGCAAAACAATGAAACTGAAAACTGTCTTTTGCCTATGCGCAACACTTCTCACGACGGCCCATGCCAAGGCACAATCTATCCTGTCCACCGACTGGGAGGAAAACGTGATGAAAGAGAGAGCGGAAACCGTCAGAGAACAAGCCTCACTTGCAAGTTCCGAAGCCTTTGCCAACCTAGGCATCAACTACAGGGTAATGAAAAGGTTCTCTCCACAAATCAAGCAAATTATTGGAGAAAGGGAACAACGGAAAGTTTCACCCCGGACATGGAAACGCTTAAAGGCATAGACAAGACCATGAGCACACAACAAGCCCTGGACGTGATGAGAAGACATGCCGTCAACGACAGCAACGCATACGCCATGAACGCACTCGGCATCGCATACCATCCGGCAACATCAAAGTATCTCCCAATCCTTTCGGGGAAGAACTGAACGCAACTTACTCTTTGGCAGAAAAAGGAGCCGTCACAGCACGGATTTACGACCAAAGCGGCGTCTGTGTTTACTCTAACGGTCTCGGCATGATGGATGCTGGGGAACATACCACTACACTTTACACCAATCTAAGACAAGGGCACTACATTCTCAGCATCATTGCAGGACAACAGACTCTACGTGCAATAATTGTTTAAAAGAGAACTAACCCATGAAAAGAATTTTGATATTTTTCGCCTTTGTCCTAAATTTGTTGCCCATGATCACAGGCTACAACGAGGGGACAATCAAGGCACAGACTCTTGACAACGAGTATGGATATGAGTGTGAGGAAGAAAACGGATTCACCTACATATCCCCCATACCTTGTGAAGCTGTGGAAATTTGCAGGACCCAATGCCTGCTTTGCGGAGATTTCATGAATTGCGAAGACGAGTGGAAGCACAATTGCTATACGCCGGACGAGTCTGAAGGTAAGGAAACTTTAGTTCTTTCATTCTACCAAACGCAAGATGCAGACAATGCCATGTTGGCTGTAGATTTTGGTAAACCCGTCAGAATTGACAAGATAAAATATATGCCGCGCAACGATGACAACTTCATTACAAAAGGGCACCAATATGCACTCTGCTATTATGGAGAGAATGGAGAGGTTGTCCACCGTATACAAACAGCCGAAAATGAGACTCTGCATTTCAATGATTTACCGAACAACGCCCTATTTATACTTCACGACCAGACCAACGGGAAGGAAGAACGTCCATTTACCATTAATAACGGAAATATACTATGAGCATTGACTATACGGAATTACCTAAAAACAAAAAAAGGAAAAATGAAGAATACAATTATATTATTAGGATTCCTGTTGGCGGCTATCTTGATGACGGCTTGCAGACAGGAGAAGGCAACAAGTAGGGACGTAAAAACAAAAGATTCCCTGCAAACTGTATTGCGTCAAGATTCCATCGCCATGATGAAAGAAGACAGCATAGACAAGGAACAAACCATCTGTACATTCATCCAACAGATGTATAACCTAAAGCGTTACAACGACGACAAGTTTCTTTACGATCACTGCACGGAAAGACTCATCATCGAGTTGCACCATATTTACGCAGAAGAATATAGTGGTAACGAGCGGGCATTAGCTGGATGGGTATTCCGTTCATCCGTACAAGACGGCAAGGGTTATTCACACATTATTGACGTAAAACCTATGGGAAAACACTGGTATCGCTATGAGTTTTACGACATGGGCAACCATGCCATAAACGAAATTAAAGCCTTTATGAAATCCAACAAAATATACATGGACTCTATCCGTCCTATTTATGATCAGGCACAGGCTCACGGCAAACCATTATCTATCACAAAACAACAGTAGACATGAAAAAATCATTTATATCATAAGTTTCGTTCTTTCCGCTCTATCGGTAACGGGATGTGACAACCGAAACGAAGTAGAAGATGCTTGGCAGCAGGAATACACGTTATGCCTTGACTCATGCAAAAAATATCAACGACAAATAAAAAATGCGAATCAGATTTCCAAAGACAAAGGAGCGGATGACTTTGACTTTCGTGTGAATGCAAAAGAACAATGGAAAAACTATGCCATAGAGGGTATAAACTTGGCAAGAAAGAGAAACAGCAACTATTGGAAATGTATTTTCTTGGAACAACTCTATGACTACTATATCTGCAATGCGTGGAGTTACGATGCCAAATTCAGGAATAGCCAATCTGAAAAATATGCGCGCCAACTAATTGTAGCCATAACGGATTTACATAACACAGATTCGCTCCTAACAGCCATCAGCCATTATCTGTATGTAACCATGAGAATGGCAAAAAGCGACACAGCTGCACAATTCATCTACAAACAGGCTCCCCTTTTCAAAAGGAAACTTGAAGAACGCTCCTACAAGAAGGTTTTGTGCTTTACGGCCAGACAATTGGCATACTATAATGACACAGCCAATGCTAAAAAGATGCTGAGAGAAGCCATGGGACAAAAACTATCGACCAATACCAACGAAGCTATAGAACTCCGCATAGTCTATACGCTGTGGAACAAACATTCTTACAAAGAAGCTGCAAACGCATATTTGTCATTACTTGAAGCTGACGAGGTGGTGAACGAGAAAGAAAACTTAATGCACGAAAGCAAGGAGGAAAGTGCTGCAGCACAATTCCACAATGTTATTCTAATTTGCATTCTTGTCGTCCTCTTTCTCATAGGTATTGGTTTCGGATTCCACTTTTACAGCAAATGGAAAACAAGCATAGACATTCACACTTCGGAAATAGAAAGGATGAAAACTGACGTTGACTCTCTAAAAATAGAACTGGAGGAAACCAAGATGTCTGAAGCGAACAATAACGACAAGATACTTGCGTTGGAACGGAGAATTGAATTATTACAGCAGAACATCAGGGAACGATTGCGTTTAGGGAGAATTGTCTATGAAGCATTAGCACAGGGCGAACACATACCTGCTGATATTAAATGCGCAGAGACATATTTATTGGACTACGTGATGATTAAACAGCCGGAACTTTACGCCCGATGGAAAGAGAAATATTCAAGAATCACGCCACACATGTACACTTATCTCTTGTTGCAAGAAATGGGTAAAACAAACGATGAAATCGAGGAAACACTCAGTATCACGCCTTCCAGTCTCCGTTCGTTACGCTCCCGTCAGGGGGCAAAAGAACGGGAAAAGGGTGTTGAATAGTTAAACTACTTGAAATCAAGTTTCAATTCACTTCCCAACAAATTATAAGAACGCCGATGAAAAGGGGTAATTCCGTAGTTCTTTATGGCTTCACGGTGTTTTTTGGTAGGATAGCCCTTATTACTTTGCCAATCATATTGTGGATATTGGATAGCCAATTCAGCCATGTAATCATCACGGTAAGTCTTTGCCAATATGCTTGCAGCTGCAATGGCCTGGTATCTGCCGTCACCTTTGATAATGGTTGTATAAGGTAGATCATGATAGGGCTTGAATCTGTTTCCATCAACTATGACAGCTTCGGGCCGAACTTTCAATTGATCTAAAGCCCTGTGCATGGCGAGGAAACTGGCATTGAGGATGTTGATTTTATCGATTTCATCGGGAGTGACAACACCTATAGCCCATGCCACAGCATCGCGTTGCACTTGCTCTCTCAACAGATAACGTTTCTTTTCCGTCAACTTTTTTGAGTCGTTAAACTCAGGATTGTCGTAATCTGAAGGTAATATTACTGCTGCTGCATAGACACTGCCAGCCAAACATCCACGTCCTGCCTCATCGCAGCCAGCTTCGATCAAATCGGTATAAAAGTGGGGTTCAAGCATAAGAGTATTAATTTAAAAACAAAGCGGTCGCCCTAAAACATTTGGGCGACACGCTTGATTCCTGCCACAAGGGCATCTATTTCTTCTTTCGTATTATACAATGCAAACGATGCTCTCACTGTTCCTTGGATACCAAATCGTATCATCAACGGCTGAGCACAATGATGACCGGTGCGTACGGCAATGCCTAACCGATCGAGCAATGTCCCCATGTCAAGGTGATGAATGTCGCGAACGAGGAAACTCACTACGGCATCCTTGCCGGCAGATTCTCCAAAAAGCCTGATTCCATCGATGATGCGCATCTGATTCATGCAATAATCTGTCAGTTCACGCTCATGTTTTTGGATATTGTCCATGCCAAGATTCGATACGTAGTCAAGAGCTGTGGCAAGTCCATGAGTTGCCACATAGTCGGGGGTACCTGCCTCAAACTTGAAAGGGAGTTTCTCAAAGACTGTTTTCTCAAAACTCACACTCTCTATCATTTCGCCTCCCCCTTGGTATGGAGGTAAGCGGTCGAGCCAATCCTCCTTTCCATAAAGGACACCAATGCCCGTAGGACCATAAATCTTATGTCCGCTGAACACAAAAAACTCACAGTCCAAATCTTGAACATCTACCTTAAAATGTGGAGTACTCTGGGCACCATCCACCATAACGGGGACACCATGGTCGTGAGCAACACGTATCATATCCTTAACAGGGTTGACTGTGCCCAGAACATTGCTAACCTGTGTAACGCTCAGAAGTTTCGTCTTCTCCGTGAACATTTGGGCGAATTGTTCAAGGTCAAGCTCTCCCAAATCTGTCATAGGAATCACCTTGAGAGCTATACCTTTCTTGGCAGCCTGCAATTGCCAGGGCACAATGTTGGAGTGGTGCTCCATGGTGGACACGATCACTTCGTCGCCTTCTCCAAGGAATTCATCACTGAAAGAAGAAGCGATGAGATTGAGTCCCTCTGTTGTGCCGCGGGTGAACACGATTTCGTTAGTGGAGCGCGCGTTGATGAACTTTCGCACTGTTTCACGGGCAGCCTCATGCAAATCGGTGGCCTGTTGCGACAGATAGTGAACACCACGATGCACGTTGGCATTGACATTAAGATATTCACGACGCATAGCATCAAGCACGCAAAGAGGTTTCTGAGTGGTAGCCGCATTGTCAAGATAGACGAGCGGATGACCATAGACTTCTCTCGATAAAATGGGGAAATCCTGACGAACTTTCTGGATATCGTACATAGTTATAGTGCCTCCCTTAAATTATTTGCAGAGTTTACATCCTTCACACTTACTCAATTCTCCACGGAATCTTTTCTCCACCAAGTGATGGAGACGATCGCGGAGCGGTTCCATTTGCATTTTATCGATGACTTCGTTGATAAAGGCGAATTCAAGCAACAGTTTAGCTTCCTTCCTGCTTATGCCACGCTGCTCCATATAGAACAAGGCTTGATCATTGAGTTGCCCCACGGTGGAACCATGCGAGCATTTCACGTCGTCAGCATAGATTTCCAACATGGGTTGCGTGTACATGCGAGCAGTCTTGGTGCCACATAGATTCTGGTTAACCTCGTCCGACGTTGTCTTCTGTGCGCCATGACGCACAAGCACTCTACCGGCAAAAGCACCGGTAGCCTTATCATCGAGAACATACTTATAAAGTTCATGACTTGTACAATGTCCCACCTTGTGGTCGATGAGCGTGTTGTTGTCCACATGTTGTTCCTTGTCGGCAATCACACATCCACACAGGCTACATTTTGCGCCCTCACCATTGAAGACCAAATCTGTGCGGTTTCGTGTAACACCATTGTGCAAAGTAATGATGTTATGATTCACACGGCTATTGGCCTGCTGATCAATGTACAAATTACTAAAACGAACGTTCTTGGCATGGGTTTCCTCCAAACAATAAAGATCCAAAGAAGCATTGTCGGCCACAAAAGCTTCAATCACCTGTGTAGTGAGGAAATGACGGTCGTCAGCTGCATGGTCGCAGAAAAGGAATTTGGCTTCAGCCCCTTCCTCCATAACAATGAGCACACGACGATTGACCATCATGTCTACATCTGAACGCAGGATGTTGATAACCTGAACTGTGCGGTCTACCACCACATTCTTTTTGACGTGGATCAACAAGCCATCTTGCGCAAGCATAGTGTTGAGTGCCGTGATGGCATCTTCACCGGTATTGGCAATTTTACCATAAAAATTCTCGATGAAACCGGGATTTTCCTTAGCTACCTTAGACAAAGAATCAATGGTCACTCCCTCAGGAAGTTGAACCTTAGGGAGGGCTTTGTCAAAGAAAGCATCGTTAACCAGAAAATAAAGCGACGTGCTCAGATTTGGTACATCACACCGAAAGGCTTTATAAGGATCAACAGGTATCTCCAGACGGGATAGATTAAGACCATAATTAGGCTCAAAATACTGCGCCACGTCGGTATACTTATAGCGTTCCACCTTGCGTGTCGGGAACCCTAACCGTTTGAAATCATCAAAGGCACCATCACGCAAGACATTCATCGGCTCGGCACTGTGTTGGCATATCGCCTCACGTGTTTCGTTATAGATGTCTATATACTGTTGTTCAGCAGCCTTCCGTGTAACTGATGAGTTGTTATTCATTTTTTCAACCCTTTCCTTTACTTTTCTCCAACCTCTTCCTTAATCCAGTCATAGCCACGATCTTCAATTTCCTTGGCCAACTCTGGACCGGCTGTCTTCACAATACGTCCGTGATAGAGCACATGAATGGTTTCTGGCTTGAGGATGTCGAGCAAACGCTCATAGTGAGTAATGACGATGGTGCTGGTTTGAGGCGTTTTGAGTTTATTGACACCTTCTGCCACGATACGCAAGGCATCTACATCAAGACCGGAATCGGTTTCATCGAGAATTCGTAGAGTAGGCTCAAGCATGGCCATCTGGAAAATTTCGTTACGCTTCTTTTCACCGCCACTGAAACCTTCATTGACTGAACGCCGTGTGAACTTACTGTCAAGTTCCACAATCTTGCGCTTTTCGTTCATGAGCTTAAGAAATTCAGCCGCCTTCAATTCTGGGAGTCCATGATATTTGCGCTTTTCATTGACAGCAGCCTTGAGGAAATTGATCATGGACACACCAGGAATTTCCACAGGATACTGAAACGATAGGAAAAGGCCCTCATTGGCACGCTCTTCTGGCTTCATGGCAAGCAGGTCTTTGCCATTGTAGGTTACAGACCCTTCTGTTACTTCATAAAGTGGATTTCCCACCAATACAGCACTAAGTGTACTCTTGCCGGAGCCATTAGGTCCCATCACTGCGCAGGTTTCTCCATCTTGGATCGTGAGGTTTATGCCTCTCAATATCTCTTTATCGCCAATTTTGGCATGTAAGTTCTTAACTTCAAGCATAATTCTTAAAACTATTGTTGGTTTATGTTTATCCTACTGTTCCCTCCAAAGACACAGAAAGAAGTTTCTGTGCTTCTACGGCAAATTCCATAGGGAGCTTTTTCAGCACTTCCTTGGCATATCCGTTGACAATCAGGCCCACCGCCTGTTCCGTGGGAATGCCCCGTTGGTTGCAATAGAACAGTTGGTCTTCCGAAATCTTGGAAGTGGTTGCCTCATGTTCCACAACTGCCGTATCATTATGAATATCCATGTAAGGAAATGTGTGTGCGCCACAATCACTGCCAAGCAACAAACTGTCACAAGAACTATAGTTACGGGCATTGTCAGCATTAGAGGTGGCACGCACCAGCCCTCGATAAGAATTCTGGCTGTGTCCCGCACTGATACCCTTGGAAATGATGGTACTCTTGGTATTCTTACCCATGTGTATCATTTTCGTTCCCGTGTCAGCTTCCTGATAGTGGTTGGTCACCGCCACGCTATAAAATTCAGCCACGGAGTTGTCACCGCGAAGCACACAAGATGGATACTTCCAGGTAATGGCTGATCCTGTTTCGACCTGTGTCCAGGAAAGTTTCGAATTGACGCCACGCAAATCGCCGCGCTTTGTCACCAAATTGAACACGCCACCCTTACCATTCTCATCACCTGGATACCAATTCTGAACAGTAGAGTACTTCACTTCAGCATTGTCCTTGACAATAATCTCTACGATAGCTGCATGCAACTGGTTTTCGTCTCGCATCGGGGCTGTACATCCCTCAAGATAAGAAACATAGGCATCGTCGTCAGCGATGATTAGCGTACGTTCGAACTGACCGGTGTTGCGAGCATTTATACGGAAATAGCTGCTCAATTCCATCGGACACTTCACACCTTTCGGTATATACACGAACGAGCCGTCACTGAACACGGCACTATTGAGAGCGGCATAGAAATTGTCGCGGTATGGGACTACAGAACCAAGATATTCGCGCACCAAGTCTGCATGCTCCTTCACGGCTTCGCCGATGGAACAGAAGATGATACCCTTCTCTGCCAACTTGTCTTTGAAGGTGGTCTTCACCGACACAGAGTCCATGATGGCATCCACAGCTGTACCACTAAGAGCGAGCCGTTCCTCAAGTGGAATTCCCAACTTGTCGAAGGTTTTCTCCAACTCAGGATCTATCTCTTTGTTGACGGGTTTCTTGGCCAGCGGGTCTGCATAATAGGAAATGGCCTGATAGTCGATTTGCGGCAGACGCACATGTCCCCATGTTGGTTGTTTTAGTGTTTTCCAATATTCAAAGGCCTTCAATCGGAAATCCAGTAACCAATCTGGTTCCCCTTTCTTTTGGGAGATGAGACGCACCACGTCTTCATTCAAGCCTTTGTCAATGATGTCGGTATGCACATCTGTGGTAAAACCAAATTCATATTTCTGGTCTGCCACCTGTTTCACGAAAGCATTGGGTTCTTCCTTACGCTCTTGCATGCCGACATTTGGGTCTTTAACCTTATTATTATCCATGATAGCTTGTATATATATTTGGCAAATAGGGACGGATAAACGTAGTACCCGTCCCTATAATGGATTGCAAATAACGTGCCATGCAGAAACATGGTCACAATTGTTACTACAGTTTCTGCTGGACTTCAATTTCAGTGAAGGTTTCAAGCACGTCGCCTACCTGGATGTCATTGAAGTTTACGAGACTAATACCACACTCAAAGTTGGTAGCCACCTCCTTCACATCATCCTTATATCGCTTCAAGGCGTTGATAGGAGCAGTGTGCACCACGATACCATCGCGCACCACGCGAGCTTTGTCCGTGCGGTGTACTTTGCCTTCTGTAACAAATGCACCTGCCACAGTTCCTACTTTGGAAATCTTGTAGACCTGACGCACTTCCAGCTGACCGGTCACTACCTCCTTCTTCACCTTGTCAAGCATACCTTCCATAGCAGACTTCACATCGTCAATGGCATCATAGATGACTGAATAGGTGTTGATTTCCACACCTTCCTGATCGGCCTGCTTGCGGGCAGCACTTGAAGGACGGACCTGGAATCCCACGATGATGGCATCGGAAGCATCGGCAAGCGTCACGTCGCTCTCGGAAATCTGTCCTACAGCCTTGTGGATGACATTCACCTTAATCTTCTCGGTGGAAAGTTTGAGGAACGAATCACTGAGAGCCTCAATACTACCATCGGTGTCACCCTTGACAATGATGTTGAGTTCCTTGAATGAACCCAAGGCAATGCGGTGTGAAATATCGCTGAGAGTGAGACGCTTCTGTGTTCTCAATCCTTGTTCACGTTGCAACTGCTGGCGTTTGTTGGCTATCTCACGGGCCTCCTGCTCTGTTTCAAGCACATGGAACGTATCACCGGCTGTCGGTGCACCGTCCAAGCCCAAGATAATGGCTGGTTCTGAAGGACCTGCCTTTTCAATGCGTTGGTTACGCTCATTGAACATGGCCTTGATACGGCCAAAGTAAGTACCGGCAATCACAATGTCGCCCACTTTCAGTGTACCATTGCTCACCAACACGGTAGACACATAGCCACGTCCCTTATCAAGGGATGACTCAATGATAGAACCGGTGGCCTTACGGTTAGGATTAGCCTTCAAGTCAAGTATTTCAGCTTCGAGAAGAACCTTTTCCAGAAGTTCCTTCACGCCAATACCTTTCTTGGCACTGATTTCCTGGCACTGGTACTTACCGCCCCACTCTTCCACGAGCAAGTTCATGTTGGCCAAATCCTCGCGTATCTTATCAGGATTAGCTCCCGGTTTATCTATCTTGTTGATAGCAAACACCATAGGAACATTAGCAGCCTGAGCATGGGCTATAGCCTCCTTGGTAGTAGGCATCACGCTGTCGTCAGCAGCGATGATAATGATGGCAATATCCGTAACCTGTGTACCACGGGCACGCATGGCTGTAAACGCCTCATGTCCAGGAGTATCCAGGAAGGTTATCTGGCGGCCGTCTTCCAATTTCACATTGTAGGCACCAATGTGCTGAGTGATGCCACCTGCCTCTCCAGCAATCACGTTGGTCTTGCGCACATAATCAAGCAAAGAAGTCTTACCATGGTCTACATGGCCCATCACAGTGACAATAGGAGCACGTGAAACGAGATCGTTTTCGTCGTCAGCCTCTTCTGTTATGGCTTCCTGTACCTCGGCGCTGACATATTCTGTCTTGAAACCAAATTCCTCAGCCACGAGGTTAATGGTCTCGGCATCGAGGCGCTGGTTGATGGATACCATGATACCCACACTCATCAGCGTGCCAATCACCTGGTTGACGGAAACGTCCATCATGGTTGCAAGTTCACTCACAGTCACGAATTCCGTGAGCTTCAGCGTCTTGCTTTCCTTCTGTTCGGCATTCAACTCCTCATTCAGCTTCTCCTGAACAGCCTCGCGCTTCTCCTTACGGTATTTGGCGCCCTTCTTGTTCTGGTTCTGTTTGTTGGTAAGTCGTGCCAGCGTTTCCTTTACCTGGCGTGCAACGTCCTCTTCGCTAACCTCAACAGGTTTCTTGCTGCGATTGCGGTTTTTCTTGTTGTTTCCGTTGGCATTGCCGCCGTTATTGTTGCCGTTGTTGTTTTTCTTTTTGTTGCCCCCCTGTGAGTTTCCCGGTTGGTTGGCGGCTGCATTGATGTCAACACGTTCCTTATTGATGCGTACGCGTTTTTTCTTGTCGCCCTTTTGCTGCTGGGTCTTTTCCTCGCGCTCCTTGCGGCGTTCTTCCTTGCTCTTCTTTTTGGGGCGAGTTGTCTGGTTCAGCGCATCGAGGTCTATCTTGCCGAGCACGTTCACCCGGTTAGCCAGTTTCTTCTCACTCTTGAGGGTGAAGATTTTTGTCTGGTCCGTAGCAGTCGGTGCTGCGCTATCCTCTGAAGATTTAGCTGCAGAATCGGTAGCGACAGGCTTCACCTCAACCTTCGCTGGAGCGGCGGAGGCTGGCTGTTCAGCTGCAGCAGGTTGCTTTGCTACAGGTTCCGGCTTTGCCTCGGCTTTCTTTTCCGCCTGTTGGGGCGCTGGTTCACCTTGGCTTACGGCAGCAGCCTTGGGTGTGCTCACCTCTGAAGAAGCATGAGCGGCAGACTTAGGTGCAGAGGGTTTTCCGATACTGTCAAGGTCTATCTTGCCCAAAGGCTTGTATTGTTGACGTATCGAAGACGTTGGCACAGCGCCACCTTCAGCGGTCTCCGACGCATGCTTTTTCTCCTTTTGCTTTTTGGGGAAGAGTTTCTCGGCTTCGGTGCGGACTTCCTTGTCCGACTTGAAAGCTTCACGAAGCGCATTATACTGAGCGTCGTTCAGTTTGAAGTTCATGTCGTCTTTCACCTCGCCCAAGTTTTGTCTCTTCTCAAGGAATTCAACTGCCGTTTGAAGTCCTATGTTCAATTCACGTATTGCTTTGTTTAATCTGATGCCCATTCTTTCTTCTGTTCTTATGTTTCTTTTTCGCGTTATATGTTAGACGATTGTTATTTTTCAAACTCGGCCCGGAGCACCTTCAGCACATTGTCAACGGTTTCCTCTTCAAGGTCGGCTTTCTCCACGAGCATTTCACGGGGAGCATTAAGCACGTCCTTGGCAGTGTCAAGACCGATGCTCTTGATGGCGTCAATAACCCACTGGTCGATTTCGTCTGAAAATTCGTCAAGATAGATATCTTCATCAGCCTCACTGTCGCTGATTTCGCGGAACACATCGATGGTATACTCTGTGAGCATGGATGCCAGTTTGATGTTCATACCGCCACGGCCAATTGCCAACGAAACCTCTTCAGGCTGAAGATATACTTCTGCTTTATGGTTCTCTTCGTCCACGTTGATGCTGTTGATGCGCGCCGGACTGAGAGCACGCTGGATAAACAGTTTCACGTTAGACGTATAGTTGATCACGTCTATGTTCTCATTGCAGAGTTCGCGCACGATGCCATGCACACGACTACCTTTTACACCGACACATGCGCCGACCGGATCGATGCGCTCGTCATAGGTCTCCACAGCCACCTTGGCACGCTCTCCAGGAAGGCGGGCGATGCGGCGGATGGAAATCAGGCCCTCGGCAATCTCGGGTACCTCAGCTTCGAGAAGACGCTGCAGGAATAGCGGACTGGTACGAGAGAGGATAATCTTGGGGTTGTTGTTCTCGTTGTCCACACGGAGAATCACCGCACGCACAGCCTCTCCCTTGCGATACTGGTCTGCAGGTATCTGCTCGCTTTTGGGAAGAATAAGTTCGTTGTTCTCGTCGTCCACGAGAAGGATTTCACGCTTCCAAGTCTGATACACCTCAGCCGAGATAATCTGACCCACACGATCTTTGTATTTGTTGTATAATGAGTCGTGCTCAAGTTCCAGAATCTTGGATGCCAGTGTCTGGCGCAAGTTCAGGATGGCGCGACGGCCGAACTTGGCAAAGTTAACCGGTTCGCTGACATCCTCTCCCACCTCATAGTCTTCCTGCAGTTTACGTGCGTCAGAAAGGCTGATTTCCTTGTTTTCGTCCTGCACTTCACCGTCGGCCACGACTACGCGGTTGCGATAGATTTCGAAGTCGCCCTTATCAGGATTAACGATGACGTCGAAATTCTCGTCACTGCCGAAAATCTTGGCAATCACGTTGCGGAAGCTTTCTTCCAGCACGCTCACCAATGTAGTACGGTCGATATTCTTGGTTTCCTTAAATTCCTTGAAGGTCTCGATCATATTCGGAGCTTCTTCTTCTTTCTTTAATGCCATAACCTTTTATTTGAAACTTAATAAGTATTTTGTATATTTCACCTTGTCCATTTGGAACGCATGGTCCACGTCTGACAGCACAGGACGCTTCTTGCCTTCCACTTTCACTTTTTCCCGAGCGGTGACGACAAAGTCGTTGCCGTCCACGCTTTTCAGGATGCCCTTGTACTTCTTGCCGTCTTCATCGAGCACCTCCACCTCTTGGCCAACAAAGTTGGCATACTGCTGAGGGACCTTGAAGGGTTGTCCCAGTCCGGCGGATCCTACTTCGAGTTCATAGTCCTCCTCATCACGGCTGAGATGGTCTTCCACGTAGCGGCTCAGCGCCACACAGTCTTCAATCCACACGCCATCGGCATGGTCAATCTCAACAACAATCTTGTCATCGGGGCTAATCATGATGTCAACAAGGAAATAGTCCTTGTCCACGAGCCACTCGTCTACAATTTTCTTAACGACGTTCTTATCAATCATAAGTTTTATTTAAAATAAAATGAGGAACTCTCGGAGAGCTCCTCATTCCACTGAACGGTGCAAAATTACGAATAAATCCGCACACTCGCAAAGTTTTTGTTATATTTCGTTCATTTTCCCTCTATTTATCCTCTTTGGAGGCTCCACAGCATGATAAGTGCCACCAGAACCAGGACCATCAGTCCCAGAATCATGATGCCCCACATAAAGCGGAAATTGGGATTATTTCTTTTCTTTCTCATTCTTTCCTTTCAATATTGAATCATACCTGTCTTTGTCGGAAAGCAGTTTGACCGCTTCCTTCCATTGCTTGTCATACCTGAGGTTACAGCGGATAGACCCCGCTTGAAAATAATAGGCAGCCATCAAGTCATTGGCTATCACCTGCTTGATAAGACTCTTGTGTATGTCGAGATCCTTGGAGATGTTGTGGTTGAGTTTCTTCTTCAGGTTGTCCAAGTCTGTTTTCACATCGTCATAATAACCTTCAAACTTGATGATTTTTTCCAAATCCTTCATATACTTCTCGCTCTCACGGTCGTAAGTAAAGCCACTTTTCACGACCATCTGCTTGAAGTCCTCGTAGTCGGAATCTGTCAGTTCAAATGTCTCAGGACCAGCCACATTCGGATGGTTCTTGATATACTCAAGTTCATAATTGTAAAGTACTTCAGTGGAATCGCGCCCACTGGATGCCAGATAGAACACGATGTTGGGCAATGAGTCGGGTTTCACTTCAACATCGGGCTTGATGCCACCGCCGTCGCGCACCTCTCTTCCGTGAAGCGTGTAGAACACTTTTGTCAACGAATCGGGAATGTGCTCTTGGTAAGCTCCCGTACCGTGTCCATACTTGATGGCTTGTATGCAGCGGCCGCTGGGTATGTAATACTTGTTGGTGGTCAGTTTCATGGTTCCGTTGTAGGGCAGTTGCATGGTCATCTGCACGAGTCCCTTGCCATAGGTTCTTGTTCCCATTACAACCGCGCGGTCAAAGTCTTGCAGTGCGCCACTGGTAATTTCACTGGCACTGGCGGTGTTGTCGTCCACCAGCACCACCATGGGCATCACCGTGTCGAGGGGTTCAACGGTGGTTTTGTAGTCGTGGTTGGCACGTTCCAACTTGCCGCGGTTGCTCACCACGAGTCTACCCTTGGGCACAAACAGGTTGACAATCTGCACGGCTTCGGCCTCTGAGCCTCCGCCATTGCCCCGCAAGTCGAACACAAGGCCTTTCATGCCCTGATGCTTCAAGTCGATGACTGCCCTGCGCACTTCCTTGGCGCATCCTTCGGTGAACTGCACCAGGTTGATATAGCCCACACCTTTGTCTACCAGTCCATAGTAGGGCACGGACGGCATTTGTATCTGCTTGCGCACCACCTTCACCTTTTGCACCTTACCAGTGGCAGGACGCTTATACTTCAGCACGAAGGTAGAACCCGGTTCACCGCGCAGGTGATTGCGCACATATTCCACGCTCTTGCCCACCATCGTCGTATCGTCGATAGCAAGTATCACGTCGCCTTTTTTCAGTCCGGCATCTGCAGCTGGCATATTGACATAGGGTTGGTCAATCACCACGTTCTTCAGTGCAAGGTTATACTTGATGATGGCACCAATTCCGGCATACTTTCCCGTAAGCAGTTGTTTGAACTCTTCGTTTTTCTCTTGCGGATAGTATTCCGTATAGGGGTCAAGGGTGCGGAGCATATAGTTGATTCCGTTGCCTATCACGATGTTCGGATCGAGCGAATCAACATAGAGCATGTCGAGGTTACGGTAGATACTGTTGAACACCTCCAGGTTCTTGGCCACCTCAAAGTTATGGTCTTTCTTGGTCTGCGCCATTGAGGGAAGACTCAAGAGAACGAGCATTGCCCAGATAATTTTTCTCTTATACATTATTATATATAGATTATTTGTTTCAATAGGTCCGATGCGCACAAACTTGTCCATCGGCATTTTCGCCTACAAAAGTACATTATTACCATCACATATCCCCAACTTCAACCCACTTTTTATTAATTTTTTGCCCCAAACTCAATTTTTCTTCAAAAATATTTGGAAGAATAAAATATTCGTCGTACCTTTGCAACCGCAATCAAGAAACAAACATTCTGATGCCAAACAAATGCTTCAATAGCTCAGTTGGTTAGAGCACCTGACTGTTAATCAGGGGGTCGTTGGTTCAAGCCCATCTTGAAGCGCAGAAAAGGAATTACTTAGGTAATTCCTTTTTTTGTTTCCACGCATTTCCATGCCCCATTATTCAATCTTCACAACAAACAATTAAAATGAAAAAACTTCTTTTCTTCCTGGTGGCTTTCACGGCTTGCATGCATGCCAAGGGCCAGACTAACGCACAGTTGTTCTACGACTTCGGGTCCGACCGCAAGTTTGTAACCCTCACCCTGGAAATGTTCAAGGCCGACAAGTGGGGCAACAACTACTTCTTCATTGACCACGATTTCAACTACGATCAGCATGTATCGGGACCTAATCTGGCTCCCGGAGGCACCTATCTCGAGATTTCACGTTGCCTCAACTTCTGGCAAAAAACGGCTCTCAAGGCTTGGAGCCTGCATGTGGAATACGATGGCGGCATCACAGCCAGCTATCCCATCAACTCGGCATGGCTCTTTGGCGTGGACTATTTTGCGCACGACAAAAGTTTCCAGAACACACTTAACCTCAAGGCTCTCTACAAGACCATCAGAAAGCACAGCAGCAACATTCCCATGCAGCTCACTGCCGTGTGGACCTGCAAGGACATTTTCGGACTCAAGGGACTGACTTTCGACGGCTTCGCCGACTTCTGGTGGGAGAATCATGACTGCGACTTCAAGGAAGACGGCTCATGCACAGAAAAGCACACAGTCTTCATTTCTGAGCCACAATTGTGGTACAACGTTGGCCGGCACTTGGGGTGCGACAATCTGAACGTGGGCACGGAAATAGAACTGAGCAATAACTTCGGATCTACAGCCGGTTTCAAATGCCGCCCTTGTCTGGGTGTGAAATGGAACTTCTGACGCAAGACTCATACAATATTATACCGGGCAGCAAGGCACGAACACGAATCGTGCACTTGCTGCCCGGTTCCTTTATGTCTTTTACGCGCGCGCGAGCGCGCACGTAAAATTTTTCACTTTTTGTATCACATCTATCACTTTTCTTAATTACATACAGGTTTAAACTGTATGTCAGCCAGTTAACACGAGTGATAGATGAGTGATAGATGCCAAAAAATCTATCACTTATCTATCACTGAACCGACCAGGACTGCCCCACAAGCAGATTGCCCAAAATCCGTTCTGAAGTTTGGGCACCCATTGCCCACGGCCTGGGCACTCGATGCCCAAGCCGTGGGACGACCCGCGGAACAGCCATTAGCGGTGACATTCGGTATCAACGCAACATTCTAACAGAAAGGAACCCTAATTATGAAGACAACATATTTCAACAAAGTAATGATGACGGTTTGCCTTGGAGCTTCCACCATGGGACTATACTCCTGCAGCGACGGCTTCTTTGACCGCTACAATCCAGACACCATGCAGATGGAAACCTACATGAAGAACGACAGCGAGGTGGAGAACATTCTGCTCGACGCCTACTATTATCTTCGCAACGTGCAGGAAGACGTCATCATGGTCAATGGCCTTTGCACTGACGAAGCCTACGACTACAAGAAGAACAATCAGAACGACTACATCAGCCTCAACGAAGGCACTTGGGACGCTTCTTCTGCCACCATCAACAACATCTGGACCTACAGCTTCAACATGATAAACCGTTGCAACAGCGTGCTCGACAAGCTGGACAACGTGAGTCAGACAAACCGCAAGCAATATGAAGGCGAGGCCAAATTCTTCAGAGCCTATGCCTACTTCACCCTGGTAAGGCTTTTCGGTCCGATGCCACTCACAGACCATGTCATCGACAACTTCAACGACCTCTACAAATACAACCGCAGCCCGAAAGAAGATGTCTACAATCTCATCAAGAGCGACCTGACCACAGCCATCGCCGACCTGCCGGAAAGCTACACCGAAGCCAACAAGACGGGCCGTGCCACCAGCATTGCCGCCAAAGTGATGCTCGCCGACGTAAACATGACACTCAAGGACTTCAACTCGGCCAAGTCCACACTGAAGGAAGTCATCGACTATGCCAATCCTACTAAGCTCGGCTTGCTGGACGACTACGCCAGCATCTTCGACTCGGAGAATCCCTGCAACAAGGAAATCATCCTTGCCGCACAGTTCAACAACGGCTCTACCGTGGTGGCCAACTATCTGATGAGCCGCTGCATACCTAACGTGACGCCCAACACCCAGCCTGCCTACACTTTTGCCGATGGCACAAAGTCTACTATCCTCACGTCGCAGGGTGTAAGCTGTCTGCTAATGACTTGGGAACTCTATAACCAACTAAGAAGCAATGTACAGGACAAGCGCTACACGGAGATGGTCTACGACAAGCTCTATGACACCTCACAGACCAAGTCAAAGCAAACAGACGAAGTGAACGTCAACGAGAACGGCGAGGCATATACACCGGCAACACTGAAATACTTCGACAAGCACAACCAAGGACTGAAGACCTGCGCCAGCGGTTGCGACGACATCATCTATCGCTATGCCGACGTGCTTCTCATGTATGCAGAATGCCTCAACGAGACCAACGGCACGGGTGAAGCCAAAACTTATCTCGACAAGGTACGTACACGTGCAGGCATCACCGGCACTACTGCCTCCACACAGGAAGAGATGCGCCTTGCCATTGAGAACGAGCGCTTCACTGAGTTGTGTTTCGAGGGTCACCGGTGGTTCGACCTGGTTCGCACCGGACGCATCAATGCCGTCATGACTGCTCACTTCAACCATCGCGTACAAGGACTCTCTGCCACCCAACAGGCCAACAACAACGGTATGGCTGTAACCGACTGTGATGCTACAACCGGTACGCCACTGGAATGGAAATGGAACAGCATCACCAGCGACGTCCTGTTCCCGATTCCTTACGACCAGCGACAGTTGACTTCCAATTGGGAGCAAAACCCCGGCTACTAAACACTGACACACGTATAAACTCCGAGTCCGTGTAGAGAAATGTTCTCTGCAGGGACTTTTTCATTCGTCACCGATTTGTTATTGTTTCTTGAAGAGCCAAAGGATGTAAACGCCCAATAGTCCGCGTCATAAGCGGTGGATTTGCCAATACCTCCTAACCTGTTTGACAAAAATCAAGGGTCGTATATCAAATCACAAGCCCTCAAATACAAAGAATTAAGTTACTTTTGCATATAAATATAAAACCAATAGACCTTATAAATTATAAACCGCTACCACATGAAGGATAAAGCCTTATTGGGAACCCTGGTTGCAGCACTGGTGCCGGCGCAAGCCACATGGGCACAAAGCAAGACAGCCAAGGCCACTCCCGACCGCCCCAACATCATCTTCATTCTTGCCGACGACCTTGGCTATGGCGACTTGTCATGCTATGGCAGCAAGACCATCAAGACTCCCAACATCGACAAGCTCGCTGCCACCGGCACACGCTTCAACCAGAGTTATGCCGGCTCGGGCATTAGTTCTCCGTCACGCTGCTCACTGATGACAGGCAAGAACACGGGCAACACACGCATACGCGACAACATGTGTACTGCTGGCGGACTGACAGGCATCAAGGTATCGAAGAACGGGAAGAGGAACATTGTGCGCCGCGCCAACCTGCTGCCACAAGACACCACCATAGCCACCGTGCTCAGTGCCGCAGGCTACAAGACATGTCTGGTGAACAAATGGCACCTCGACGGCTACGACCCCATGGCGGCACCTAACCACCGCGGATTCAATGAGTTCCATGGATGGCTGCTCAGCAAGGGCATTTCCAATTCGCCCTACTACTATCCCAACAGCCGCATGGACAACGACCAACTTATCCATATCAAGGCCAACGACAACGACAAGCACATCCGCCACAATACAGACATATCCACCGATGATGCCATAGGTTTCATCAAGCGCAACAAGAACAATCCGTTCTTCCTCTATCTGGCATTCGACGCTCCCCACGAACCTTACATCATCGACAATACATCGTGGTACGACGATGAGTCGTGGAGCATGAACGACAAGCGCTATGCTTCGCTCGTCACCCACATGGACGCAGCCATTGGCCGCCTGCTCGCCTACCTGGAGAAGAACCACCTGAGAGAGAACACGCTCGTCATCTTCGCCTCCGACAACGGTGCCGCCGTGCAGGCTCCACTCAAGCTCTTCAACTGCAATGCCGGTTTCCGCGGACGCAAGGCTCAGCTCTACGAGGGCGGCATACGCGTGCCGTTCATCGTGAACCAGCCAGGCAAGGTGCCCGTGCAGTCGCTCGACAACATCATCTACTTCCCCGACGTGATGCCCACACTGGCAGCACTCACCGGAGGTACCAAGTATCTGCCACAGCACCTCAACGGCATGAACATTCTGCCACTGTTCTACGGCAAGCAGATTAATACCGACGACCGCGTGCTCTATTGGGAGTTCCCGGGCAAGCAACGTGCCGCCCGACATGGCGACTGGAAGGCTGTGACTATCAAAGGATTCAATGCCCCGCTGGAACTTTACAATCTCCGCGAAGACCCCGAGGAGAAGCACGACCTTGCCAAGAAGTATCCTGAAATGGTCATCGGCTTCGACAAGGTAATGAAGGAAATGCGCACGCCATCGGAGAACTGGCCTGTACCGCAGGATGCTGAAAGCGGAAAGAAACAATAAAATATCATCAACTAAAACTATAAAGACATGAAGAACAAAGCTTTATTAGGTGCGGTGGCTGCCACGCTCGTGCCGGCACAAGCCGCATTGGCACAGGGCAAGGCTGCCAAGGCTACACCTGACCGCCCCAACATCATCTTCATCCTTGCCGACGACCTCGGCTATGGAGACCTGTCTTGCTACGGCAGCAAGACCATCAAGACACCCAATATCGACAAACTCGCCGCTACCGGCACCCGCTTCAACCAGAGTTATGCAGGGTCGGGTATCAGTTCACCATCACGCTGCGTACTGATGACCGGCAAGAACACCGGCAACTCACGCATCCGTGACAACCAATGTACAGCAGGAGGCATCAAGGGATTGAAAATATCACCTGAGGGTGACACGACTTTTGTCCGCCGTACCAGCCTGCAGCCGCAAGACACCACCATAGCCACGGTGCTCCACGCAGCGGGCTACAAGACATGCCTGGTAAACAAATGGCACCTCGACGGATACGACCCTAAGTCGTCACCTATCTACAGAGGGTTCGACGAGTTCCATGGATGGCTTATCAGTACGGTAGAGTCGAACTCACCCTACTATTATCCGTATAATCGCTTCGACAACGACAAGCTCATCCATATCAAGGCCAACGAGCACGACAAGCACATCAAGCACAACACGGACATTTCCACCGATGATGCCATCAATTTCATCAAGCGCAACAAGAACAATCCATTCTTCCTCTATCTGGCATTCGACGCTCCCCACGAACCTTACATCATCGACAACACATCGTGGTACGACGATGAGTCGTGGAGCATGAACGACAAGCGCTATGCTTCGCTCGTCACCCACATGGACGCAGCCATTGGCCGCCTGCTCGCCTACCTGGAGAAGAACCACCTGAGAGAGAACACGCTCGTCATCTTCGCCTCCGACAACGGTGCCGCCGTGCAGGCTCCACTCAAGCTCTTCAACTGCAATGCCGGTTTCCGCGGACGCAAGGCTCAGCTCTACGAGGGCGGCATACGCGTGCCGTTCATCGTGAACCAGCCAGGCAAGGTGCCCGTGCAGTCGCTCGACAACATCATCTACTTCCCCGACGTGATGCCCACACTGGCAGCACTCACCGGAGGTACCAAGTATCTGCCACAGCACCTCAACGGCATGAACATTCTGCCACTGTTCTACGGCAAGCAGATTAATACCGACGACCGCGTGCTCTATTGGGAGTTCCCGGGCAAGCAACGTGCCGCCCGACATGGCGACTGGAAGGCTGTGACTATCAAAGGATTCAATGCCCCGCTGGAACTTTACAATCTCCGCGAAGACCCCGAGGAGAAGCACGACCTTGCCAAGAAGTATCCTGAAATGGTCATCGGCTTCGACAAGGTAATGAAGGAGATGCGCACACCTTCAGAGAACTGGCCTGTACCGCAGGATGCAGAAAGCGGAAAGAAATAACAATTTCATATTACTCAAAAGGACTCCCACACCATATACCAAGTGTGGGAGTCCTTTATTTATACCTTATAACAATACCAAAAGCGTGCCCAACCAGTAAAGGTGGGCACGCTTTTGGTATTGTTATAAGGGGATTACCCTAACGCTTTATTTAATCAATGTCGTTGTTGTGGTCGAGTGAATCGTTGAAGTCCTTTGGCTCGCGGTCGGCCATAGGATCATGATACTCGCCATTATTGTCATGATGCTCGAAGCGACGCTGCTCGCCACGCTCCGGACGAGGACGGCGCTCACCACGCTCTGGACGGGGACGACGCTCGCCACGTTCTGGACGGGGACGGCGCTCACGCTCTACGAAGCCTTCTGGTTTAGGAAGGAGCACACGACGGGAAAGCTTGTACTTGCCAGTCTTGGGATCAATCTCAAGGAGTTTCACCTTAATCTTGTCACCCTCTTTGATGCCAGCCTCTTCCACTGTCTCAAGACGCTTCCAGTCAATCTCTGAGATATGGAGCAAGCCATCCTTGCCTGGGAGAATCTCCACGAAGCAGCCATAAGGCATGATGCTGCGAACAGTTCCTTCATAGACCTCACCTACCTCGGGAACAGCCACGATAGCCTTAATCTTGCCAAGAGCCGCATCAATGCTGTCCTTGTTAGGTGCGCTTACCTGCACTTTGCCTACGCCATCCACCTCGTCGATGGTAATGGTAGCGCCTGTATCTTCCTGCATCTGCTGAATAATCTTGCCGCCAGGGCCGATAACAGCACCGATGAATTCCTTAGGAATCTCAATCTGTACGATGCGTGGAACCTGTGGCTTCAACTCTGGACGTGGCTCAGGCAATGTTTCGAGCATCTTGCCGAGGATGTGCTCACGGCCAGCCTTGGCCTGCATAAGGGCTTTCTCAAGAATCTCGAAGCTCAAGCCGTCGCACTTGATATCCATCTGAGTGGCTGTAAGACCGTCACGTGTACCGGTAGTCTTGAAGTCCATGTCGCCCAAGTGGTCCTCGTCGCCGAGGATATCGCTCAGCACGGCATACTTCTCCTCACCTGGGTTCTTGATAAGACCCATGGCAATACCTGACACAGGCTTCTTCATAGGAACGCCGGCATCCATCAGAGCCAAGGTGCCTGCACATACGGTAGCCATTGAGGAAGAACCGTTAGACTCGAGAATCTGGCTCACCAGACGTACGGTATAAGGATAGTCCTCAGGAATCTGGCCCTTCAATCCACGCCATGCCAAGTGACCGTGACCAATCTCACGACGGCCTACGCCACGCTGGGCCTTGGCCTCACCAGTACAGAATGGAGGGAAGTTATAGTGGAGCATGAAGCGCTGATAGCTCTTGTTGAGCACATCATCGATCATCTTCTCGTCGAGCTTGGTACCGAGTGTACAGGTAGAGAGACTCATGGTCTCACCACGTTGGAAGATAGCCGAACCATGAGGCATGGGCAGCGGACTCACCTCACACCAGATAGGACGAATCTCGTCTGTCTTACGACCGTCAAGACGCTTGCCCTCATCGAGGATACAACGGCGCATGGAATCGCGCATCACGTCTGCATAATAGCGGTCTACCATGGCGTGCTTGGCCTCGAGGTCTTCCTCTGAGAGATCAGCATGCGCAGCATCGTAAGCCTCCTCGAAGTCAGCCTTAATCTTGTCGAAGGCTTCCTCACGGCTTTTCTTGTCGTGATCACCGGCCTGTGCGATGGCATAGCACTTGTCGTAGGTTTCCTTCTTCACCTGTTCACGCAGTTCCTCGTCGTTCTCCTCATGGCAATACTCGCGTTTCACGTCAGTGCCAAGTTCCTTGGAGAGTTCCAACTGGAGATCGCACATAGGCTTGATGGCATCAGCAGCCACCTTGAGTGCCTGGATAAGGTCTTGCTCCTGCACTTCCTTCATTTCGCCTTCCACCATCATGATGTTGTCCTTTGTGGCACCCACCATAATGTCCATGTCGGCATCCTTCATCTGCTCTGATGTCGGATCCACCACATACTCGCCGTTGATGCGAGCCACGCGGACTTCTGAAATAGGACACTCGAAGGGAATATCTGAACAAGCCATTGCGGCTGAAGCTGCGAATCCTGCCAATGCATCGGGCTGGTCAACACCGTCGGCCGAAAGAAGCATCACGCTAACAAAAACTTCTGCATGGTAGTTTGAGGGGAAAAGAGGACGGAGCACACGGTCTACGAGACGAGATGTAAGAATCTCGTTGTCGCTTGCCTTGCCCTCGCGCTTGGTAAAGCCTCCAGGGAAACGGCCGGCAGCTGAATACTGCTCGCGGTAATCAACCTGCAAAGGCATGAAATCTGTTCCGGGAACTGCATCCTTTGCTGCACAAACAGTTGCAAGAAGGACGGTATTGCCCATGCGGAGCACTACTGAACCGTCGCACTGTTTTGCAACTTTCCCGGTTTCAATGCTGATGGTTCTTCCATCAGGCAATTGAACTGTCTTGGTAATTACGTTCATCTAATAAAAACTTATTGTTTTTCTACATCTATATAAAAATCGCACAAAGATAACCAAATAAAGTGTAACTCAAGCAGAAACGCCGATTAATTATTCTTTTTTATGATTGCCTGCGAGTTTGTAAAGGTAAAATTTTGCCGTTTGGGCTAATTGCATTACTTTTGCAGCCAAATTGAACATCAAACAGACATGAAAAGGAACATATCAAGAGTGCTTGTCTCTGCTGCACTCGTACTGGCAGCCCTTGCCATCACTTCCTGCACCGGGAAGAAGTTTAACGTGAGCGGAGAGATAGCCGGTGCCAAGGATTCCATGCTCTATTTTGAGAACATGAGTCTCGACGGACCTGTGGCAGTAGACTCCGTGAAACTTTCTGCCGACGGGTCGTTCAGCTTCAGCCAGGACGCACCCTCCAACCCTGAATTCTACCGTCTGCGCATTGCCGGACAAATCATAAACCTCGCCGTTGACTCCACCGAGAACATCACCGTCAAGGCCACCTATCCGGGCATGGCCTCGCAATACGAGGTGAAGGGATCTGAGGAGTGCAGCAAAATCAAGGAGTTGGCGCTCAAGCAGATGGACCTGCAGGCACGCGTACAGGCAGTGGCCATGAACAACCATTTCACCGAGCAGCAGGCCAACGACAGCATTGAGGGGCTCATCAATGCCTATAAGACCGACGTGAAACTCAACTACATCATCAAAGCACCGGGAAAGGCTTCTTCCTATTTCGCCCTCTTTCAGGCCATAGGCAGCCGCCTCATCTTCAATCCGCGCCAAAACAAGGACGACATCAAGATGTTTGCCGCCGTGGCAACCAGCTGGGACACCTACTATCCCAACTCCGAGCGCGGCAAGAACCTGCACAACATTGCCATCGAGGGAATGAAGACCGTGCGCATTGTGGAGAACGAGCAGCGAGAGATGCAGATTGACGCCAGCAAGGTTCAGCAGACTGGCATCATCGACATGGCATTGCAAGACAACCACGGCGTGACACGCCGACTGTCTGACCTCAAGGGGAAAGCTGTCATGCTGATGTTCCACGTGTTTGCCTCCGACAAGAGTACCGAACAGATCATGCACTTGCGCAGCCTTTACAACAAGTATCATGCACAAGGTTTCGAGATTTACATGGTTTCTCTCGACCCCGACGAGCATTTCTGGAAAGAGCAGACGGCGGCCTTGCCATGGATCAACGTCCGCGACGCTGACGGCGTGAACTCACAGAACGTGCGTCTCTACAACGTGCAGCAGTTGCCCGCCTACTATCTCATAGACAAGACCAACACCCTCAAAGCTCGCGACAGCCAAATCAAGAACCTCGACGAGGCCATCGCCAACTTGCTCTAAGACCATAGCATTTCATCATCACATATAGCGTCCGCAAACTCGAGTACAAGAGTTTGCGGACGTTTTCTTTTGCCAGAACCTTCTGCAACACCTTGGCTCTTCCTGATTCTGGAACGGCACCTGCCATCGCCGTATCAGAACAGATATAAGGTCCTTCCATGATTTAGAGAGATCATTGTGTGTCTGTGTTTATCGGGTCAAGACATAACTATGGGCAAAGATAGCCGTTTTGCCGGACAACAATCTTTCCGTACACAAGGAGGGCTGCAAATAGCATTGTCATTGTTTGCAGCCCTCACCTATTTTTAGGAATGTTTTCTTATCGTCTGTTGTTAGTCGCCATAATAATAGCCATCTAGATCCATCTGTGGCTTATCATCATCGCTTCTTCCTTCTTCCAACTCCGATGCGGCGAGGATGGTGCATGGTGTGATGGGCAGCACCTGCATTTTCGATCTAATATATTCTTTTTTCATGTCTTCTGTGTTTTTACTTTATAATGATTTTATAAGTCTTGTTTCCACGCTTCACGATATTCAGTCCCTTCTGCAGTCCGTTGGTGCGACGACCTTGCATGTCGTAATACTCTGCCTCTGCATCGCTGCTGATGGCATTGAGGTGGTCAATGGCTGTAGTTTCGTCACCAATTCCAATGCTCAGCATGGCTGCGCTGGAAGAAGTATTCGTAGTGATGTATGCACGGATAAGCTAACCCAATAGACCATTCGCAAGGTGTTAGTGGCAGAGTTGAGAGGCGTTAATGGCAGACTTACGTGTGGCCTCACAGCCTGGGCACTCATTGCCCACGCCGTGGGCATCGAATGCCCAAACAGCAGGACAGATTTTGGACATTCTGCTCAAGCATGACTAATCGGTGATAGATGTGATAAATATCACCCATCTATCACGCATCTATCACTCCACTTAAACCACTTACAGTCAACTAAGAAATGTAAGATATCAAGAAAAGTGATAGATAGTGGTGAAAAAACAAAAACTTTTTCCTGCGCGCGCGTGCGCGCGTAAAGGCTGTCGTCAAAACAAAACGGCAAGAGAATCAAGCCAAGCAGGGGGCAGAACATTCCTCCCCGTTTAGGTATCAATCGAAACCTTGTAGCCACAACTATCACTCCAAAATCCGGAAGACTCACAAAAAACATGGGAGACAAACGTACGAAAACATACTCCCATACATTTGTCTCCCATGCTTGGCTTATACCCAAACGACCGTCTAAAAACTACGCAACCATGCGCGAAGTTCCAGTTCCATCTCGTTGTGATACATGAAACTGTTACGTGAGCCCCATCCATGTCCACCAGTAGGATAAACGTGAAGCGAGGCAGGAACATCGTGCCGATAGAGTTCAAGATAATAGTTCACGCCATTGGCAGGCGGCACGGCATGGTCGTCGTCGCTCAAAGCGATGAAGGCACGGGGTGTGGAGCGGGTCACCTGCATGTCGTTGCTGTAGTCCTTCTGATCCTTCTTCTTCGAGTCTTTGCCGAGGAAATTGTCAAGCGAGCCCTGATGGCCGTAGCCCGGAATCATCGAGATGACAGGATAGAAAAGAATCTGGAAGTCTGGCTTGGCATCTTTGGCGGCGTGCGTGGCAAGCGTGGAGGCGAGATGACCACCGGCAGAAGACCCCATGATGCCCACATCGTTGGGATTGACGTGCCAAGCCGAAGCATTGCGACGCACCAGTTTCACAGCCTCTTCGGCATCGGCCACAGGAATTTCGCGGTTGCCCTTGGGCATGCGATACTTGAGCACCACGGCGGCAATGCCCATGTTGTTGAAAAACGGAGCCCAGTCCTTGCCCTCATGCGCCATGGCAAGATGACTGTAGCCGCCGCCGGGACATATCACCACACAACGCCCGGTTGCCTTCTTGGCATTGGGCAGATAGACGATAACCTTGGCGGTGTCTTTCGGATTGCCGTTGTCGTTGGGTGCCCCGTTGGGCCAAAGATTGATTTCTACAGGTTTCTGTGCCGAAGCCATCAAAGCGACAGCCATCAGGCAAAGGATTGAAAGAAAGCGATACTTTTTCATTGTCTGCTACTTTTTTAATGTTTCTCTTGCAAAGATAACGTTTTTTTCGTAATATTGCAGCACGAAAAAGAAAGTATGTGACGAAGCTTGCATTTTTAGGTTTCGGGGCATAGAAAGATTTATAGAAAGATGCATATTTTGGATAAATTCAGATACTGTCCCGTGTGCGGCAGTTCTCATTTCGAGATTGAAAGCGAAAAGAGCAAGAAGTGTGAAAACTGCGGATTCGAGTATTTCATGAATTCAAGTGCCGCCGTAGTGGCATTCATCCGCAACGAGAAAGGAGAACTACTCGTGGAACGCCGCAAGAACGAGCCAGCCAAGGGCACGCTTGACCTGCCCGGAGGATTCTGCGACACCAACGAGACTGCCGAGGAGAGCCTTGTCAGGGAAGTGCACGAGGAGACAGGACTTCTGGTGACGGCCAAGCGCTACATCTTCAGCCAACCCAACATCTATCTTTATTCGGGCGTCAACGTGCACACGCTCGACCTTTTCTACGATTGCACCGTGGACGACCTCACCCCTCTCCATGCTGCCGACGACGCTGCCGAATGCATGTGGATGGACCTCGACAACCTGCCCATCGAGCAGTTTGGCTTGCGCTCTGTGCGACAGGGGCTTTACAAATACAGAGAGCTACTCGAAAAGAAATAAGGGAAACCCGCACAAGCACAAAACTTAAAAAAACAGAAAATTAACTTATATAATAATGTGGGAGCAAAACTTTTTCTTACTTTTGCGCCCACATTAGTACGTACAGACAGAATTATGCAAGAAAATTTAGTTATCGTCGAGAGCCCCGCCAAGGCAAAGACCATCGAGAAATTCTTAGGCAGCGACTACAAGGTGATGTCGTCGTATGGCCATATCCGCGACCTCAAGAAGAAAGAACTCAGCATAGACATAAAGACCCTCGAGCCCGACTACGAGATACCCAAGGAGAAAGCAGCCGTAGTGGCAGACTTGAAGAAAAACGCCAAGGCAGCCAAGAAGATTTGGTTGGCGTCCGATGAAGACCGCGAAGGAGAAGCCATTTCATGGCACCTGTGCGAGGTGCTCGGACTGGACGAAGAGAAAACAAGCCGCATCGTTTTCCACGAAATTACCAAGCCCGCCATCATGAAGGCCATTGAGACTCCACGTCACCTCGACATGAACCTGGTAGACGCGCAGCAGGCACGCCGTGTGCTCGACCGACTGGTGGGCTTCAAGCTCTCGCCCATTCTCTGGCGCAAGGTGAAGCCGGCACTTTCAGCCGGACGTGTGCAGAGCGTGGCCGTGAGACTCATCGTCGAACGCGAACGCGAAATACAGAACTTCAACAGTGAACCTTTCTTCCGGGTGAACGCCATCTTCGCGCTCAACAATGCCGACGGCACCGTCTCGGAAGTCAAGGCGGAACTCAACACACGCTTCAAGACGCATGAAGAGGCACTGACATTCCTCGACAAATG
This sequence comes from uncultured Prevotella sp., assembly GCA_905198745.1. Taxonomy (GTDB): domain Bacteria; phylum Bacteroidota; class Bacteroidia; order Bacteroidales; family Bacteroidaceae; genus Prevotella. The sequence goes on along the minus strand of CAJKDU010000011.1, from coordinate 11,271 downwards.
CAAAGACGCCAAGTTCACCGTCTCTGCCGTGAGCCAGAAGCCACTCAAGCGCACTCCGGCACCGCCATTCACCACCTCTACCCTGCAACAGGAAGCCGCCCGCAAACTGGGCTTCACCGTGTCGCAGACCATGATGGTGGCACAACATCTGTATGAGAACGGACGCATCACCTATATGCGTACAGACTCGGTAAACCTCTCCAAGCTTTGCATCGACGCCAGCAAGGAAGAGATTGTCAACGTCTATGGCAAGGAATACAGCAAGCCACGCAACTACACCACCCACTCCAAGGGTGCACAGGAAGCACACGAGGCCATCCGACCCACCGACATGACCAAGCAGAAAATAGACGGCACGCCACAGGAAAACAGACTCTACGAACTCATCTGGAAGCGCACACTCGCCTCACAGATGGCCGACGCCCAGATAGAGAAGACCACTGTCAACATAGAAATCAGCACCTGCGACGAGCAGTTCGTGGCCAACGGCGAGGTGATTGCCTTTGACGGATTCATCAAAGTGTATAAGGAATCGAGCGACGACGACAACGAATCGCAGGAAGACTTCGGACGCATGCTCCCCACCATGAGCAAGGGTGACGAACTGGAACGCCGCGAGATTGTGGCCACGCAACGCTACAGCCAAGGCCCGTCACGCTATACAGAAGCCAGTCTGGTGCACAAGCTCGAAGAACTTGGCATCGGCCGCCCATCCACCTACGCACCTACCATCAGCACCATCCAGCAACGTGAATACGTGCACAAGGGTGACAAGAAGGGCATAGAGCGCGAATTCACCGTCGATTCGCTCAAGGGCATACAGATAACCACCAAGACCAAGACCGAGATGGCTGGCAACGACAAGGGCAAGCTTCTTCCCACAGACATCGGCATCGTGGTCAACGACTTCCTGATGGAGAACTTCCCTGGCATCATGGACTACAACTTCACAGCAAAGGTGGAAGAGAAGTTCGACAAGATTGCCGAAGGCAAGACGGAATGGACAAAAATGCTCAAGACGTTCTACAAGACATTTGAGCCCGAAGTGGAAAAGACCATGAACGCACGCTCCGAGCACAAGGCCGGCGAGCGCGAACTGGGCATAGACCCCAAGAGCGGCAAGCCCGTGTTTGTGAAGATCGGACGTTTCGGCCCGGTGGTACAGATAGGTTCTGCCGACGACGAGGAGAAGCCACGATTCTCACAGATGCCCGCAGACAAGAGCATAGAGACTATCACCCTTGACGAGGCGCTCGAACTATTCAAGTTGCCACGCCAGGTGGGCGAATACGAGGGCAAGCCCGTCACCATAGGCGCAGGCCGCTTTGGTCCCTACGTGCTGCACGACAAGAAATACGTGTCGCTTCCCAAGGGCGCAGACCCACTCACCGTGGAACTCGACACGGCCATCTCCCTGATTGAGGAAAAGCGCAAGCAGGAGAAACAACGCCACATCAAGACCTTCGAGGAAGACAGCAAACTCGAAGTGCTCAACGGACGCTACGGCCCATACATAGCCTACGACGGCAAGAACTACCGCATGCCCAAGGCGCTGATCGACAAAGCAGCCGAGCTCACTTACCAAGAGTGTATGGACATTGTGAACACACCACAGAAAAAGAAATGAAACGAATCATTCTCATAGGCTATATGGGAGCAGGAAAGACAACTGTAGGCAAGGCTCTGGCAAAAGAGCTCGGCCTACAGTTCTACGATTTGGACTGGTATATCGAAACACGCATGCACAAGACCGTGGCTGAGATATTCCGGGAATCCGGCGAAGAGGGATTCCGCCAAATAGAACACAACATGCTCCACGAAGTGGCCGAATTCGAAGACGTCATCATCAGCTGCGGCGGCGGCACGCCCTGCTTCTTCGACAACATGGAATACATGAACCGGCAAGGCGAAACCGTCTACCTCAAGGCTTCGCCGGAAGTGCTCTACGACCATCTGAAGATGGGCAAGAGCGTAAGGCCGTTGTTGCTCAACAAGACTCCCGAAGAGGTGAAGGTTTTCATTAGGGAGCAACTGGAAAAGAGAGAGACTTACTATTCTAAAGCAAAACATACGCTCGACGTGAATCTGATGGACAACTTTGACAAGATTCACATGTCGGTCACCGGCGTAATGGACCTGCTACACATCAAACCACCGAAAAAACTTACGAACTGAGAAATGAAGAAATGGACCATCGAAGATTCGAAGGAGCTCTACAACATCAATGGCTGGGGCACCTCGTACTTTAGTGTCAACGACAAAGGCGACGTGTATGTCACCCCCTGTAAAGACAACACCCAGATTGACTTGCGCGACATCATGGACGAACTGTCTCTGCGCGACGTCACCCCACCGGTGTTGCTGCGTTTCCCCGACATCCTCGACAACCGCATTGAGAAAACCGCCAGTTGCTTTCAGAAAGCAGCCAAGGAATACAACTACCAGGCACAGAACTTTGTCATCTATCCCATCAAGGTGAACCAGATGCAGCCCGTGGTAGAGGAAATCATCAGTCACGGCAAGAAGTTCAACCTCGGACTTGAAGCCGGTTCCAAGCCCGAACTGCACGCCGTCATCGCCGTGCAGTGCCAAAGCGACGCGCTCATCATCTGCAACGGATATAAAGACCAAAGCTACATCGAGCTGGCTCTGCTCGCGCAAAAGATGGGCAAGCGTATCTTCATCGTGGTGGAAAAACTCAACGAGATAGACATCATTGCCAAAGCCGCCAAGAAACTGGGCGTAAAGCCCAACATCGGCATACGCATCAAGCTCGCCTCTTCGGGATCGGGCAAATGGGAAGAGAGCGGCGGCGACGCCAGCAAGTTCGGACTCACCAGCAGCGAACTGCTCAAGGCGCTCCGCATACTCGACGACAAGGGACTGCACGACTGCGTGCGCCTCATCCATTTCCACATAGGCAGTCAGATTACGAAAATCCGACGTATTCAAGCAGCTCTCAGAGAGGCTTCACAGTTCTACATACAGCTCCACAAAATGGGCTACGGCATCGACTTTGTGGACTGTGGCGGTGGACTGGGTGTTGACTACGACGGAACAAGGTCAAGCAGTAGCGAAAGTTCGGTGAACTATTCCATCCAGGAATACGTCAACGACTGCATCTACACCTTTGTAGATGCTGCCAACCACAACAACATACCACACCCCAACCTTATCACCGAAAGCGGCCGCTCACTCTCCGCCCACCACTCGGTGCTCGTCATCGACGTGCTCGAAACGGCATCGCAGCCACAAATGCCTGAAGCATTCGAACCGGCTCCCGACTCGCACAAGTTGGTGAAAGACCTCTACGAGATTTGGGACAACCTGAGTCCACGCACCATGATGGAAGACTGGCACGATGCCGAACAGATTCGCGAGGAGGCACTCGACCTGTTCAACCACGGCATGGTGGACCTGCAGACACGCGCCGAGATTGAAAGCATGTATTGGAGTGTGTGCCGCGAAGTCAACACACTCGCCAAGAACCTGAAGCACACTCCCGACGAACTGCGCGGACTGGACAAACTTCTCGCCGACAAATACTTCTGCAACTTCTCGCTCTTCCAGTCGCTTCCCGACTCATGGGCCATCGACCAACTGTTCCCCATCATGCCCCTACAGAGACTCAACGAACGGCCTACACGCACCGCAACCATACAGGACATCACCTGCGACAGCGACGGAAAGATAGCCAACTTCGTGACCAACCAGCACCTGTCACACATACTGCCAGTGCACACGCTTCGCAAGAACGAACCTTACTATCTCGGGGTGTTCCTTGTGGGAGCCTACCAAGAGATATTGGGCGACATGCATAACCTGTTCGGCGACACCAACGCTGTGCACATCAGCGTGAAGGACGGCGGCTACCACATAGACCAAATCATTGACGGAGAAACAGTGGAAGAGGTGCTCGACTACGTGCAGTACAACCCCAAAAAGCTGGTACGACAACTGGAAATATGGGTGACAAAGAGTGTCAAGGAAGGCAAGATAACCATTGAAGAGGGCAAGGAATTCCTCTCCAACTATCGTTCGGGCCTCTATGGATACACCTATTTGGAATAAAAACATTGAGAATATGAAAGAGAGAATTACCGTGGTAAAAGTGGGCGGAGCTGTGGTGGAAGACCCCGACAAGCTCACCCGACTGATTGAAGACTTTTCTGCCATAGTAGGACACAAAGTCCTCGTGCATGGTGGCGGAAGAAGTGCTACCAAAATAGCAGCGCAACTGGGCATTGAAAGCCAGATGGTCAACGGACGACGCATCACAGACGAAGCCATGCTCCGAATAGTGACCATGGTCTATGGAGGACTTGTCAACAAGAACATTGTGGCCCAGCTACAGGCCAAGGGCGTGAATGCCCTCGGACTCACAGGAGCGGACATGAATGTCATACAGGCGCACAAGCGCCCCGTGAAGGATGTGGACTACGGATTTGTGGGTGATGTGGACGGTGCCGACGGACAACAGTTGAGCCGACTTATAGAAACAGGCATCGTACCCGTCATGGCACCCCTCACCCACGACGGGAAGGGACACATGCTCAACACAAATGCCGACACCATCGCCTCTACTACTGCCAAGGCATTGGCACCCTACTATGAGGTTACACTTATCTATGCATTCGAAAAGCCCGGCGTGCTGAAGAATCCCGACGACGACAGCAGTGTCATCGGTCAAATCACCCGTGCCGACTTCGACCGCTATGTAGCCGACGGCACTGTGGCAGGAGGCATGATACCCAAGATTGAGAATGCACTCGGCGCCATTGACGCTGGTGTGGAAAGGGTCATCATCACCAAAGCCGATGCCATAGACGGCAAGCACGGAACAATCATCATCTAAAGAAAAAGCAGCAAGAGAACAAGAAGAAGGTTAAACAGTGTTAACCATGTGGCCGATCATGTAACATTACGTCCACATGTTCGTCAGTTAAACAGAGACAATGAAGAAGACTATCAGTTTCCGCAATGATATTTTGCCAATGAAAGACATGCTCTTCAGATTGGCACTTCGCATCACCCTCAGCAAGGAAGAAGCCGAAGACATTGTGCAGGACACACTGATAAAGGTCTGGAACCAACGGGAACGGTGGAACGAGATAGATTCGATAGAAGCTTTCAGCACCACTATATGCCGAAACCTGTCGCTCGACAGAATCAAGCGAAAAGGAAGTGACAATGCTTCACTCGACGACATCGGCAGTCATGAACCCGCAGCACAGTCAAATCCCTACGAGAAAACCCAACAGCGGGACAGACTTGAGCTGATAAGGCGACTCATTGACTCCTTGCCAGAGAAACAACGCAGCTGCATGCAGCTGAGAGACATCGAGGGCAAGCCCTACAAAGAGATTGCAGCCATCCTTGGCATCAGCGAAGACCAGGTGAAAGTAAACATCTTCCGAGCTCGCCAGGCGATAAAACAACAATTCACCAAATATGAACAATATGGACTATAAGTACATCGAACAACTCTTGGAGCGCTATTGGAAGTGCGAGACTACTCTTGAGGAAGAGGAGATTCTCCGCATGTTCTTCAGCCAGAAAGAGGTTCCTGCCAACTTGCTCCCCTTCCGCGACGTGTTCGTTTATGAGAACAACGAAAAGAAGCAGCAGGTGTTGGGTGATGACTTCGACCAGAAGCTCATGGAGATGATTGACGAACCGGCACATGTCAAAGCACGTGTGGTAACCATGGCACACAGATTGACACCGCTGTTCAAGGCTGCAGCTGTCGTGGCCATTTTCCTTACGCTTGGCAATGCCGCTCAAGTGGCATTCAACAATGAGGAGCAGCCTGCCACTGAAACGGCAAGCGCCCATCGTATGGTAAAAGGTTTGTCGGTAGCCATGAACGACTCGGTGAAGACAGACTCTACACTGCAGAAGTTGGCACAACCCACGACTTCGACTATACTCAAATAAGATAAATTTCTATGCTTTCTCTATAAATCATGTTTAGTAAAACAACAACACGGAAACTGTGAAGTTTCTATTCTCTCAAATTTTTCATAACATACTAACGTTAAGGAGGGCTGTCACCTAAGGGTGGCAGCCCTCATAAATTTGGGGCAGCCGAGATTCACAGTGATGCCTGATATCGTAGGATTAAAAACAGATTGTGCTTTCAGCCAGCTTTTTATGTGAACCCAACTGACATAAATCATTACTTTAGTCCCTGGGAACAAATAATTGTTAACGAAACAGACGAATTGAAGATAATTGTCTAACTCAAGTTTTAAATAAGACTACAAGGTGTTTCTTGAAAGCATTAAGAACAATCCTTTGCAAGGCGATGAGATTACAAAAAACATACGCAAAATCCGTATGGCTATCAAAGCTAAAGGCAAAGGAAAATCTGGTGGAGCAAGGGTCATTACTTTCAATATCCTTACAGATATAGAAAATGGTCAAGTGGTTTTTCTTCTTCTCTATGATAAAGAGGATGCTTCAACAGTCAAAGTCAATGTTGTCAAGCAACTTGTGCGAGACATGGGATTTGATATTGAACAGAATCTAACAGGTGTATTTATCACTTATAAAACCGATGATACCAAGAGTAAATGGTACCATCGGTTTTTATATAACTAAATCTATCTGACTCTAACAAAATCCTCTTATCTTAAAATTTAATAAAAACAATCTTAACTTTCGTTGTTTTACTCTTTTTTTTGATAAATTTGCTTTTATATTTAATAAATTAGAAACTATGGTAAATCTAAATAGAATTAAAGTGGTTCTTGTTGAGCAAGGCAAATCGGGAAAATGGTTAGCAGAACAGCTTAATAAGTCCACTTGCACGGTAAGCAAATGGTGCACAAATACTGCGCAGCCTGATTTGCAGACCCTTGACAAAATAGCTAAAGCTCTTGGGGTTGATGTCAAAGATTTACTCAATGACACTAAGAAATAACAATTCTCTACATTCTAACGAAACAGAACGCTGAACATGAATAAATATGAACTTGCGAAAAAAATAACGCAGCTTGATGGCTTGACAAACGAAGAAAAAGCTTCGCTTGTTGAGCTTCTTCGTTCTCAGAAGAAGTATGGCTTGGTGTGGGAGGACAAGCCAGAAGATATTGAAACACGTCTCGTGGATGAACTGCCGGTTCTTACCGAAGTGACCGAACGCGCCATCGTGAGCGATGCTCCCGATGCACCTAACCATATTCTTATCGAGGGTGACAACCTCGAAGCGCTCACTACTCTTGCTTATACTCACGAGGGCAAGATTGACGTGATTTATATTGATCCGCCATACAATACAGGCAATAAGGATTTTGTCTACAACGATTCTTTTGTAGACCGTGAAGACGGCTATCGTCATTCTAAGTGGCTGTCGTTTATGAACAAAAGACTTCAGATTGCGAAGTCTTTACTTGCTTCGGGGGGTAATTTTTATCTCTATAGGATCTGATGAACTTGTACAATTAACTTTATTGTGCAATGAAATTTTTTTCGAGCAGAATCAATTAGCTATAATTCCGCGTGTACAAAAGAAGGGAAATGGTAAAGGAACACATTTTTCTCCTTCTGTAGATTATGTATTAGTATATTGCAATTCAAAATCTGATGTTTCAAGATTTTTTTCTCCAAACACTTCTAAATTTCCACATGTAGAAAAAGGAGGCAAAAGGCGTGGAGAATATTACGAGTGTACAAAATCACTTTACCAAGGTTCATTAGACCCACGTCCAAATCAAAGATACTATATAGAATGTCCAGATAAATCCTTTATCATTCCACCTGGTAATGTTTATCCTGAAAAAGTAATGGATGCTTCATATGTAAAACCTATAAGTAATCAGGATAAATGTTGGAGATGGTCATGGGAAAGCTATCTTAAACAAAAAGACCTATTAGTATTTAAGAAGGTAAAGAAAGCAACTCTTATTAACGAATTTGGAGAGCCTTCATTTTGGAATGTATATACAAAAAGATATCAGAAAGATGCAGAAGAAAAAGGAAAAGTACCTCCTAACTATATTGATGATTGTATAAACTCGTTAGGAACAAACAGATTAGGAGATTTATCTATAAACTTTTCCTTTTCCAAGCCATGTGAACTTATTATAAAACTAATACAATATACTAATAAAAAAAATGATATATATGTATTAGATTTTTTTGCAGGTTCTGGTACAACATTAGATGCCACCATGCAGCTCAACGCCGAAGATGGCGGCCACCGCAAATGTATCCTTGTCACCAACAACGAGAACAACATCTGTGAGGAAGTTACCTACGAGCGCAACAAGCGAGTAATCCAAGGCTACATCACACCTAAGGGCGAGACGGTTGAAGGTCTTCACGCCAACAACCTTCGCTACTACCGCACTACGCTCCTCTCTCGCGACAAGAGCGTAAAGAACATGCGTCAGCTTGTGCATCTCGCCACCGACATGCTTTGCATCAAGAACGATGTTTACACAGAAGCACCATTCTGTAGCAAAAACATCAATCCTAACATTGCCCGCTATTTTGATAACGGGCAAGGAAATCGTATGCTTGTGATTTACGAGGAGCGTGCCATACAGCTATTGGTGCAGCTCATGGCACAAACCGAGGACGACGGCATCAAGACTATGGTGTATGTGTTCTCGCCAGGCGCCGACCCATACACCGACGATTTCGAAGATGTTGCCGAGCGTGTAAAGTTATGCGCCCTGCCATCTGCCATTTATGAGGCATACAAGCGAGTTTTGCCCAAGCGTAAGCCAAAATTCCTTGACGAAGCGTTGCAGGAAATGAAAGCACAGGCAGAAGCCGAAGCAAACGCACAACAGACACTCGACTTTGGAGAAAACGACAACATGAATGAGGAAGGAGGCGAAGCATGAAAGTATTGAAATATCAGCAAAAGGCTGTACAAGAATTGGTTGATAAGTCTATCGACTTACTGTCACTTGCCGGACAGCGACACACCCTTGTTTTTGAAGCACCTACGGGGTCTGGTAAGACCATCATGGCATCAGAGATGCTTATGCGCCTCTGCACCGAACTGACAGAGCGTGCCGATGCACCATGCTCTGAAGTGGCGTTCATGTGGATAGCCCCAAACAAGCTGCACGAGCAGAGCTACTTCAAGATGAAGACCTTCTTCACCGAAACGCGCGAGCTTCACCCCATTGTCTACGACGATATGGACCATTCTGCCAACGGATATATACATCCAGGCGAAATCCTGTTTGTCAACTGGGAGAGCATCAACAAGGACAATGCACTTATGATCCGCGATACGGAGCAGAGTGCTTCGCTCTACGACCTTACTCGTCGCACCCAGATAGAACAAGAAATACCGCTCATAGTCATCATCGACGAGGAACACATGTTTGGCGGACGACAGGCTAAGAAGTCGGAAAAGGTATTGCAGAATATCATGCCGAAGCTGGAGATACGCATTTCTGCCACACCTATTACTGCTAATCCAGAAGAGAAGGTAAAGGTGTATCGTCAGCATGTTATCGAAGAACAGATGATCAAGGAAGGAGTGGTCATCAATCCTGCACTCGACTTCTCGTCTCCCGAAATGTCGCTCACACAGCATCTTGTCAGTTTGGCGCTGAAGAAGCGCAATGAACTTGCGGAAGCATACAAGCGTCTTGGAGTAAATATAAATCCGTTGCTTCTTATCCAGCTGCCTAACGACGGCTCTGAATCTATGAGCACCGAGGACACAAGCATCAAGGACGAAGTGACCCTGTATCTCGACACGATTCACGGCATTAACACTACCAACAATCGTCTTGCGGTATGGCTGAGCGGCGAAAAGGTGAATGTGGACGGACTGGAGCAAAACGACAACATGACAGAAGCCCTGCTTTTCAAACAAGCCATCGCACTCGGTTGGGACTGTCCTCGTGCTGCAGTATTGCTTATCTTCCGCAAGATAGAAAGCTTCACTTTCGGCGCACAGACCGTAGGACGCATTCTGCGTATGCCTGAACAGAAATTTTATCAGGATGACAGACTGAACAAAGGCTATGTATATACCAACATCAGCCAAAATCTTGTAAAGATAGAACCAGAGGATATGGATTATCTCTCTACAATTCATACTATAAGAAGAGAGAATCTATGCAACGTTTCGTTGCAGTCGGAATACTGTGAACGCCCTGCCATAGGCCGTAAACGTCTTGGCAGCGACTTCCTGCCTCTGCTAATTAAGGTGTTTGAGGAGCTGTTGCAAATCAAAAACAGACAGCTTTCGCTCTTCACCGAGGAGGAGTTGTATGGCGACGAGCCTCTTCCTGAGGAGGACGGTTCTGAACACGAGAGCCAAATATCAAAGAACCGCCGTGCGGTGATGGACAAGATTGAGTTTAAAGTGCAGAGTATCGGCGTGGAGATTATTGAAGACTTGAACATTACGGGAGAAATAGGTCAGACTCTCGCTGCAAACAAGGCTAAGTATATACGCACCATGCAGGAGCTTAACGCTACCTTCAATGTGTTCTGTGCCCGATTAATTGGTGCCCAGTTTGAGAAAGTGAGTATTCCTACGCTCGGCATGGCACTGAAGGAAGCAATGGAACAACTCTTCGGTCTGTTTGAAACGGATGCGGTGAAGGTGATTCTTTATCACAAAAACCGCCCTCGCTTTGAAGACATCATCTCACGTGCGCTTAATCGTTATCTCAATATTCTTACACAACGACAGAAAGAGAAGTCTGAGAAGTCGTTTGTGAAGTACGACTGGGAAGTGCCGGCTGACCGTCTCTACAAAGAGGATAACAACGTCGTTGTAGACGATGTGAAGAACCATGCGCTTATGCCGTTCGTGCAGCTACGCAACGCTTCGTCTCCTGAACGTATGTTTGAGGCTTACCTTGAAGCTAACACTGAGTATATTGATTGGTGGTATAAGAACGGGGATAGCGGAAAGCAACATTACGCCGTAAGCTATGTGGATGGAACAGGGGCGAAAGCGCTGTTCTATGTTGACTTTGTTATCCGTATGAAGAACGGACAAATATTCCTCTTCGACACAAAGAGTGTTGGCAGCGATGCCGATGCTCCAGCAAAGCATAATGCTCTGATTGACTATATGGCAAGCGAGGAAAATCAAAGCAAATACCTCAAGGGAGGGGTCATCATTGCTGACGGCAGCAACTGGAAATATTCACCACTGAAGATAGAAAACACTACCGATATTATAAATTGGGACTGCTTCTATCCTTCAGACTATAAAGAATAACAGTACACTATGGGAAAGGGACTTGATGGAAAGTTTATCAACTATGGTATCCGACAGGA
>CAJKDU010000010.1 GCA_905198745.1 uncultured Prevotella sp. | reverse complement strand
GACAAGCCCATTGGCAGAATTAAGTATGCACTAAATTAATTCCGCCAACAGGTAATCTCTTCAAACAACAAGAAATCAAACTTTATGGTTTGTTTGACTCTCAATACGGACAATCGGGTGCATACAGCCTTTATGCTGTATGCACCCGATTGTAAAAGAAAAAACATTCTCTCTTGTATCACATCGTAGAAAGAAACTACTTTCATTCTTCTGTTTCATTCTCCGGCCTCTGTTTACATGAGCATTTGACATGCCTAAGACATGCGTATGCTTGGAGCAAGAAGTGTGCCTGCACTTTATTCAATGCCCATTCCACCAACTCAATAGATTGCTACACAGTGTCAAACGAAAAAGAGGGACAGACCATTTAAAGCCTGTCCCTCAGAATGTTATTTGATTTGTTATGTTTTCTATATGAGTGTCAGTGTGTATAAATAAATCACTGAGGCGGGAATCGCCATAAGCGATGAGTCAAACCGATCAAGCATACCGCCGTGACCGGGCAGTATGTTGCCACTATCCTTAACCCCCAGTATACGTTTGAAAAGACTTTCCACCAAGTCGCCCCAAGTGCCGAACACCACGACCACCAGTCCCAATCCTGCCCACTCAATGAGGCTCAAATTGGAGGGGACATCCGTGAGCATGTTCTCATAATAGCCCAAGGCTGAAGCTACGATCAGCACAAGAATGCCGCCGCCGATACTTCCTTCCCAACTTTTACCCGGACTCACCCGAGGAAAGAGTTTGTGACGGCCGAAAAGCGAGCCACTGCAGTAGGCACCCGTGTCGTTGGTCCAAAGAAAGACAAAGACACTTAGGGGCAGAAGCGAATTGAAGGCAATGTCGCCATTAGGCATGCTCTGGAATCCCAGCACAAGAATCATGGAGAAGGGCAAGGCGATGTACATCTGGCCGAGCATGGCATAGGCCCAGTCGTTAATGGGGTCCTTGCTTTTGGTGTAAAGTCCACTGATAAACAGATAGACAATAGTGAGCAGATAGGGTATGAACACGCCCATTGTGGGAGTAAGCCGAGTGATGTAGCCTGCCATAGCGAAGAAGAAATAAACACCCGCCACGGTAGTGATGAACCGATTGACCTGCACATTCTCCCGGTCGTTAACCAGCCCTGTGTATTCCCACAGGCTAAGCCCCGTGATGAGAGCAAAGAGCAGGACCATAGCCTCAGGACGCAGAAAACAGGTGACCATGATGGCCACAAAGAGCACACCGGTAATAGTTCGGGTGATGAGGTTTTGAATTTTCTCTGTCATGGATTATTCCTTATTTTGCATATTGTCGTTATTACTTTTGTCGCCAGCTTCGACATTGGCAGAAGTGTCTGAGGAGTTGTCGTCCACCTTACTCTCAATCCCCTTGTGCTCCTTATCGTAGTTTGGATTCGATTCGTCAATGATTTCCTGTGACCGGCTCACCCACGGGCGCTTGCCAAAAATCTTCTCTACGTCTTCGGCATATATCACCTCTCTGCAGATAAGGACTTCCGCAAGTTTGTTGTGGCCTTCCTTGTGCTCCAGCAGTATCTGCTTAGCACGATCATACTGCTCGTTAATCATCTTGAGCACCTCGTCATCCATCACCTTGGCAGTGGTTTCAGAATAAGGGCGCTGGAATTGATATTCCTGATTATTGTAATAACAGATGTTGGGCAATTTGTCACTCATGCCACAATAAGCAATCATATATTGTGCTTCCTTGGTAGCGCGCTCCAAGTCGTTCATGGCTCCTGTAGAGACATGCCCCGTAAAGAGTTCCTCTGCGGCTCGTCCACCCAAAAGCGAACACATCTCGTCGAGCATCTCCTCCTTGGTGGTAATGGAGCGTTCTTCTGGAAGATACCAAGCTGCGCCGAGTGCTTGTCCACGTGGCACGATGCTCACCTTGACCAAAGGATTGGCATGCTCGCAGAACCAGGAGATGGTAGCGTGACCTGCCTCGTGCAGAGCTATGGCACGTTTCTCCTGTGCGGTCATCACCTTGGTCTTCTTTTCCAGTCCGCCAATGATGCGGTCCACAGCATCAAGGAAGTCCTGCTTGCTCACACTCTTTTTGTTGTTGCGTGCAGCAATTAGGGCAGCCTCATTGCACACGTTGGCTATGTCTGCACCGGAAAAGCCCGGTGTCTGGCGTGCTAGGAGGTCAATGTCTACAGTGTTGTCTATCTTAACGGGTTTAAGGTGCACTTGAAATATCTGCTTGCGCTCGGTGAGGTCAGGCAGGTCTACGTGTATCTGTCGGTCGAAACGTCCGGCACGGAGCAGAGCCTTGTCGAGCATGTCGGCACGGTTGGTGGCAGCAAGCACAATTACGCCACTATTGGTACCGAATCCATCCATCTCGGTAAGCAATGCATTGAGCGTACTCTCACGCTCGTCATTGCTGCCCATTGACGGGCTTTGACTGCGGGCGCGTCCCACTGCATCGATTTCGTCGATGAAGATAATGCATGGCGACTTCTCCTTGGCTTGTCTGAACAAGTCGCGCACACGACTGGCGCCAACACCTACAAACATCTCTACAAAATCGCTTCCGCTCATGGAGAAGAAAGGAACTCCGGCCTCACCCGCCACAGCCTTGGCGAGCAGTGTCTTTCCGGTACCTGGAGGGCCTACGAGCAAGGCACCCTTGGGAATTTTTCCACCCAACTCCGTATACTTGCCGGGGTTTTTAAGGAAGTCTACAATCTCCTGCACTTCCTGCTTGGCACCGGCTTGTCCGGCCACGTCCTTAAAGGTGATGCCCAATTCACCACCCTTCTCATACATCTTGGCCTTGCTCTTGCCCACGCTGAACACGCCGCCTGAACCGCCTGAACCGATACCACCACCCATGCGGCGCATGAGGATGAACCAGAACAAGAAGATGATAATCATGGGCGACCACGATATGAGCATATTGAGAAACGAGTTGTTGTCGTTCACGTAGGAATAGTCACCCTTGAACTTACCGGCCGTACGCTCTGCCTCAAGGAATTGTTCCACCTGGTCTGTAGACCCGATTTCCACCTTGACATAAGGCTTTCTGCCCACTTGGTCGGCACCACGCTTAAAAACGTCGCGCACATGTTCGGGAGTGACAAACATGCGGAGCGTACTGGCATCCTTGTTGATTTCAATGGATGAAGCATAGCCTGCCGCAACAAACTTCTTGAAGTCTGTGTAGCTGGCTGTAGTACTCACGCTGCCACCATCAAAGTCTTTGCCTCCTCCTACCCAAACAAGGAAGAGTGCCAAGATGACGAGGCCGTATATCCAGCCCATGTTGAATTTGGGCATTTTCTTTCTGGGATCGTTCTTTTTGTTGTTGTCCATTTGCGATTCTTGATTATTGGGAGCCACAAACGTTCCGGCTATGTCTTGCCTTAGCTTCGTGCTCCTTTTTATCCTTTGTATTAGTCTAAGTCTGGGATTCGTGTCAACTTGGCATCCTCCCACAGATTCTCCAGATCATAATAGTCACGCGCCTCTGGAATGAAGATGTGTACCATCACGTCTACATAGTCCATAGCCACCCACTGCGCATTTTCCAAGCCGATGCAGTTGACAGGTTTCTCATGACAGTTCTCGCGTACAGTGTCGCTCACCGATTCGGCAATAGCGTCAACCTGCTGCGGCGAACCACCCTGACAGATGATGAAATACTGGCACACTGTGCCGTCAATGTCGCGAAGGTCAGCGATGGCGATTCCCTGACCTTTTTTCTCTTGAATTCCTTTGATGATGTTTTCCACCAAAGTCTTTACTTCGTTCATTAATCTTGGATTGTTGATATGAATACTGTTCTTTTGTTCTTTCTGTACTATTTGGCAAAAAGCATGCCATGACAGGCTATTGCGTACAAAATTACATATAAAAACTGAAACATTGTCAGATTTTCACCTTATTTATAATTCTCTTGCTGTGTTGTCACGCTTTTTGTGTCAATGCTTCGTTCTGTCAATATCGCATAAGCGAACCATCGGAACGACATTATAGGCAGACAGAAATGCAAACAGAAGTTAACTACATGCATTGGTTTGCAAAATAAGACAAAAATACTAAAACATTTCTTGCCATATTTCCAAATAATGTTTACCTTTGGAACGTTATCCTGAATACAATCTTTTTACCCTTAAAGAACTAATACCTATTGAGATGAAGTGGTCTGCCTGTGAAGGTTTGCCACTTTTTTGTTTTATTACCCAAGGCCCATTGGATTTAACGGCAATACACCCATGAAAATTTCTTGGCATCCAATTTCCTTCAGTTATGTCTTCCATCAACACTTTTTTTTGAAAGACTGGAACCGATTAAGAGAATTCATGCAAATCGCTTCCGAACCGAATTAGCTTACTAAAACAAGCCATCTGCTGCTTGTTAATGAATGACTAATGACGTGTTAGTGGCAGACTTACGGGGTGCAAGTGGCAGACTTACGGGGTGCAAGTGGCTGGGCACTCTACTTGGATTTTGCGAACGACGAATTAGTGATAGATGTTAAGCCATCTATCACTAATCTATCACTCTACATATCTTACTAATAGACAAATAAAAAAATGTCAGATTTCAAGAAACGTGATAGATAGTGCCGAGAAAACGAAAGACTTTTCCTGCGCGCGTGCGCGCGTAAGGGCGGTCGTCAAACAAGAACGCCAGAGAACAATGACACGTTATTGGTGGGCTTTTTGCCCGTTCATTGTCAATCCGAATATCAATACCATAACAGTCGCTCTCAATCCCTGATGAACCCATAAAGAACTCTGGTTCCACCTTGTTTCTTCTTCCGAACAATCAAAAACAACTTTAAATTTCATTATTTCGCCCATTTGCACTATCTTTGCAGTCAAACCAATCAATCCATTGAACTATGCAAAAATACGCGGATTTTATACAGCAAATAGAGATTGACTCGCTCTGGAGCGGACGCAAGCACATCGTATGGAACCTGGACAGAAGGGTGAACATACTCAGCGGCATCAATGGCGTGGGCAAAAGCACCATCCTCAACAAGGTGGTGAAAGGCCTCATCGGTGGCGGCGAATTTGCCAGTCATCAACTCAAGGGTGTTCACCTGAAGGTCGTACCCGAAGATTCCACATGGATTCGCTTCGACGTGATTCGCTCTTTCGACCGGCCTTTGGTCAACGCCGAGGTCATCTCGAAAGTAGACCTCAGCCTGGTGACGGAACTCGACTGGCAGCTCTACAACCTGCAACGCAAATATCTCGACTACCAGGTGAACATCGGCAACCGCATCATTGCCGTACTGCAAGAGGGTGGTGAGGATGCTGCGGAAAAGGCACAGCGCATCAGTGAGCCTAAGAAAAAATTCCAAGACATCATTGACAAGCTGTTTAAGGAAACCGGCAAAAAGATAATCCGGGGAGAGAACGAAATCAAGTTCTCACAGATGGGCGAGACCTTGCTGCCCTACCAACTTTCGAGCGGAGAAAAGCAGATTCTCGCTATCCTGCTCACCGTACTGGTGGAGGACAACCTGCCCTACGTCCTTTTTATGGACGAACCTGAAGTGAGCCTGCACATTGAATGGCAGAAACAGCTCATCGACCTGATTATGGACCTCAACGAGAACGTGCAGATCATCCTCACCACCCACTCGCCTGCCGTCATCATGAACGGTTGGATGAACCATGTAACCGAAGTGACCGACATCACCGTCAAAGAATAAGGAGCCTATGAGCAAGCGATTGAATGAAAACCTGTCGTCGCTCTACTTCGAGGCTGCCAACCGGCTCAACTCCAAGAAAGCGCGACAGAAAATCGTGGCTTACGTGGAAAGCTACGACGACGTGTTTTTCTGGCGCTCGGTACTGAGCGACTATGAAAACGAGCACCGCTATTTCGAAGTGATGCTACCCACACGCGTAAACCTCACCAAGGGGAAAAAGCAAGTGCTCATGAATCTGCTCGAGGAGCGTGTGGGCGACAACATGATTGCCTGTGTGGACGCCGACTATGACTACCTGCTGCAGGGTGTCACTGCGGTTTCGGAAAAGATCATCCACAATCCCTATGTGTTCCACACCTATGTGTATGCCATCGAGAACTATCAATGCTATGCACCAAGCCTCCACAACGTTTGCGTGATGGTGACACTCAACGACCATGCCTTATTCGATTTCGTTGACTATCTCACACAGTTTTCCGAAGCCATCTTCCCGCTCTTCGTATGGAACATCTGGGTGTACCGCAACACGCACTATGGGGAATTCACCATCACAGACTTCAACCGTGTCATCGAAACCGGCAACTTCAACCTGCAGAATCCACAGGCCGCCATTGCCAACGTCAGACGGAAAGCCATGCGCAAGGTGCAGCAAATGCAGCGCCAGCATCCCAACGCCAAAGAAAGTTGGCTCAAGCTCAAAGAAGAACTCAAGTCGTTGGGGGTAACACCCCAAACCACCTACTTATATATCCAAGGGCATCATCTGTTCGACAATGTGGTGGTGCCAATGCTGAAACGCATCTGCGACCTGCTCATCCGTGAGCGCGAAAACGAAATCTACAGCAAAGCCGTGCACACCGTGCAAAAGCATAACGAACTGTCGTGCTACACGCACAGCCTTGCCGACATAGAGCAAATGCTCAAGAAGAACATGGGGTTTCAGCGCAGCGAGCCCTACAAGCGCCTTTGCCACGACCTGGACAAGCGCTTCAACACACAAGAGGCATAGGGACTAGTCCCTATGCCTCTTGTTCTAATACATCCAATTGTCAGTCAGTCCATGTGGAAAAGTTCCTCAAGTGGAATGCTGACAGGTGAGTTGTCGGGGTTCACCTCCATAATGTCGACCATGGAGTCCCACCATTTCTGAGTAATGGGATCCACGTTGGTTGTGTCCTGACTATTGGTTTCCTTGTCACACTTCTGCACGGCAAAGAGCAGATTTGTTTCCTTGTCCCAGAAAATACTGTAGTCACTTACTCCCTGGTCCTTAATCATCTGTTTCAGTTCAGGCCAAATGGCTGCATGACGCTTGGCGTACTCTTTCTCGCAGCCTTTCTTGAGATACATCTTAAATGCAAATCTTTTCATCGTTCCGGTTTTAATTAATTAGAAATGTCTGTTGATTGATTGTAAAGGCAAAGGTAGTGCAAATCGAAGACAATACAAAATAAAAAACAGGTATTTTTGTATGAATGGAGAAAAGCATGCCGAAGTCCGTCCTGCCAACTCCCCTGTGTATAGCAACATAACAGTCACGCCCTGAAAGAACAAAAGTAATGTCAACCCTTATGCGTCAATCTTCTTTTGTTCTTTCAGGGCGTGTATGTGTAAATTCCAAGAGACCGCAGCCAGCGTTATGATAGTCCTTCGATTTCGCCGTCCACAAGGTCTATGCGCAAAGCCTGTGGCGACTTGGGCAAGCCAGGCATGCGCATGATGTCGCCAGCCACAGCCACGAGCATCTCGGCACCGGCATTGATAACAATGTCACGCACGTGTACCTCAAAACCTGTCGGCACCCCCAACTGTTTAGGGTCTGTAGAGAACGAATACTGCGTCTTGGCTATGCACACAGGGAAACGCTCATAGCCGAGACGCTTGATGATGTCGAGTTTCTTGCGTGCTGTAGGACTATAGGTTACATAGGCTGCGCCGTAAATCTTGCGCGACACCTTGTCTATCTTTGTCTCCACGTTGTCATCGTCGGCATAGGCAAGCTGGAGCGAAGCCGAAGGCTCGTTCTCAATGGTTTCCACCACAAGCCGTGCCAGGTCTTCAGCACCCTTTCCACCCTCACAGAAAGCATTGTTCACGGCAAAGCCCACGTGAAGGTCGGCACAATGACGGCGCACAATGTCTATTTCATCCTCGGTGTCGTTGGCATAGCGGTTGAACGCCACGACCACAGTCTGTCCATACGACTGCATGTTGGCAATGTGCTTGTCGAGGTTAGCGAGTCCACGAGTGAGTCCCTCGGCGTTAGGTTGCTTGATGTCTTCCACGTCAACGCCTCCATGAAGTTTAAGAGCTTGTGTGGTGGCAACAATCACGGTGAGCTTCGGACAGAGACCTGCCTTGCGACACTTCACGTCGAAGAACTTCTCTGCACCCAGGTCGGCACCGAATCCTGCCTCTGTCACCGTATAGTCGCCAAAGGTCATTGCCATCTTGGTGGCAAGAATGGAATTGCAGCCATGAGCGATGTTGGCAAACGGACCACCATGCACGAATGCTGGTGTATGCTCTGTGGTCTGCACCAGATTGGGCGAAAGCGCATCGCGGAGCAAAACGGTGATGGAACCTGCCACACCGAGATCTTTCACGGTGAAAGGCTTGTCGTCGTAGGTATAGCCCAGGAGTATGTTCTCAATGCGCCGGCGGAGATCAGCCTCGTCGGTGGCAAGACAGAGTATGGCCATGATTTCCGAAGCTGGCGTAATGTCGAAGCTCGACTCTCTGGTGATGCCATTGGTCTTGGCACCCAGTCCTGTGACTATATAGCGCAAGCCACGGTCGTTGATGTCGAGTACCCGGTTCCAAAGCACCTCCTTGAGTGCGAAACCATTGTCGCGGTTCTGATAGAGATAGTTGTCGAGCAGGGCACAAATCATGTTGTGTGCAGAAGTGATGGCATGGAAGTCGCCCGTGAAATGAAGGTTTATCTTGTCCATCGGCAACACCTGTGCATAGCCGCCACCGGCAGCGCCACCCTTCATGCCGAAACAGGGACCGAGCGAAGGTTCACGCAGGGCGCAGAATGCCTTCTTGCCGATGCGGTTCAGTCCAAGCGCCAGTCCCACGCTGACCGTAGTCTTGCCTATACCAGCCTTGGTGGGTGTGATAGCAGTAACAAGGATGAGGTTATTCTTCTTCACTTTCTCCTCGTCGATAAGTTTGATGGGAGTTTTGGCAATGTAACGTCCGTAGTTTTCAATTTCATCCGTAGGGATGCCATACTCACGCGCAATGTCGTTGATAGGGGTCAACGCAATGCTGCGTGCGATTTCTATGTCTGATTTCATCTAATATGTTTTATAGTTTTCCGGGTGTAAAGGTACGAATATTATGCGTGCCACACAAGAAAAGCGACACAAAACTAAAGGACCCCCCACCCTTGCCGGCTTATCCGGTGCGGGTGAGGGTTCCTTAGTTCTTATATCATTTCAGCCTTATTCTGCGTCTTGTTTTTCCGTTTCAAGCTGACGGTAGTAGTCCAGGTCGGCAGCGTTGAAGTTCTTGATGAAGTCGTAGTGGGCAGCCACTTCGGCATGTGCCATGCGCACATACACGTTGGCACTCTTCGCAAACAGCTCGGGAGCACGTGTGGCATCCTCTACAATGAGGAGCGACATGATGATGTCGGCAGTCATCTCGTAGAGACGACGTGCCACAAAGTCCTGCTTTTCCTGGTTGCCTTCTGCCTTTACTTCCTCGAGCACTTCCTCGTACTTCTCCACCATCTTTTCAATGCGTGCCTTGAGCGTCTTCAGGCTCTCGTCCACCTCACGGCCAAGCATTTCCTTAATGATGCCGAGATAGGTGCCGTTGGTGATGTAGCGGATGGCAGCCACCACCTGCAACTGGGTTGTACCCTCGTAGATGGAGAATATGCGGGCATCGCGGTAGAGCCGCTGGCTCTTGTACTCCATGATGAAGCCCGAACCGCCATGAATCTGGATGGCATCGTAGGCATTCTGATTGGCATACTCTGAGTTCATACCCTTGGCCAATGGCGTGAAGGCATCGGCAAGCTTGCTGTACTTCTTCTGCTCCTGACGCTCCTCGGGAGTGAGTTTGCGTTCACGGGCAATGTCGTCGAGAGCCTTGTATATATCGACAAAGCGTGCTGTCTGATACAGAATAGAACGGCCAGCATCGAGTTTTGCTTTCATGCGTGAAAGCATGTCGAACACGGCAGGGAACTTCACGATAGCAGTGTCGAACTGCTTGCGTTCCTTGGCATAAGCAAGTCCCTCGTTGTAGGCAGCCTGGCTCACGCCCACCGACTGTGCGGCAATGCCCAGACGGGCACCGTTCATCAGTGCCATGACATATTTGATGAGACCCAATCGAGTGTTGCCGCACAGTTCTGCCTTGGCGTTCTTGTAGACAAGTTCGCAGGTGGGCGAACCGTGGATGCCGAGTTTGTTCTCTATGTGACGCACAGTCACTCCACCGTCGCGCTTGTCATAGATAAACATAGACAGGCCACGTCCGTCGTGGGTTCCCTCTTCCGAACGGGCGAGCACCAGGTGTATGTCGGAGTCACCGTTGGTGATGAAGCGCTTCACGCCGTTGAGATACCAGCACTGGTCTTTCTCGCTGTAGGTAGCCTTGAGCATCACACGTTGCAAGTCACTACCGGCATCAGGCTCGGTGAGGTCCATACTCATGGTCTCGCCAGCACACACACGTGGGATGTACTTTTTGCGTTGCTCCTCTGAGCCGAACTCATAGAGTGTCTCTATGCAGTCCTGGAGCGACCAGATGTTCTGGAAACCGGCATCAGCCTGCGACACAATCTCGGAAGCCATAGAGTAAGGTGTGATAGGCATGTTCAGTCCACCGTAGCGGCGAGGCATGGAGATACCCCAAAGTCCGGCCTTCCGTGTAGCGTCGAGGTTGTCATAGGTCTTCGATGCATAGTGCATGCGACCGTCAAAGAGATGAGGTCCCTCGAGGTCCACGTCCTCAGAGTTGGGTTCAATGATATTGGCGGCAATGTCGCCTGTGATGTCGAGCACGCGCTTGTAGTTTTCGATAGCGTCGTCGAAGTCTACAGGGGCATCCTCATACTGGTCTTTGTCTGCGAAGTTGCGTTCCTTGAGTTCCACCACCCGCTTCATTTCAGGATGGCTGAGATAGAAATCGAACTCTGGATGATCGCTATAATAGTTTGCCATGGTTGTTCTTTACTTTGAGTTCTGTTTGTAATATTTGATGAGCTTGGGCACTACTTCTTCCACCGTACCAGTGATGACGTAGTCGGCAATCTTGTTGATGGGAGCATCGGGGTCACTGTTGATGGAGATAATGATGCCCGAGTCCTGCATGCCGGCAATGTGCTGTATCTGGCCCGAAATGCCACAGGCAATGTAGACCTTGGGGTGAACGGTGACACCTGTCTGACCAATCTGTCGGTCATGGTCTACCCATCCGGCATCCACGGCAGCACGCGAAGCGCCCACCTCACCATGCAGTTCCTTGGCGAGCTGGAACAGCTGGTCGAAGCCTTCCTTGCTGCCCACACCATAACCACCAGCCACCACGATAGGTGCGCCCTTGAGGTTATGCTTGGCAGCCTCCACGTGGCGGTCGAGCACTTTCACTACATAGTCTTCCACGGGCACGTACTTCGCCACGTCAGGATAGACCACTTCTTCCTCAGCCTTGCCTTCATAGAGAGCCTTCTGCATCACACCGCTGCGCACGGTAGCCATCTGCGGACGATGGTCGGGATTGACAATGGTGGCAACGATGTTGCCGCCGAAAGCTGGACGAATCTGATAGAGCAGTCCCTCATAGTGCTTGCCGCTCTTCTTGTCGTCATAGTCACCAATCTCAAGCTGAGTGCAGTCGGCAGTCAGTCCGCTGGTGAGCGACGACGACACGCGCGGACCCAGGTCGCGACCTATGACGGTGGCACCCATGAGGCATATCTGCGGTTTTTCCTCCTTGAACAAGTTGACCAATATGTCGGTGTGTGGTGCCGAGGTGTAGGGGAAGAGTCCCTCGCCGTCGAACACGAACAGTTTATCCACGCCGTATGGCAGAATCTGTGCCTCTACCTTGCCCTTGATGCCTGTGCCGGCAACAATGGCGTTGAGTTGCACGCCGAGTTGGTTAGCGAGCTTGCGTCCCTTGGTGAGCAACTCCTGAGATACTTCGGCCACGACCGTGCCCTCTATCTCGCAATATACGAATACGTTGTTCATATCTTCTTATCCAATAATCTTTTCGTCCAACAATTCCTTGATCAGTCCCTCTACGTCTGCATCGCTGGCAGTGAGCGTCTTGCTCTCCTTGGCCTGGAACACGATGTTCTTCACGGCCTTCACCTTGGTGGGCGAGCCAGAGAGTCCGCACTGCTGCGGATCGCCGTCGACATCGGCCACTGACCACTGGTTAAGGGTGAGGTATGGACGTTCGTCATACAGATAGTTGTAAGCATCGTCTGGCTTGCGCTCCAAAGGAGCGGTAGCGCGCTTGAATTTCATCACCAGTTTGGCATTGCACGGACGACAAGGCGCCGCACTTCCATTCACTGTCACCACCACAGGCATGGGAGCCTCAACGGTTTCCACTCCTCCGTCGATATGGCGGCGGATGGTAAGTTTGCCGTCTTCACATTTCTCTATTTCCTCAGCATAGGTCACCTGCGAGAGGCCCAACTTCTGTGCCACCTGCGGTCCCACCTGTGCAGTGTCGCCATCGATGGCCTGGCGTCCACCGATAACCACATCCACATTACCAATCTTCTTGATGGCCGTAGCAAGGGCATAAGAAGTGGCGAGGGTGTCGGCACCGGCAAAGAGACGGTCGGTGAGTAGCCAGCCTGTATCGGCTCCGCGATAGAGTCCCTGACGGATGATTTCGGCTGCACGTGGAGGTCCCATGGTGAGTATGCCTACTGTGGAACCAGGGTTCTGCTCCTTGAGCCGCAGAGCCTGTTCGAGTGCGTTTAAGTCTTCTGGGTTAAAAATGGCAGGCAATGCGGCACGATTAACGGTGCCTTCGGCCGTCATGGCGTCTTTGCCCACATTTCTGGTGTCAGGTACTTGCTTGGCAAGTACTACGATTTTCAAACTCATATTGATTAGTGTTATGATGTAATTCACGGCAAAAATACAAACTTTTCCGCGCTTGGCAAAGGAATTGATAGCTTTTGTTCGCCTTTACCTTATATTTATTTGTTTTTGAGCGGTTTGCATGAAATACAATAGGTGCCCTGCCTTTCATGGCAAGACACCTATTTTTATAATATATAGAAGCAATGGGGACTAATTGTGAAGGAAGCGAAATAGACTATACTGCAGGTCAAAGCAACTTCACAGTCTTCACAGCCCCGTCGGCAGCCATACGCTTGACAATACGCAATCCCTTGGTGGCCTGGGTGCACTTGCCATCGAGCGTGTAGCTTTGGGCTGAGGCATTGTGGGCATAGTCCACGTGGTTGATGGCTGTGGGAGTATACTTCTTGCCGTCGGCAGTGTAGGCTGGCGCGGTGGCATAGTTTTGGGCGGCACGGTTGAACTCGGCCTCGTCGACTGCAGGAACCTCATCGGTATATGCCTTGTAGATTTCCACCTTGCCGGCACCCGAATACTTCTCGCAAAGGGCAGGCACGTCAACAGTCTTGTCGAGCTGGTTCACCGTGTAGGTGGAAGTGATATTAGTGGGCTTCCAGTCGGTCTTCACCACACTAAAGCTCTTGCTTATCTTGGCTCCGTCCAGGTTGGTGTAGCCCTCCACAAGGTTGTTGCATCCTCTGAAAATAAGGTCGTATCCCTCATTCTTATTGATGTTGAGACTTCCACCTCTGTCAGCGCGGATAGGCGACTTAGTGTCTTCAAAATAGCAGGCTTCCACTTGTGCCACTGCTTTAGGACGAATGTCCCATCCATCCTCGCACCCTTTCATATAATTATTATAGTAGTGCACGTGACCGCCACGCTGCAAGGGAAGACGTGAGCCTTGGATGTTGTTGAAATAGTTATGGTGGAAAGAAATGGTGCGGCAGTTGTCATACACATCGCCGTCACCCTTGCCCCACAAGCAACTCTTGTCGTGGTCGTGGAACAGATTGTAGCTGAATGTCATCCACTGCACATTGTTCTTGCAGTCGAGCAGTCCGTCGTAGCGGTCTTTGTTCTTGGCTCCTCCGTTGAAGAATTCACAGTGGTCTACCCAAATGTGGCCGCCCCAATCAGTCGTGGCACTGACCTTATCTGCCTGGATACCTATGCAGTCGGGGTCGCCCACTTCCACCGGCTCACCATCGCGCAGAGCAACAATTTTATTCTCACCCGATTTGAGCACCGGCACGCCCACCATGGTAAAACGACAGTTGCGGATGATGACGTTGTCCACACACTGCATCACAAAGGTGATGTGGGAGAAGAGCGGAGCTTTGCCGGTTTCGGGATTCACCACGCCAACAAGCGTCTTGTTGGAAGCCACGAGCACGCGCTCTCCGTAGGTGGTTCCACTCCGCTCTTGCCACTCTGATCGTCGAGCAGATGTCCCGTGCTGAGATCGTCTACATAGCATTTGATGCCCGTGGTAATGTCGTGGTCCACAATGACGATGTAGGGGTCCTTGGCCTGCAAGTAGGCCTGAAGTTGGGTGAAGTTGTCGGCCTTCACCACCTTGCCACCCTTGCCACCGGTGGTGCCTTCGGCACGATACCAGTTGGTGCCGGGTGTGCCTGAATAGGCTGCAAAACCGTCGATACCAAAATTGCGGCCATCCTGAATTTGGGCAGAAATAGTGGTGAACGAGGCGCACAATAGCAGTGCCGCCATAAAATGTCTGTTGCAGGAACCATGCATCATGGTTACAAAACGAGTCTTGATTTGTTTCATTAGTCTTCAGTTTTGTTTAATTAGGTGGCACAAAAATAACAAGAATGCACGAAACAGCCAAACGACGGAACAAGTTTTTTCCCATACAAAGACAATTTGGCGCATTCGTCTGCCTAATTGACACGAGCCGTGCGCTCGGCACGTCTTTTGAGAGAGCCGTGTATGAACAACAAAAGAAAGGAGAACCAACATGACATTCGACAAATTCACAATCAAGGCGCAAGAGGTGGTGCAAGCAGCCGCCAACCTTGCGCAAAGCGGAGGACAACAGGCCATAGAGCCGGTGCACCTGCTCCGCGGAGTGATGGACAAGGCCAAGGATGTGGCTGGCTTCATCTTCCAAAAGCTCGGCATCAATGCCCAGCAAATCATACAGCTCACAGACAGTGAAATCAGTCATCTGCCCAAGGTGCAGGGAGGACAACCCTATCTGAGCAACGACGCAAACGCCGTGCTTCAGAAAGCCGTGGACTACTCGCAGAAGATGGGTGACGAGTTTGTTTCCGTAGAACCCATTCTCTTGGGACTGCTCCACGTGAACTCCACCGCCAGCCGCATTCTGAAGGATGCAGGCGCCAGCGAGAACGAGATGCTCAAGGCCGTGCAGGAACTGCGACAGGGCGAAAGCGTGAAGTCGCAGAGTGCCGACGAGAACTACCAGAGCCTGGAGAAGTATGCCAAAAACCTCGTGGAGCAAGCCCGGCAGGGCAAGCTCGACCCGGTGATAGGCCGTGACGAGGAGATAAGACGCGTGCTCCAGATTCTGAGCCGACGCACCAAGAACAACCCTATCCTCATTGGCGAACCTGGTGTGGGTAAGACAGCCATCGTGGAGGGACTTGCCGAGCGCATCGTGAGAGGCGACGTGCCCGAGAACCTCAAGGACAAGCAGCTCTACTCGCTCGACATGGGTGCCTTGGTGGCTGGTGCCAAATACAAGGGTGAGTTCGAGGAGAGGTTGAAGAGCGTCATCAAGGAGGTGACCCACTCTGAGGGCCGCATCATCCTCTTTATCGATGAGATACACACGCTGGTGGGTGCCGGCGGCGGTGAGGGTGCCATGGACGCAGCCAACATCCTGAAACCAGCACTGGCACGTGGCGAACTGCGTTCCATTGGCGCTACCACACTCAACGAGTATCAGAAATACTTCGAAAAGGACAAGGCTCTGGAACGCCGGTTCCAGACTGTAATGGTGGACGAACCCGACGAACTGAGTGCCATCTCCATACTCCGTGGCTTGAAAGAGCGCTACGAGAACCACCACAAAGTGCGTATACAGGATGATGCCTGCATTGCTGCCGTGAAACTCTCTGAGCGTTACATCTCAGACCGGTTCCTGCCCGACAAGGCCATCGACCTGATGGACGAGGCTGCTGCCAAGTTGCGCATGGAGCGCGACTCGGTGCCCGAGGAACTCGACGAGATTACACGTAAACTCAAGCAACTCGAAATTGAACGCGAAGCCATCAAGCGCGAGAACGACCAGGACAAGATTCAGCAACTCGACAAGGAGATTGCCGAACTCAAGGACCAGGAGAAGAGTTTCCGCGGCAAGTGGGAAAGCGAGAAAGCACTGGTCAACAGGATTCAGCAGGACAAGCAGCAGATGGAGAACCTCAAGTTTGAAGCCGAACGTGCCGAACGCGAGGGCAACTACGAGCGTGTGGCTGAAATCAGGTATAGCAAGCTGAAGTCGCTCGAAGACGACATCAGAAAGATACAGGACCAGCTCAAGAGCACGCAAGGCGGTGCCGCCATGGTGCGTGAAGAAGTCACCTCCGACGACATAGCCGAAGTGGTGAGCCGCTGGACCGGCATACCTGTGACCAGGATGATGCAAAGCGAACGCGAGAAGTTACTCCACTTGGAGGAGGAACTCCACAAGCGTGTCATAGGGCAAGACGAGGCCATCACTGCCGTGAGCGACGCCGTGCGCCGCAGCCGTGCAGGACTGCAAGACCCCAAGCGCCCCATCGCCTCGTTCATCTTCCTCGGCACTACGGGTGTGGGAAAGACGGAACTTGCCAAGGCTCTCGCCGACTATCTGTTCAACGACGAGACCATGATGACCCGTATAGACATGAGTGAATACCAGGAAAAGTTCAGCGTGTCGCGTCTCATCGGTGCGCCTCCAGGCTATGTGGGCTACGATGAGGGTGGACAACTCACTGAGGCTGTAAGGCGCAAGCCATACAGCGTGGTGCTCTTCGACGAGATTGAAAAGGCACATCCCGATGTGTTCAACATCCTCCTGCAGGTGCTCGACGACGGCAGGTTGACCGACAACAAGGGACGTACGGTGAACTTCAAGAACACTATCATCATCATGACTTCCAACCTGGGGAGCCAGTACATACAGCAGGAGTTCGAGAAGATTACTCCCGCCAACCACGACACGATTGTCAGCGAGACCAAGCAGAAGGTGATGGAGATGCTCAAGAAAACCATCCGTCCGGAGTTCCTCAACCGTATAGACGAGACCATCATGTTCCTGCCGCTCACCCGCAAGGAGATTGCACAGGTGGTAACCTTGCAGATGAACGCCGTGAAGAAGATGCTCGAGCCTCAGGGCTTCACGCTCAACGTGACGGATGCTGCTGTGAACTGTCTTGCCGATGCGGGCTACGACCCCGAATTCGGCGCACGACCTGTGAAGCGAGCCATACAGAGGATGGTGCTCAACGACCTGTCGAAGAAGATTCTGGCAGGCGACGTGAACCGAGAAAAACCTATCACCATCGACGCCAATGGTGCCGGACTGGTGTTCCGCAACTAATCAAGGATTTTGGTTTTAGTGAGAAATAATGGAGTCCTCCTTACGAGCCACATGGTTCGTAAGGAGGATTTTTGCGTTTACAGACAAGTAAGTCTTGCCAGCACTACATACCATCCATGCGCAAATCAGAAATCCATGCCGCAGACGGCAAGAAGCAATGGCGTGTCTGAGAGCTTACGTCCTGCACTTTTGCGGAAACTAATGAAGCCTGAATTCTGGGGGAAACAGGTCCAATAAGGTTCGTCCAAGATGTGGAGGGATAGTTGTGGTGCCAAGTTTGAATCAACGTAAGAATGGGCAGAAAGTTCCAAAACAGCATGGTTTAATTCTTTCGCAGTCTTGTGTGACAATCGAATCTCTCTCGCGCACGCGCGCAGGAAAAGTTTTTCGTTTTTTCACCACTATCTATCACTTTTCTTGATATCTTACATTATTCAGCTGATAGCAAACAAGATAGACGGAGTGATGGATGAGTTAACATCTATCACTCATTCGTTGTTTGCCAAGTTCAAGTGAAGCGTCCAAACTTTGTCCCGCAATTTAGAAACTCGTCACCCACGGCTGTGGCGATGAATATCCAAGCAGAGAAACCAAGTGAAAGTCAGCCTATAACACATCGTTACCCTGTCATTAACAAGCTGTTAGTCTGCCACTAACAAAGGGCAAACATACTACTTTCACCCTTTGACGCCCCTTTTGGAGATTGTCAATAAAAGAATACTGAATATTTCGCCGTAGTGATACCGTTTGAAAGGCGTTTGTTTCGACTGTACAAGTTGTTTGGGGATACATGAAAAGAGTCCAGCTTTTCTGTCTTAAACTATTCTGAGAGCGTTCTTGATTGTCGTTTTTCAAGACAAAACAACCCGTAAGGACACTGTCCCAATCAACAAAAACAGGGCGTTCTCTTCTGCACTATCCGCCACAAGCACCTTACGGGCAAAGACCGAAAGCCATGATTATCACCGCGACAAGCCAAAAAGCATCACCTTTTATTTTGTTTTGTGTTCAAATTGCACTACCTTTGCAAAAGGTAGGCCGCACATGTCAAAAACAGGGCGCAAGTTTTCATTGCACCCATTTGCACCACCTCCGCATTTACATAAAACAGAAGTACACATATACACCATGAACTATTACATCTTCGTGAACAACGAACAGCAGGGTCCCTACACCCTCGAAGAACTCCGCGCACGGCACATAGCATCCGACACACTTGTGTGGCGCGAAGGCATGGCACAATGGACTGCCGCCTGGCAAGTTGACGAACTGAGACAACTCTTCCAGACAGCCCAGCCCACACCGCCGCCCGTACAGCCACAGCCCACGCCTGACTATACGGAACCGAACGCCGCCGCGACAGTTCCACAGCCTCAGGCACAGAAACGTTCCGGCTGCAGCAAGTGGCTGCTCGGCATACTTGTATGCGTGGCTCTCGCCATGTTTACCCTCGCCGCCACCTGCCCTTCCAAGCAAGACCACCAGGAAGCCGTGAAGGAAGAGGTGAACAAACTGTTGGAAAAAGCTACCGACAGCGACGACTTCTTCGGATCCTTCGGCAAGATGTTCACTACGAGCATCACCAGCATGGCTGTGGACAACCTGCTCGACGTGCACAACTATGTGCTCTGGTCAGTGGGCGAAGTGCACTACGCCGGCCGCACCAAAAAGGTGTCGTTCGGCATACTCAACCATGTGTTCACCTTCGACGCCGACGACCTGGAACGTGCCATGAAAGGCAATACGGACACGAAAAATCCTGACGAGGAAAACGAGAATGCCCAGCCAAGTACAACCGACCAGACACCTGTCGACACAGAGGCTGACACCACCGCCATCTAACCTCACGCTTCCAAGAAGGAGTGACACACAGAAACATCCACTACAAGGACTTTATTGATGAAAGAAAACTTCACACTGCTCAACCATATCAACAGTCCCGCCGACTTGCGCAAGCTCTCCATAGACCAGCTGCCGCAACTCTGTGAGGAACTGCGTCGCGACATCGTTGACGAACTATCGGTCAACCCCGGACACCTGGCGTCAAGCTTGGGCGTGATAGAAATAACCGTGGCCTTGCACTATGTCTACGACACGCCCGACGACAGACTGGTATGGGACGTGGGACATCAGGCATACGGACACAAGATTCTCACGGGGCGCAGAGACAAGTTCTGCACCAACCGCAAGTTGCACGGCATACGCCCCTTCCCCTCCCCGGAAGAGAGCGAATACGACACCTTCACCTGCGGCCACGCCTCCAACTCCATATCGGCGGCGCTCGGCATGGCGGTGGCAGCCAAGAAAACCGGACATGAACACCGCCACGTGGTGGCCATCATCGGCGACGGCGCCATGAGCGGAGGCCTGGCGTTCGAGGGGCTCAACAATGTGTCGCAGTCGCCCAACGACCTGCTCATCATCCTCAACGACAACAACATGAGCATTGACCGGGCCGTAGGCGGCATGGAACAGTATCTGCTCAACCTCGACACCAACGAGACCTACAACAAGCTGCGCTTCCGTGCCTCGCAGTGGCTACACGCCAAAGGACTGCTCAACGACGACCGGAAGAAAGGACTCATCAGACTGAACAATGCCATCAAGTCGGCTCTGAGCCACCAGCAAAACGTGTTCGAGGGAATGAACATACGCTACTTCGGGCCTTTCAACGGAAACGACGTGCGCGAAGTGGTGAGACTGCTGCGCCAGCTCAAGAACATGACCGGACCAAAACTGCTCCACCTGCACACCGTGAAAGGCAAGGGCTACAAGCCTGCCGAACAGAGTGCCACCATCTGGCATGCACCCGGCAAGTTTGATCCAGTCACGGGAGAACGTATCGTGAGCCACTGCGACGGAGAGCCACTGCGTTATCAGGACGTGTTCGGCCACACACTGCTCGAACTGGCACAGAAGAATCCGCGCATCGTGGGAGTGACGCCAGCCATGCCCACAGGGTGCTCCATGAACATCATGATGAACGCCATGCCCGACCGGGTGTTCGACGTGGGCATAGCCGAAGGTCATGCCGTGACCTTCTCGGGCGGTATGGCAAAAGACGGGTTGCAACCTTTCTGCAACATCTACAGCGCCTTCTCCCAGCGTGCCTACGACAACATCATCCACGATGCAGCCATTCTGAAATTGCCCGTAGTGCTCTGCCTCGACCGTGCCGGACTGGTGGGCGAAGACGGAGCCACACACCATGGCGCCTTCGACATGGCATTCCTGCGCCCTATCCCCCACATCACCATAGCCTCGCCCATGAACGAACACGAGCTGCGCCGGCTGATGTACACCGCACAACTGCCAGGCAAGGGCACCTTTGTGATTCGCTATCCACGCGGCAAGGGCGTACTCGCCGACTGGAAATGCCCGCTCGAAGAAATAAAAGTGGGAACAGGGCGGAAACTACACGACGGACATGACGTGGCGGTGCTCACCATCGGCCCTATCGGGAACGACGTGGAACAGGTCATCCAGGAACTGCAAGCCGAGGGCTGCACACGTTCCGTGGCACACTACGACATGCGGTTTCTCAAGCCCATCGACGAAAGCATACTGCAAGAAACTGCCGAAAACTGCCGGCGCATCATTACCGTGGAAGACGGTACACGCAAGGGAGGACTCGGTTCGGCGGTGATAGAATGGCTCAACGACCACGACTACAACATTCCGGTGACACGCATCGGACTGCCCGACGAGTTTGTGGAGCACGGCACCGTGAGTCAGCTCCGCGAAATTGTGGGCATGGACAATGAAAGTATAAAGAAAGCTATCAGAAAATGAAAATCATCATAGCCGGTGCCTACGCCATCGGCACCTACCTCGCCCGACTGCTGTCGCGCAACAACCAGGACATCGTCCTCATGGACAGCGACGAAGACCGCCTGAGCAAGATTGGCGGAGAATGTGACCTACTCACCATCGAAGCGTCACCTTCAAGCATTCATGCGCTGAAACAGGCTGGCGTGGGCAACTGCGACCTGTTCATCGCCGTCACACCCGACCAGAGCCTGAACATGACCTCATGCGTGCTCGCCAAAGGACTCGGAGCCAAGAAAACCGTGGCAAAGGTGGACAACTATGAATATATAGAACCTTCGCTCACCGACTTTTTCCGCGGCATCGGCATCAGTTCTCTCATCTATCCGGAAGACTTGGCTGCCAAAGACATCAACAACGGACTGAAGATGAGTTGGGTGCGCCAGCGGTGGGACGTGCACGACGGAGCTCTCGTCATGCTCGGCATCAAGCTTCGCGAATCGTGCGAGATACTCAACCGCCCGCTCAAGGAACTTTGCGGACCTCAAGACCCCTACCACGTGGTGGCCATCAAGAGAGGCACCGAAACCATCATTCCCGGCGGTAACGACGAACTGAAGGTCTACGACATGGCCTACTTCATGACCACACGGCAATACATACCCTACATCCGCAAGATTGTAGGCAAGGAGCATTACGTGGACGTGAAGAACGTCATGGTGATGGGAGCCGGCGAGACCGCCGTCAGAGCCGTGCAGACCATGCCAGAATACATGAGCGTGAAAATCATTGAGAAGGACGAGCAGCGCTGCGAGTTCCTGAGCGACGTCATCAGCGACGCGCACGACACCATGATTATCAACGGTGACGGCCGCGACCTGGGACTGCTCCTCGAAGAGGGCATACACAACACGCAGGCATTCGTGGCACTCACCGAAAACGCAGAGACCAACATCCTCGCCTGCCTCACCGCCAAACGTATGGGAGTGAGAAAGACCGTGGCCATGGTGGAAAACATGGACTACGTGAGCATGGCGGAGAGCCTGGACATCGGCACCATTATCAACAAGAAGGCCATCGCCGCCAGCTATATCTATCAGATGATGCTCGACGCCAATGTGGAGAATGTGCGTTTCCTCATGACAGCCAATGCCGACGTGGCAGAGTTCATCCCCCAAGAAGGTTCCAAGGTGACGCAAAAAGCAGTGAAAGGCCTCGGCTTGCCTATCGGCGTAACCATCGGAGGATTGGTGCGCGAGGGCAAGGGTATGCTCGTATCGGGAAACACACAGATACAGCCGGGCGACTCAGTGACCGTGTTCTGCCACAACATCAACATGAAAAAGATAGAAAAATACTTCATATAAGTCATCCGCAAGATGTTCAACAAAAAAATCATACTGAAGGTTATCGGGTCGTTGCTCGGCATCGAGGCTTCGTTCATGTTCCTTTGCCTGATTATCTCCGTCATCTACGGCGAGCACGACAAGTTGGCTTTCCTGCTCTCAATGCTCATCACGGCAGGCTTTGGTGCCGCACTGCGCTTCATGGGACGACAGGCCGAGAACACCATGGGGCGCCGCGACGCCTATCTTGTAGTGACACTCACGTGGACACTGTTCACGCTCTTCGGCACCTTGCCGTTTCTCATCAGCGGATATATCACCGACTTCACCGATGCCTTTTTCGAGATGATGTCGGGATTCACCACAACGGGCGCCACCGTGATTGACGACGTGGAGTGCCTGCCTCACGGCCTGCTCTTCTGGCGCTCGCTCTCGCAATGGATTGGCGGACTGGGTATCGTGTTCTTCACCATTGCCCTGCTACCCTCGCTCGTCGGCGGTTCAGTGCGCGTGTTTGCCGCCGAAGCCACCGGTCCCATCAAGACCAAGCTGCACCCCAGACTGAGCACCTCTGCCAAGTCTATATGGATGATCTACCTGCTCATCACCGTGGCATGCATCGTATGCCTGTGGCTGGCGGGCATGAACCTGTTCGACAGTCTCAACTACTCCATGAGCACAGCTGCCACCGGCGGCTTTGCCACGCAGAATTCAAGCATCATGAAGCAGCCCATAGTCATCGAATACATCATCACCTTCTTCTGCTTCGTGTCGGGCATCAACTTCACGCTGCTCTACACGTCGACCTTCGGCAAGAAGCCCAAGAGCCTGTTGCAGAACTCCGAATGTAGGTTCTACTTCATCATTGTGGCGGTGTTCACCCTCTTCATCATGTACGAACTGATGTTCTTCCGCGGCTATACATTAGAGCATGCCTTCCGCAGCGGACTGTTCCAGATTGTGTCGTTCATCACCACCACAGGTCTCTTCAACGACGATGCAGGCAAATGGCCCCACGTCACGTGGATTGTGCTCGCCATCTGCATGTTCATTGGCGCCTGCTCGGGGTCTACGAGTGGAGGCTTCAAGTGCATCCGGGGCGTGATGGTGCTCAAGGGGGTGAAAAACGAATTCCGTCAGATGCTGCACCCCAACGCCGTGCTGCCCCTGAAGATAGATGGGGCCAACGTGCCGCAATCCAAGCGTGTCACCCTTCTCGCCTTCCTCACGGTCTACCTCATTCTGTTCATCATCTGCTCGTTCACCATCACGGCGGCAGGCGTAGACAGCACCAATGCCATCACCATCACCCTCAGCGCACTGGGCAACGTCGGGCCTACACTCGGACTGGAGATTGGCCCCACTATGTCGTGGAGCATCCTGCCCGACTTCGCCAAGTGGATATGCTCCCTGCTCATGTTGATGGGACGACTCGAGATATTCACCATCCTGGTCATCTTCTCGCCCGCATTCTGGAAGAACGTATAAAGGAAAGGGGTGGACAACCGGAACAAATGTAACCATATTGTAATACGGATGCAACAAGTATGAACACTGCGCCCCGTAACTTTGCAGCCGTAAACGACAAACAGCAAAATATGGAAAACGATTATCGAATACTCGTGGTTGACGACGAGGAAGACTTGTGTGAGATTCTGAAGTTCAACCTTGAAACCGAAGGCTACACGGTGGAGACGGCTTACTCTGCCGAAGAAGCGCTCACACGCGACATCGCCTCGTTCAACCTCCTGCTGCTCGACGTGATGATGGGCGGCATGTCGGGCTTTGCGCTCTCGAAAAAGCTGAAGGCCAATCCTGCCACAGCCAACATCCCCATCATCTTCCTCACAGCCCGCGACACGGAAAACGACATGGTGACGGGATTCAATCTGGGTGCCGACGACTACATCTCCAAACCATTCTCCATCCGCGAAGTCCTGGTCAGAGTACGGGCTGTGCTGCGCCGGACCATGGAGTCGCAGCACCCCACGCAACATGCCACCATCCACTATCAAGGACTGGAACTCAATCTCGACAAGAAGACGGTGAGCATAGACGGCAAGGATGTGCCTTTCACCAAGACGGAATTCGAACTGCTGCGACTGCTGCTCGACGAGCGTGGACGTGTGTTCTCCCGACAGGAACTCATTGACCGCATCTGGCCCAAAGACGTGCTTGTGCTCGACCGCACCGTCGACGTGAACATCACCCGACTGAGAAAGAAGATTGGCAGATTTGCCAAATGCATCGTCACCCGCTTGGGCTTCGGCTACTACTTCGACGCATAATTCACCCTCAACAACAAGAGCTATGAGAAATATCAATGTAGGGCTCCGCATCTACCTCAGCGTCATCACCATTTTCGTGGCTTTCGCCGTGGCATTCATCATCTTCCAGCAACGAAGGGAAAAGGAATTCAAGGTCGAATCACTCAACATCAAGTTGCAGGACTACAACAAGAAAATGGACGAGGAACTGCAACTTATGGGTGGCATCACTACCGGCAACATGCAGCGCTTTGTCAATCACCACGACATGCCCAACCTGCGCGTCACCGTGGTGTCGCCCCAAGGCAAGGTGCTCTTCGACAGTGAGGACGCCGACTATGCCCACATGCCCAACCACGCCAACCGGGCAGAAATCAGACAAGCACTCAAGGATGGACAAGGGGCCGACATCAACAGGGTTAGCCACACGCTCAAGCGCGACTATTTCTACTCTGCCACCTACTTTCCGCACCACCGTTACATCATCCGCAGTGCCCTCCCCTACAACAATGACCTGTCGGAGTCACTGCAGGCAGACCAACACTACATCTGGTTTGCCCTTTCCGTCATGATTGTGCTCACCCTGGTGCTCTACCGCTTCACCAGCCGGTTGGGCGACAACATCACAAAACTGCGCACCTTTGCCGAGAAGGCTGAAAAGGGAGAGAGTCTGGAGATAGAAGACCTCGTGGCTTTCCCAAGCGACGAATTGGGCGAGATAGCCGAGAAAATCATCAAGATATACAAGCGGCTACAGTCTACAAGGAAAGAGCAAGACATTCTCAAGCGACAGCTCACACAAAACATTGCACATGAACTGAAGACGCCCGTGGCAAGCATACAGGGCTATTTGGAAACCATACTCACCAACCGGCAAATGAGCGATGCCATCAAGGAGCAGTTCCTCAACAGGTGCTATGCCCAAAGCCAAAGACTCACTTCACTACTCCAAGACATATCCACACTCAACAAGCTGGACGATGCCCCCGAAATGCAAAGCTTCGAAACGGTAGACATATCGCTTACCGTGGACAACATTGCCAAGGAAACGGCTCTGCAGATGGAGAATAAGAACATGACCTTCCGCAATCTCTTGCCGGCAGGCATCAGGGTGGAAGGCAATCAGAGCCTGCTCTACAGCGTGTTCCGCAATCTCACCGACAATGCCATAGCCTACGCAGGCGAAGGAACCACAATCACACTCAGCGCCAAAGACGAGGACCGCTTCTGGCATTTCACGTTCAGCGACAACGGCATTGGCGTGCCTGCCGAACACCTGCCGCGACTCTTCGAAAGATTCTATCGGGTAGACAAAGGAAGAAGCAGGAAGATGGGAGGCACAGGCCTTGGACTTGCCATCGTCAAGAATGCCGTACTCCTGCACGGAGGCACCATCTCCGTGAGAAATGTACCCACAGGCGGCCTACAATTCGACTTTACACTCAAGAAACAACAAGAAACAGCATAGGATGAACATCACCCAAGCCCACCCCGAAGAGGCTCCCGTCATAGCCCAACTCATCATGCAAGCCATGACCGACGAATGTTGCCAAAACCTGGCAGGTGCCGACCATACGCTCCATGATTTCCATGCCATGATGACCTTGCTCGTCAGCATGGACGACTCGCAATACAGTTACCGCAACACACTTGTGGCGCGCACGCCGGAAGGCCACGTGGCTGGCATCTGTGTGTCCTATCCAGGTGCAGACCTGCACAGACTGCGCCGCCGCTTCATCGAACAGGCGCAAAGACTGCTGGGGCAAGACTTCACCGACATGCCTGACGAGACAACGGAAGGTGAACTCTACATCGACAGTCTGGCAGTCTTTCCCCAATATCGTGGCCAAGGAATAGCCACCACTCTCCTTCATTCCACCATAGAAAAAGCCGAAACGATGTCACTTCCTGCCGGACTACTCGTAGACAAAGGCAACCCCAAGGCTGAAAGACTATATAATAAGGTGGGCTTCCGATTCGTGAACGACACCACATGGGCAGGACATGAAATGAAGCACTTGCAGAAATAAATTCAATAGTACCTTTGCAACATAAATTATCTGCAGCATTTAATGTCATAGCGAATAATAAAGAGTTGTTTGACAAGCAAAGCAAACTTATGTGTTATGCAGAAGTTAGAACTATTACCAAACCATTACCTCTATTGGGACAAGAGACTCATAAAATGCTCATTAAGCTATTCTGTATAAATTAGCGCGTTTTTTCTAAAAAAGATGTAACTTTGCAACCGATTTGTTCTAATGTAACACATCACGGCAACAAACAGTAAAGAATGAACAAGCAAGCACCACATATCATCGACATCAAAGACGTGTCGAAAAAGTTCGGCGAGAAGACTGCCTTGGGCGGCATCAACCTTTATGTCAGAAAGGGAGAATTCATGACCATTCTCGGTCCTTCCGGTTGCGGCAAGACCACCCTCCTCCGACTGCTCGCCGGATTTGAAACCGCCACGTCCGGTTCCATTTCCATTGGCGGAATCGACGTGACCGACGTTCCGCCCTATCGGCGTCCGGTCAACACTGTATTCCAGAAATACGCACTCTTTCCACACCTCAACGTTTTCGACAACATTGCCTTCGGCCTCAAGCTCAAGCACATGGGCAAGGAAGATATTGCGCGCAAGGTGAAAAACGCCATGAAGATGGTGGACATGAGCGACTATGAATACCGCGACGTAAACTCTCTTTCCGGCGGACAGCAGCAGCGCATCGCCATTGCCCGTGCCATAGTCAATGAACCTGAAGTGCTTCTGCTCGACGAGCCTTTGGCGGCACTCGACCTGAAGATGCGGAAAGACATGCAGATAGAACTCAAGGAAATGCACGAGCGACTGGGCATCACCTTTGTCTACGTCACCCACGACCAGGAGGAGGCGCTCACCCTGAGCGATACTATCGTGGTGATGAGTGCCGGGCAAATCCAACAGATTGGCACGCCTACCGACATCTACAACGAACCTGCCAACGCTTTCGTGGCAGACTTTATCGGCGAGAGCAACATTCTCAACGGCACCATGATAGAAGACCGGAAGGTGAGATTCTGCGGTCGGGAGTTCGAATGTGTCGACAAAGGGTTCGGCTCCAACCAACCTGTCGATGTGGTGATACGTCCGGAAGACATCGAGGTCAGTTCCAACTCCGCTACAGCTCCACTACAAGGCCGCATCACCTCCAGTATATTCAAAGGCGTCCACTACGAGATGCGCGTGGAGAGCGGTGCCTACGAGTTCGTCATCCAGAACTACAAGCACTTCGACGTGGGCCAGCAGATTGGCATGAGCGTGGCACCGGAGGGCATACACATCATGCACAAGGAGCGCACCGAAAACCGGCTGCACGGAGTGATGCGCGACCGCGACATCGTGGAGTTCCTCGGCTGTGAGTTCCGCTGTCTCCGTTCCGACTTCAAGGAAGGCGACGAGGTCATGGTCAAGATACCGTTCGACAAGATTGAGCTCACGGACAACGAGGAGGACGGCATGATAAACGGCGACGTCAACTTCATCCTCTACAAAGGTGACCACTATCACCTCACCGTGGGCACCGACTGGGGCGAGAACCTCTACGTAGACACTCAGGACGTATGGGAAAACAGCGACCATGTCGGCATCAAGATTGCCCCCACAGCCATACAGTTGGAACCTTGTCACAAGAATTAAGACAACAGCTAAGAAATTGAAACATAACAACATCGGGAGATTCTTCTCCTCACGCAAATCATGGGCATTGCCCTACGCCGTGTTTGCAGCCATATTCGTGGTGTTGCCCCTACTGCTCATCGTGGGCTACGCCTTCACCGACGAGAACGGCGCGTTCACGCTTCAGAACTTCCAGAAGTTCCTTGCCCACCCCGAAGCCATCAACACCTTCATCTATTCCATCGGCATTGCCATCATCAACACGGTGGCGTGCATCGTGCTGGGCTATCCGGCTGCCTACATCCTGGCTCAGATGAAGTCGGGCTATGCACAGACGGTCATCATGCTCTTCATTCTGCCCATGTGGGTCAACATCCTGGTGCGCACACTCGCCACGGTGGCCCTGTTCGACTTTGCCGACATGCCTCTCGGCGAGGGTGCCCTCATCTTCGGCATGATCTACAACTTCATTCCCTTCATGATCTACCCCATCTACAACACCCTCTCCAAGATGGACCGCAGCTACATCGAGGCGGCACAAGACCTGGGCGCCACGCCTTGGCAAGTATTCTTCAAGACCGTCCTTCCCCTCTCGATGCCCGGCATATCAAGCGGCATCCTGATGGTGTTCATGCCCACCATTTCCACCTTCGCCATCTCCGAACTGCTCACCATGAACAACATCAAGCTCTTCGGCACCACCATCCAGGAGAACATCAACAACTCCATGTGGAACTACGGGGCAGCCCTGTCGCTCATCATGCTCTTCCTCATCGGAGCCTCCATGCTCTTCG
The DNA here is from genome assembly GCA_905198745.1 of uncultured Prevotella sp. GTDB lineage: Bacteria > Bacteroidota > Bacteroidia > Bacteroidales > Bacteroidaceae > Prevotella. Next base: position 34,377 of record CAJKDU010000010.1, on the reverse strand, counting down.
TCTCCGACGACGGCCATGAGGAGAAAGGAGGCATCGTATGATGCGCAAAGTGCTCTGCCAGGGCTATCTGTGGCTCTTGCTGCTCATGCTCTACTCCCCTATTCTGATTATCGTCATCTGGTCGTTTACCGAGGCCAAGGTGATGGGCAACTGGACCGGGTTCTCACTCCAGCTCTACCAGAACCTCTTTGTCCAGGGCACGCACCACTCCTTGATGAACGCCCTCGCCAACACGCTCACCATTGCCCTCATCACCGCCACCGCCTCCACCCTGCTGGGCAGCGTGGCAGCCATTGGCATCTACAACATGCGTGGCGGTGCGCGGCGTGCCATCAGCTTTGTCAACGAGATTCCCATTCTCAACGGCGACATCATCATCGGCATCTCGCTCTTCCTGCTGTTCATCACCCTGGGCATTCACCAAGGCTACATGACCGTGGTCCTGGCCCACATAACCTTCTGCGTGCCCTACGTGGTGCTGAGCGTCATGCCGCGACTCAAGCAGATGAACCCCAACCTCTATGAGGCGGCACTCGATTTGGGCGCCACGCCCATACAGGCTCTGCGCAAGGTCATACTGCCGGAGATACTGCCCGGCATGATATCGGGATTCATGCTCTCCATCACGCTTTCCATCGACGACTTCGCCGTCACCATCTTCACCATCGGCAACGAGGGACTGGAAACACTCTCCACCTTTATCTATGCCGATGCCCGCAAGGGCGGACTCACTCCGGAGCTTCGTCCGCTCTCTGCCATCATTTTCTTCATCGTGCTTGTCATGCTCGTGGTCATCAACCGCCGCAGCGGCAAGGAAAAGGAAGGAGGAACCAAGAAATGAAACACACGTTGCTGTCTGTGGCCATAGGCATGCTTGCCTTGCTGCTTACCGCCTGCTACAACCAGGAGCCTCGCGAACAGATTCTCAAGGTCTACAACTGGGCCGACTATATAGACGAGGACGCACTCGCCAAGTTTCCCGAATGGTATGAGCAGCAGACCGGAGAGAAAATAAGAATCGTTTACCAGACGTTCGACATCAACGAGGTGATGCTCACCAAGATAGAACGCGGACACGAAGACTACGACGTGGTGTGCCCCTCGGAATACATCATCGAGCGCATGCTCCGCAAAGACCTGCTCCTGCCCATCGACACCGCGTTCGGCCGCACGCCCAACTACATCAGGAACGTGTCGCCTTATATCCGCCGTGAACTCGACAAGACCAGTTCCAACGGACGCCTCGCCGAACGCTATGCCGTGGGCTACATGTGGGGCACCTGCGGCATTCTCTACAACAAGCAGCGCGTGCCGCTCAAGGATGCACAGACCTGGGGCACTCTCTGGAATCCACGCTACCGCCGACAGCTCCTCATGAAGGACAGCTACCGCGACTCCTACGGCACGGCGCTCATTTGGGCGCACCGCCGCGAACTCGCCAAGGGTTCCGTCAAGGTAGACCAGCTGATGAACGACTATTCGCCCGAAGCCGTCAAGACCGTGGAGCGCGAACTGAAGCGGCTCAAGCCCAACATAGAAGGGTGGGAAGCTGATTTCGGCAAGGAGACCATGACCAAGGGCAAGGCTTCGCTCAACATGACCTGGAGCGGTGATGCCGTGTGGGCCATCGAGGAGGCTGCCAACGTGGGGGTAGACCTGGGCTACGAAGTGCCCCGTGAAGGCAGCAACGTGTGGTTCGACGGATGGGTCATCCCCAAGTATGCCCGCAACCGCAAGGCGGCAAGCTACTTCATCAACTATCTGTGCCGCCCCGACATTGCCATTGCCAACATGGAGACCACGGGCTATGTGAGTTCCGTAGCCACGCCCGAAGTGCTCCACGCCATGACCGCCGACCATACCGACCACACTGTCAATGCAGCCTACTTCTTCGGCAGTGCCGGCCGTCACGCCCACCTGAACCCCATCATGTATCCCGACAGTGCCGTGATAGCGCGTTGCGCCATGATTCACGATGCCGGAGAGCATACGCCCGAGGTTATCGACATGTGGTCGAAGGTGAAGGGCGACAACCTGGGTGGCGGCGTGGTCGTCATCCTGCTTGGTGCCATTGCCCTGCTGTCGCTCTACGTGGGCTACCGGCGCTACACTCGCTATCGCCACCAGCGGCTGTCACGCCGCCACCGCCGGCACCATGTCATCCGCCTCAAGCGTTAAACTATATGCATATCAGGCGGGCTGAAAGCCCGCTTTTCTATGTCAAACTGAACATTGATTCCACAAACGCCTCTTATGAACTTTCAGCCCCTTCTATATCTATCAGAACCTTGAAACAACAATGGTCTATTGTGCTCGCATCCGCATGAATCACCAACAGGGATGCACACCTTACATCACGATACGCATATTGGGCGGAGGAACCCATGCGTTTGTTGCCCTCGCGCGCGCACGCGCGCACGTAAAAGTTTTCCAAAAATCGCCACTATCTATCACTTTGGGGCGTTTTTAGTCCGCATACGACTGATACACAACCTGTTAGCAGGAGTGATAGATGCGTGATAGATGCCGAATTATCTATCACTATCTATCACCTCCTGTCAAGGCAGATGAGCTACACCTATATCTAAAACAATGTTAAATTAATGGTGTAACTGATACAACTTATTACAATAATACATACCTTTGCCACCGGAACCCAGAATAAACTAAAACCAAGCATAGCTGTGCTCCCACACAGGACACAACTTTCTAACTAATAAGAATATGACAACACCAAGACTGCTGAACACATTCAGCCACATTGCATCTCTCGTGATGTTGCTTGAACAAATGGGGGGGGGTAAAAAGCCTTACGTCTTTTTACACTCTTTCACCTCTCTTGCGTCTTTTTCATATCCCCAACCTTATTCTCACTCCATGCTGCTGCGCCTGTCTACTACAGACGTAGCCCCATCATCGTGCGCCTATGCTCCATAGCCGCACCACCCCATCATGACCAAACTTTTCAACTAAACTAATATAATAAAACCAATAAACAACAAAGACAATGAAAAAACATTTACTTAAAACCTTACTCGTCGCAACGGGATTGCTGGCGGGAACTATTAGTTCGTGGGCAGACGATGTCATTACAACTCTACCCATTACTGAAGACTTTGAGAATGGTACTGGCATTTTCTCTAGAGGTACTATTAATAATAAAAATACAGCAATAGGGAATGTGCTTAATGTATACAATACTACGGCTACTGCAACCTTTGATACAGATTTAAATAAAGAAGGAAATCAGCCATACACGCTTAAAAAAAATGAAAAGGTAACAATCAAATACACTGCATTTCATGGATATATGAATGGTTCATACAATAGCAGTGTTTCCATTAAAAATTCAGAAGGAAAAGAAATCTTAAGTTACAAATACGACACAAAAGACTGTAAGATTGTTGACGTTGCCATTGGCGGTACTACTGTTTCTGGATTTTCTTCTTTCAGTTGCCAAAGCTATAATTCAAAAAACCCCAATGGATATGAAGGAAACGGTAGACCTTTTGCCTCTGGAACAGGGGAAAACCCCATAATAACCATCACTGTTTCTGGTGATGGACTTGTTTCTGTAAACTTTCTTCTCTCCAAAAAAAATGTAGACAAAACTTTCTCTGGCTCATTGGGGGATGATGTTACTAAAGATATTTCAAACATAAATATAACAAATAATGTAAACATTGAAGATAGAGGGTATGGTATTGACAATTTCTCTATATCTTCAGAAGAGACAACTGACGTTTCTGCAAAATATACAATCAAAAAAGTTTATGGAGATGTTGTGTTGGCAGAAACAACATCAACAGGAATTGTTGGCAATAAACCCACTGTAAGTACAGAAAATTTCTTCACTGCTGATGGAAAAAAATACATTTATGTATCTAATGACATCGAAACAGTTGGAACTATTGCAGAAGAAGGAACTGTTTATACAATCACATACAGAGAAGCCGCCCAATACAATTACACCATAAACTGTATCGCAGGAAATACTACAAAAGCAATTAAAGGAACAGCATTTGAAGGTGAGACGGTGAAAGTTGGATACCCTTATTATCTACTTTCTGAAGGTACATTATACAAATCCGACAAATCATACAGCAGCGACAAAAAAGGGTATCAGTTAAATTTTAACTTGACAGAAGACGACTATACCCAAAATATTACATTTACAGAAACTAACATAAAAAATGTTTCTTATTTCTCTGAAGCTGAAGACATCAAAGGATTAACACTCGCTACAAATGGCAACACTGCTATCCGCAGTTCTATGGGTGGATCTGCCTATGCGAAGGATGGGAACGTAGAATTCACTAAGCTTCCTGCTGGCAAATACAAATTAACCGCTTGTGTCTGCGACGCATCAGGAAAGACAGCCAACTCCACATGGAATTTCTTTGCAGGAGAAAATAATATTTATCCATTTAATGTAACCGAGATAAATTGGCAAGAAGGAACATCAGAAGAATTTACTCTAACAGAAGAGACTCCTATTCTTATAGGTCAAGGTGGAAGTGGAAATGCCGGTATTGACTACCTCTACATCCAGAAGCTTGGCGAAGTGGCCAACGTTACCGCTGCCAAGTACGCCACATACGTGACGAGCGGAGCCGTGAAGGTGCCTGCCAATGCCAAGGTGATGACAGCCAAGGTGGAAAACAACAAGCTGGTGACCACCACACTGTCTGCAGGCACGGTGATTCCTGCCAACACCGCCATCATTGTGAACGCTGAAGAAGCTGGCGACGTAAGTTTCGAAATGGCAAGTGAAAGCGAAAGCATCAAGGACCTCGCCAACGACCTCCATGCATCTACAGGCGTGACTGCCGACGGCACACAATACTGCCTGACAGAACAAGACGGCAAGGTGGGCTTCGGCAAGGTGAAGGCTGGCGTGGTGATTCCCGCAGGCAAGGCATACCTCGTGGTTAATGAGCAGGCAACAGCCAACTTCTTCGCTTTCGACGGCACCGTGACCGCCATCAAGAACGTGGAGACCTCTGCCACCGCAGACGGTGCCTACTACACGCTGCAGGGTGTGAAGGTGGAGAAGCCCACCAAGGGCATCTACGTGCACAACGGAAAGAAAGTGATAATCAAATAACAAAATGAACAGTATAAACAACAAGACAATGATGAAGAAATATGAAGCACCTCAGATTGAGGTAACAAAAATAGCTACGGAAACCGCCATCCTCGCCGCCTCGCTCGAGCAGGACTGGGTAGGCCCCATTGACGACTCAAAGAAAATTCTCTCCAACAGGGACCAATGGTTGTTCATGGAGGAAGAGGAACCTATGAACGAATAGGAAACAAGAGATAAACCAAGAACAGAATCCCCGGCAATGCCACAACGGCATCGTCGGGGATTCGTCTGTATAGACGGAGTAATGCACCGGTATTTTTAAGTGATACCCAATATGGCAACCAGCTGTCATGCATATCAGTATTACAGTCAGAGTAGGCATCCATACGTATCGTGGAACAATAAATTCACATTAGTGCCCAGAGTTGCATTAATCACAAATAGGGAAACATAACATACATATCAGGCGGGCTGAAAGACCCAAAATGGGGAAAACACATATCGCAAAAGATATGCATATCAGGCTTTCAGTCCGATTAAGCATACATGCGTATCGTGGAACAATAAATGACATTATTGCCCGCCATTGCGTTAATCACAAACAGGGAAACACAAACTGGACATGCATATCAGGCGGACTTTCAGTCCGCTTTGGGGAAAAACGACAAAACCTTGATGCTGCAATATACAGCATCAAGGTTCTGAATGGCCCCTTAACTGTCGGGTTACCATTTGGCTCTATCACACGGAACCAACCTGCCCTACCTTGTCAACTGGAACTTTATGCTCAATCCGAAGTCTTGCGTAGTGGTAGGATATGAGTTGCTCGAGAGCAGCGGCGTATTGGTCTGGCGGTCGTAGTAGAAACTCATGGTGAGCAGACGCGACAGCGTATAGTCGGCAGAGAAACTGAGCTTGAACGCCGTGTTGCCGCTACTTGCCGACGAGGTCATGGTGGCAATGTCGCGCGAGATGGCTGCCTGGCGGCGATAGCTCAGGTCGAGACGGAGGTTCAGGTCGTTGTTCACCCCACTCTTCTGCTGCGACTTGACGGCAGACTGCTGCTTGTTCTGCTGGCTACCGGCCTTGCCCTTCACCTTCACGCGGCGCGAGCGCGGACCGAAGAGTTTGAAGTCGTTCAACTTATAGCTCATGCCCACCACCCAGTCATGGCTGGTGGCCTCGTTAACCTGCACACTGGTCATCGAGAGGTTGAGCACACGTGTGGAGCGATACTCCAGCTTGCAGGTCAGTCCACTGTGGAGCGTAACGTCTACTCCGAGCAATGGCGAGAAAGCCTCGTTGATGGTGACCACGGGAATGTTATACATCGACGAGGGCACCGGATTGCCCGTGGTGGCATCGGTGACGAATCCCAGTCCGTCGGCATACTCAGCCCATGTGCTATAGCTGCTGTAAGAGCCTACGGTGTAGATGCTCTTGTAGGTATGGTTCACGCTGACACTCTTGAACACGTCGCGTATCCACGGCAACTGACTGAGCCCCGTGTAGCGCACCTGCCAGTTGGGCAACAGTTTGCTCAGAGCCGGGAAGATGCCCAGACCCGAACCGCCCATGCCGGTATAGGCATTGAGGAAAGCCGGCACCATGACATCGGCACTGTAGCGGTTCACCCCACCATTGGCGGCATCGAAGGTCTGACCTGCCAGCAAGGTGCCTGCCGGATAGACGCTGCCCGCATAGCGAGCCTCCACCAGCTGACGATAGGTGTCGAGCGAGCGGCAGAACTTCTCGAAAGTCTTCGAGTGGTAGCCGTTGGCAGCGTTGCCCATCCCCTCAAAGGCACTGCCCAGCGAGATGGTGGTCATGGTGAACGAACCACTCTGTGTGGTGGGGTTGCCGGCATACATGTATTGTATGCTCTTTGCCCTTGTCACGGTGCGTGTGGCACTCAGGTCGATCTTGAGGTCACGCACTGGTTCCAGGGTCATGCGCAGTTGCAAGTCTTCCGTCTTGTTGGTCGTGGCAGGCGTAGCCACACTGTCGTTCTGCAACAGCCAGCCGCGCTCCCGGGCCTTCTCAATGTAGCTGTCGCCCGTGAGCCCGAAGGCAAAGTCGAGACCTGGTGCCAAGGCGTCAGCGCCCCGTTTCTGGCCGAACATGTCGCCAATGTTGGGCATGAATCCCGGCAACGACATGGACTGCTGGTTGCGGTAAGAGATGGAAGCGTTGCGCACCATCATCAGTGCGCGAGCCACACACTGTGCCGTCTTGTACCACCCCTTGTCCTCAAGCGGCTCCTTGGGCGTTACCGTTATCTTGAGGCGAAGGGCAGTGTCGAGCGGATTGAACACCTTGATTTTGTTGGCATCCAGCTTGCGGTACTTCAGTTTGAAGGTCTTGCCGTCGGCAGTCTTGGCAGCCACGATGAGTCGCTTGGTGCGCTTGCCGTGGTTGATGACGGTCGACGTGTCTGCCTTGAGCGTAATCTCACGTTCAAAGCTGCGCCTGTTCATGGGCAGCACCTTCTGCTTCGGGTCTGCCTTAGGCTTGCCTTCAGCCAGAGCCTTGGCCTCGGCAGCCTTCTGCCTGCGTGCCTCTTCCTGCTTGCGTTTGCGCTCGGCAGCCAGCTGCTGCGGGGTTTTGCGTGGCAGCGGCTTGCTGAACCTTTCGTTCGTCTTCTTGAGGAACGGTATGTGATTGTAGAGGGTCACCAGGTCGAACTTGCCGTTGAGGTCGATGTTGCGGTCGTTGGCAATGGTATTGCCCAGCGACGTGCCGTCGTCGAGTTCGGTGCCGCGTGCCCACGAATAGGTGGCGGTGTAGTTGGCATCCGCCTGCACCCAGTTGAAGATGGGCAGCTTGTTGATGGGCAACTGGTAGGACGCCGTGAACGATTGGTTGTAGTCGAGCGGTGTGCCGAAATGTCTGATGCTGGTCCACACGGAGTCTTTCCATGCCGAATACTGGTCGGCATAGAGGTCTTTGTTGACAGGTGTGTAGGGCTCCTCTATCTGTGCGTGGGTAGCACTCTGGAAACTCATGTGCAGGTTCTTGGTGAAATCCCATCGGATGGAGAAGTCGCGGTTCCAGAGGAACTGTTCGCTGAAGGTCACCGGCAGGCTGGATGCCTCCAGGCTCTCCATGTCGCGTTCCTGCAGTTCGTAATAGTTGCGGGTAATCTCGGTGTTGAACGATATGTTCTGCGGCAGCCAGTTCAGTCCGAAACTCTTCATGATGTCGAACCACTTGGAACGGCTCTTGATGAGTTTCTTGAACGGTTCCCATGCCTTATACACCGGAGTCCACGAGTAGTTGAGCGCACCGCGCCAGTTGTCCTCGTTCTCATACACCGTGGTTTCGCCCTGCGTGTGACGGTGGCTGTGACTGTAGCTCAGCGAGAAGTTGGCAGGGTCGTAGGGCATGGGATGGCGTTTGGTCTGTATGCCCACGCTCAGACCGGAAATGGAGAAGTTGGTGTTCACGGTCTTGGTCACGGCTATCGACTCGATGGAGTCGCGTTCGTGCCGGTTGGCTGTAGCGTCGAGGGCATCGTTGAGCCGCATGTCGGTGTCGAGGGGATTATACTTGGGCCGCGTCTCCTCGCGGGTGACGGAATAGTAGAGCGGAGCCGTCACCTTCGCCTTGTCGGGGAAGAACTTGCCCAGTTCCACGTTGGCGGTGACCGAGTAGGTCTTGTAGTCGTCAGTAGAGCGTTGGCTGGCACCGTCTTCCAGTCCGCCGAAGCCCTCGCTGGTGTACTTGCCGCTCACTGCCACGGTGCCGAGGTCGGAGAGCTGCATGTTCAGGTTGCCCTGTGCCGCCCAGCCTCCGCTGTTCTCATAGTCCTTCAGTCGCAGTTCGTTCACCCACACTTCGCCCGTCTTGACGGTGGCCGAAAGGTTGCGCACGCCGATGATGACCGTCTTCACCTCGCCCAGCGTAGGATTGCCCATGATGGATATCTTGTTCTTGGGGTTGTCGTTGTCGTAGGCCGAATACTCATGGTTGAACGAAGCAAGTCCCTCCGCCTTTGCCTTGTTGCGCTCCTTCTTCAGGGCGGTGAAGGCTGTGAGGGGAATGTTGAGCATGTTCTCGTCGGGCCACACGGCACGCACTGCGGTAGCCGAGTAGCGGTCGTATGTGCCGGGAGGCGTGAGTTTGAGAGGTATCTCGTACTCGTAGTAGTTGTTCTTGTAGTCGGAGCCCAGGCGCACGAAGAGTGCCAACTGGTTGTCGGCCAGGTCGGTCACGTTCTGTTCGGGAGCGTTGGCATGGGCAAAGAGCTGCAGGCGGCGGTACTGGCGCAGATCGAGGGTGGTGTTCTTGTAGACAGCCTTCGACTCACCCGAGCCGAGTGTGGTCACGCTCATCTGGAGTGCCTGCTCGTTCTGCTCCACTATCTGCGACTGCGAGGGGTCTTGCTCTCGGCGGATGCCGGGAGGCATGACATAGTTCACAGGAGTCTTGTCGCTGTTCTCCTCCAGGCTCACCGCACTCACGGCGAGCTTGCCCGAATGGGCTGCCGAGGGGGTAAGGTCCTGCTCATAGACACGCCATTCGCCACGCACCAGGTCGAGGTTGGCAAAGCGCATCACGATAGGTTTCTTGAACCCGGTGAGGAACATGCGCATGAAACGGATGGACGAGAAGTCGCTGATGCCGCCCACACGCTGCTCATACTGGTCGAGCGGTATGCGAAACTGATACCAGGTGGCTGCCTTCGGCTGCTTGCCGTTGCGCAGCGAGGGATAGGTGACCCGCTTGTCGACAATATAGTTGGAGCCTACCTGGAGGTCTTCAGGGCGGATGGAGATGTGATACTGGTAATAGCGCTCATACTCGTTGAGCGTGTAGTCCTGGTTGATGTCTTCCACGTCGGGCGTGGTCTTGTAGGATGTGTCGTAGCTCTCCTTGCGCGATTTGTTGTCGGGCGAGTTGCCCTGCGGGTTGTTGATGCGCTTGTAGCGTTCCAGCACAGGCATCTGGAGCTGGTCGTAGTCGGAGCCGCGGAAGTAGTGGTAGTCGTCGTTGGCAGGGTCTGCCATGATGGAGTCGAGCACAGCGGTGTTCACCTTGCCCGACACCTGGTTGATGAAGTCCTGGTAGGTGCCCCATGTGCGCTCTTCCTCGTCGGTAAGTCCGTTGTAGCCCACATCCTGCTTCTCCCGTGCACCGTCGGTATTGGCAAAGGCGTAGGTCACGGTGGCCTGCGTAGGCACCTTTCCCCACTGGGTGGTGGTGAAGCTGTCTGAGCCGTCCACTGGCATGCCGCTCTCGTAGAATTTCTTCCCGTCGTGGAGCACGTCTTCGCTCACCTCGCCAAGGTTGATGTAGAAGTCGCCTCCATAGTCGTGGGCGTCGTCCTGCTCGTTGGTGTAGATGAAGGGGTCGAGGAGCCAGAACTCCACGTATTCTATGTTGGCAGTCTCAAAGTCGTTGGTGTCGAGCTTGCGCATCATGCCGCCCCAGTGGGCTGTGGGGTTGTCCGCCAGCTTGCCGTTATAGTCCAGATTGGGGTTGAAGTTGTAGGGGCCACGCTCCTGCGGATAGTAGGCAAGATTGAGCACGTTGATCATCGACTGCGAGCCGCTGTAGCTCAGGTCACGGTTGGGGAAGAGTTCGTTGGCATAGATCTCGCGCACGTAGTAGTTAGACAACTGGTCGAGGTCGCTCTTGATGTGGGCCGGGGTGAGCGACGACGAACGGCGGGTGAACAGCGGGTCAATGTTGTACCACGCCAGGAGCGAGCGGTTGAAGCCCGACTTGAGTGTGGTCTTGTCGTTGTGCTCGGCAAACATGGAGGGCACGGAAGAGAGTATCCACGACTTGGGTGAACTCACGTCGATGGTGCTCTTGGTGTTCTCGAAGTCGTCCAGATAGGAGGCATTGTCCTGTGTGCCATGGTTCTGTCCGGCTATGAGCTGGGCAAACTCGGCATTGAACTGTATGGAAGAGGGGGCGGTGAGATGGAGGAAGGGCAACTTGTCGAGCGCGTTGGTGAGCCACTGGCTCTCGCGCTTCCAGTTCAAGCCCACTCCCCAAAGGGTGTTGTTGAGCGGTTCGGCACCCATCGCCACCTTGTTGACCAATGCCTGTTCGGACAGGTGCTGCAGGGTGCCCGAGAGTTGGAAGTCCTTACTGAAGTCATACTCCCAGTTGAGACCGAACATAGTCTTCCGGGTCTGGGCATAGTCGGTCTGACTTTCGAGCGACACGTTGACCTGTGTGCCCGCGTCAATGATACTCTGGTTGAGAATGGTCACCTCGCCGGCAGAATAGTCCACGCTATAGTCAGACCCTTCGTTGAGCGTCACGCCACCGGCAGTCACTACCACCGATCCTTGCGGCACGTTGAAGGCACCGAGCGAGATGACGTTGGCACTGGTGCCGCGATACTGGCCCACCAGTTGGAACTTGTTCTTCTCGGCTATCTGGCGCGCCACGGTCTTGGTGGAATCGTAAAGCTCGGTAAAGGCATACTTGCTTGCCACACTTTCGCTCACGCCGTGGCTCACGAGATAGTCGTGCAAGTAGCTGCCGAAAGGCTCCGCCTTGGGCAGGAACACACGGCCGTTCTGCACGGTGTAACCCTCCACGTAGTCGAAGTAGCCGTTGGCGTGCGGTTTGTTGTTGTTGTCGAGCCGGTCGGCGTCGAGCACCTTGATGATGGTCTGATCCTTCACCTGCGGTTCGGGTATATAGGACAGATAGACACCGGTGGAGTCGCTCTGGTATTTCACGTCGAGCCGGAACTTGTCTTTCTCCACCGAACCGCCCAGACTGTAGACGTTCTTCATCATCAGGTTCCAGTTGCCCTGCTTAGGGTTGTTGCTGGTGTTCTTCAGGGCTTTCACGAAGAGAGCCTGGTTGGTGTCGGTGATGTCGGAGGCGAACTCTCCCACCTGATAGGTCATGCCGCCATAGGTGTACTCGTAGGCCACAGCCACCACCTGGTCGGTCTGCACGTTGGTCTTGAGCGACACGTAGCCCAGTGCGCTGTTGAGCGTGTACTCGCTCGAGTTGAGCAGTCGGGCACTCTCCAGCTTTTCATAGTCCACTCCGCCCCTGAATCCGCCGATGGCATCGAGTACGGAGGAGCTCTGGTCTATGTCGCGCGCTGCCGCATATTGGTTCACCATGGCTTGGTATTCGCTGTTGGCTGCATTGGTGGGCACAGGCTGCCCAGAGGTGCTCCAGATGGGGTTCGACACCTTGGCGTTTTCGCCCAAGTCGGTCAGGGCTATGATATTGCGGGTGTTCTGGGTATTGCCCGTCTTGTTGGTCACCCATATCTCCACTCTACCTATCTTCACTCCCGTGGTGAGGTTGGGCAGCGTCTTCATGGCTGCGTCATACTTGTCGTGGAAATACTGGGAGAGGAAGAAGTGGCGGTTTTCCTCGTAGTCGGCCACGTTCAACTCGAACGGAGTGAGCTGAACGCCGCCCTTGGAGCTTACGCTTTTCGAAGAACTCTTCTTCTGCGAGAGCACTGTCTGCAACTTGAGTTTGCCGAACTGCATGTCGGTGCGGATGCCAAAGAGCGAACTGGCACCGCGGACGAGCGAGTTGTTAGAAGGGAACGACACGTTGCCTGCCTCTACCAACTTGATAATTTCGTCTTCCTTGCCCTCATACTTGAGTTTCATGTTCTGGGCGTCGAAGTCGAAGGTGGCGTCGGTGTTGTAGTTCAGGTTGAGATTCACCTTGTCGCCCACCTTTCCGTTCACACTAAGGTTGATTTTCTCGTCGAAGTCCATTGACGTTGTCTTGCGGTTACGGATGGGCAACGAGGGATTGTCTGTGCTCTTGAGGGTAGCGCCGAACTTCAGTTCCGCGGTTCCCTGGGTCTTGATGCGTACACCACCGGGACCGAAAATCTTCTCGGCAGGCCCCAGGTCGAAGTGCATGTCGGAGAAGTCGAACTTCTCCTTGCCCTTCGCCTTCACAATTTCGGCGTTCTTCGAGCGGAAATAGTCGCTGAAGAGTTGTTTCTCACTCCACCGCATATACTCATCCGGCTTCATCATGACGGGGGTTGACAGATAGAGTCCGCCTATCTTAGAGCCTATGACGTAACGGTTGAGCGTGTCATTGTAGTTCACTTCCTGCTTCAGGTTGTCGGGCATGTCGAGGTCTGCCGGATGCCGCTTCAGGTCATCGTCGGTGATGGGCACGGTGGGCTGTATGGGCCATCGGGGATGGAGTAGCGAGTCGGGTATGGTGTCTTCCTCTATCTCCACCTCCGGCAACGGCTTCACAGAGAGTGTCTTTTCCCTTTTGTTCTTGTCGTCTCCAGCCGTCCGGGCAGTGCGTGTCTTGTCGTCTTGCCGCGCTGCCTGGCGCACAGCCACGGGCACGGCAAGGGCTGCCAGCACCGAAAGGATGTTGGCAAGGACGAAAAGGGTGAATATGCTGTGTCTGTATTTTCTCATTTAATCTGTTTCAGGGCGAGCTTAACCACTTGTTCCACAGGCAACTGCGGATTGTCTTGCAGGATGGCCACAACCACATTCTGTGAGGGTGCCGGTGCGAAACCGAGCATGGTGAGAGCCTGCACGGCTTCGTTTTTCACGTCGTTGTCCACCAGCGACGACTTGCCGCCGGAGGCTGGAATCTCCTGAGCCACACCGCTGCTCACAATCTTGTCTTTCAAATCCACGATGATACGTTGTGCCGTCTTCAGACCTATGCCCTTCACACTCTTGAGCATCTTGTCGTTGCCCGAGGCAATAATGTCGCACAACTCACGGGGTGTCACCGAAGAGAGAATCATGCGTGCCGTGTTGCCGCCCACTCCCGAAACGGAGATGAGCATGCGATAGAGTTCGCGTTCCTGTCGGGTGGCAAAGCCATACAGCGTGTAAGAGTCGTCGCGACCACCCGTGACAAGCACTTCGTGAACGAACAGTTTGGCTTCTTTCTTGCCCTGCAGGGCGGTATAGGTGTTGAGTGAAATGCCCAAAGCATAGCCCACGCCGGCGGCTTCGAGCACAGCCATGGCTGGAGTAAGTTCTGCCACTTCACCCCTAATATATTCTATCATTTTGTTGTTGTTGCTTTATTAATAATGTGTATATACGCCTATAATAACGAAGGCTTGCCCGTGTTTATTGCTCTAAAGGGCGTTTTTATTGAAAATATCTGTCGGTTCACCCGGTATTGTGAGTGGGCGTGACGCCACAGAGGAGATTGACAGAGGGCAAGCCTACGAAGGCAGACATGAGCAAAAGCACGACGAGCCTGCCAACAAGAGCCGATGCTTTTGTCTTGAAAAACGACAATAGAAACAGCTTCTGAAAAGCTTGAAATAGACAAACGGCATGCCCCAAACAAGCTAACGGCAGAGTGGAAAGTGAGAAAAGGGGCACTTTACGGCAAGAACTCTGCCGTTAAAAGTATGCTAAGCTGCAACTAATCGTTGCTTAGTGGGCACTTACGAAGCAGGGGAAATCATCCCTTTCCATTACAAAACTATCCCATATTCTCACTTTTACAAGCACAAAAGATGCACAAATGCCGCACATAGATCATATTACATTGACTACAAACGCGTTATAACTGCACACGCAAAACAACGATATTTACGTCCCAATATTCAGTAACTGTAAATATGCGAATTATAAAGGGGTGTTTGTCATGTATTTTCGCAATCATCCAAGCTCCGACAAACTCTTGCTTCTTCATGGAAAACCAACTGTCCGGTCTCCTGCAAAAACTTTTCCACACATACAGGAGACGCTGAAACAACAACCGGGAAAAAGGAAAAGGTGGCAATTAATTTGCACACCTCATGGAAAAACAATAAATTTGCAGACAAACAAATATATGCATCAGAACATTATGGACATAACAGAAAGATTTCTGAACTATACCAAATTCGACACGCAGTCGAGCGAAGACTCCGAGAGCGTGCCCAGTACTCCGAAACAGCTCGTCTTTGCCAAATATCTCAAAGAAGAGCTCGAACATGAAGGATTTGCCGACGTGGAGATGGACGACAAGGGCTACATCTACGCCACACTGAAGGGTAACACCAAGAAACCGGTGCCAACCATCGGCTTCATCTCACACTACGACACCAGCCCAGACTGCAGCGGCAAGGACATCAAGCCACGCATTGTCAAGGCATACGACGGCGGCGACATCGTGCTCTCTGAGGGTATCGTGTCGTCACCTGCCAAATTCCCCGAACTGCTCGCCCACCGCGGCGAAGACCTCATCGTCACTGACGGCCACACACTGCTCGGCGCCGACGACAAGGCTGGCATCGCAGAGATTGTGCAGGCCATGTGCTACCTGCGCGACCACGACGAAATCAAGCACGGCGACATACGCATGGGCTTCAATCCCGACGAGGAAATTGGTATGGGAGCGCACCACTTCGATGTAGAGAAGTTCGGCTGCCAATGGGCTTACACCATGGACGGCGGCGACTTGGGCGACCTGGAATACGAGAACTTCAACGCTGCTTCAGCCAAAATACATATTAAAGGTGTGAGCGTACACCCGGGCTACGCCAAAGGCAAGATGGTGAACGCCAACCGGCTGGCTGCCGAATTCATCGGCCTGCTGCCCGAGAACGAAACCCCGGAACAGACCGAGGGCTACCAGGGATTCTACCATCTGTTGGGCATACAGTCGGGCATAGAGAACGCCACACTGAGCTATATCATCCGCGACCACGACCGCAACAAGTTTGAAGACCGCAAGGACTTCATCGAGGCATGCGCCGAACAAATCAACAAGAAATACGGCGAAGGCACATGCGTGGCTGAGGTGAAAGACCAATACTACAACATGAAGGAGAAAATAGACCCCAACATGCATGTCATCGACCTGGTGCTCAAAGCCATGCAGGAATGTGGCGTGCCGCCCAAGGTGGCACCTATTCGCGGCGGCACCGACGGTGCACAACTCTCGTTCCGCGGTCTGCCCTGCCCCAACATCTTTGCCGGCGGCGTGAACTTCCACGGCCCCTATGAGTTCGTCTCGGTCCAGGTAATGGAGAAAGCCATGCAGGTGGTGGTGAAGATATGCGAGCTCACTGCTGAATACAACGACTAAAAATGATATGAAACAACGTGCTGACGAGTAGACAAGGATGAAAAGATTTGTCTACTCGTTTGCTTTAAAAGGACAACTATATGGCAGAACTACCCACTCTCATCAAAGACCTTGCCCTGATACTCATCGTGGCAGGCACGGTGACCCTCGTCTTCAAGCGACTCAAGCAGCCGCTTGTGCTCGGCTATGTGGTGGCAGGATTCCTTGTTTCCCCCCACATGCCCTACATCATGTCGGTCATCGACAACCACGACATCCACACTTGGGCAGACATCGGCGTGATGTTCCTGCTCTTCTCTCTGGGACTTGACTTCTCTTTCAAGAAGATTATCAAGATGGGTGCCGCGCCCATTATCGCCACCGGCACCATCATCTTCGCCATGGCAGCCACCGGTATCGTGGCAGGCCACCTGTTCGGGTGGAGCCGCATGGACTGCATATTCCTGGGCGGCATGCTCGCCATGAGTTCCACCACCATCATCTACAAGGCTTTCACCGACATGGGGCTGCGACAACAGCAGTTTGCCCAGATGGTGATGAGCGTGCTCATCCTGGAAGATATACTCGCCATCGTGATGATGGTGATGCTCTCTGCCCTGGCTTCAGGCTCCGGCATGGGCGGCGGCGCACTCTTGGGTTCGGTGATGAAGATTGGCTTTTTCCTGGTGCTATGGTTCGTGGTAGGCATCTTCGCCATACCACTACTTCTGCGCTCGGTGAGGAGCCTCATCAACGACGAGGTGCTGCTCGTGGTCTCGCTCGGCCTGTGCTGCCTCATGGCAGTGCTCTCCACGCAGGTGGGATTCAGCTCGGCGTTCGGTGCGTTCATCATGGGCAGCATCTTGGCGGAAACCATTGAGGCACGCAAGATTATCAAGCTCGTGGAACCGGTCAAGAACCTATTCGGCGCCATCTTCTTCGTTTCCGTCGGCATGCTCGTCGACCCGAAGGTATTGGTAGACTATGCCGTGCCCATCCTCACGCTCGTGGTAGCCATTCTGATAGGCCAGTCGGTGTTCGGCACGTTCGGCTTTATGCTCGCCGGACAGTCGCTCAAGTCGGCCATGCGCTGCGGTTTCTCCATGGCGCAAATAGGAGAATTTTCGTTCATCATCGCCTCACTGGGCCTGTCACTGGGCGTTATCGGCGACTTTCTCTATCCGGTAGTGGTGGCCGTGTCGGTCATTACCACCTTCCTCACCCCCTACATGATACGACTCGCCACGCCTGCCTACAACAGGCTCGAAAGCCATCTGCCCCGGTTATGGATGCGACGGCTCAACCATGCTGCACAGAGCCGTGGCACAGACGAAGGCGAATCGCTGTTGTGGCCCCACTTGCTCCGCGCCATGGCTGTCAACGTGGTGGTCTATTCCATCCTTTCCGCTGCGGTCATTGTGCTCATGTTCTCGTTCTTCCTCCCGTTCATACGCAGGGTAATGGGAACCGAACTTCATTGGTGGGCGAACGGCATTTGCGGCACACTCACCGTCCTGTTCATATCGCCCTTCCTCCGTGCCATGGTGATGAAGAAGAACCACAGTGAGGAGTTCAAGGCTCTCTGGACCAGTAACCGGCTCAACCGCTTTCCGCTACTGTCCACCATCCTCGCCCGCGTCATCCTCGCCACGGGTTTCATCTTCTACGTTTGCAACTATCTCACACGCTTCACCGATGCACTGCTCATATCCATAGCCGTGGCACTGCTTGCCCTCATGGTGCTCTCACGCTCACTGAAGCGACGGAGCATCCGACTGGAACGGCTCTTCATACAGAACCTCCGTTCACGCGATATCGAGGCGCAGGTGTTGGGCCGCAAGCGCCCGCTCTATGAAGGCAGGCTGCTCGACCGCAACGTACACATAGCCGACTTTGACTTGCCCGAGGATTCACGTTGGGCTGGCAATACGCTGTGCCAGCTCGAACTACGCCAGCGGTTCGGCGTCATGGTGAGCAGCATCTTGCGCGGACACCAGCGCATCAACATCCCCGACGGCGGCAGCATCGTGTTTCCCGGCGACAAACTGCAGGTTATCGGCACCGACGACCAGCTTGCCTCCTTCGGACAAGCCATCGCCTCGGAACTCCAACAAGAGGATACCGACATTGAAAAGCGCGAAATGCGGCTTAGCCACATCGTCATTTCGGGCTCCAGCGAACTGGTGGACAAGACCATCAGCGAAAGCGGCATACGCGACCGGTTCGGATGTATGGCTGTAGGACTGGAAGAAGGCCATGAGCACTTGAGCCAGATAGACCCCGCACGCAAGTTCCAACGGGGCGACGTGCTATGGGTGGTAGGCGAAGAGGAAGACCTCAAACGCCTCGCGCAGGTGCAGTAGACGGCGGAAAGGAAAGAAAAAGACAGGAAGGTTGCACACTTTCGGCGAAAATGTGTACCTTTGCACCCGATTATTTACAAACAGAACAAAAAGAAGAAAGAAATGAGCAAGTTAGTGATAAGCAACTACGACGAGTTTGCCGCCTACCTCGGCAAGAACCTCGGTATTTCAGACTATGTGGAACTCAGCCAGGAGCGCATCTGCCAGTTTGCCGATGCTACCCTCGACCACCAGTGGATTCACGTAGACCCTAAGCGTGCCGCAGTGGAGAGTCCTTTCAAGTCAACCATCGCCCACGGCTATCTCACCCTGTCCATGCTCCCCTATCTGTGGAACCAGATCATTGAGGTGAAGAACCTGAAGATGATGGTTAACTACGGCATGGACAAGATGAAGTTCGGCCAGGCCGTGAAGTCGGGCGAAAGCATCCGACTCGTGGCAGACCTGCAGTCGATAGAGAACCTGCGCGGTGTGACCAAGGCACAAATCAAGTTTGCCATCGAAATCAAGGATTCGCCCAAGAAGGCTCTCACCGGTGTGGCCACCTTCCTCTACTATTTTGAATAATCCACGTCACGGATATGCTCCATAAGAAAAGGGTGTCAAGGCATTAAGATTGCCATGACACCCTTTTCTTATGGAGTATATATTTGTTTCTATCTTCCTACAACGGATATTCGTCGAAGGCATAAAGCACGGTAGACAGATAGCGTTCGCCCGTATCGGGGAGCAAGGTCACTATGCGCTTGCCCTTGTTCTCAGGACGCTTGGCGAGCAAAGTGGCTGCAAAGGCGGCTGCTCCGGAAGAGATGCCCACCAGGAGTCCTTCCTGCTGCGCCAGCAGACGACCAGTGCGGATGGCATCGTCGTTGTCGATGTCGAGCACTTCGTCGATGACCGAAGCATCGTAGGTCTTAGGCACAAAGCCGGCACCGATGCCCTGAATCTTGTGAGGTCCGCTCTTTCCGCCGTTGAGCACGGGCGACGTAGCGGGTTCCACAGCCACAATCTTGATGGCGGGATTCTTCTCCTTGAGCCGTTTGCCGATGCCTGAAATGGTACCGCCAGTACCCACGCCTGCCACGAAGATGTCTATCTGGCCATCGGTCTGATTCCATATTTCCAGTCCTGTGGTGTCGTAATGTCGGCGAGGGTTGGCAGGGTTCTCGAACTGTTGCAGGATGACAGCCCCGGGTATGCTGTCGCGCAACTGCTCGGCAGCCTTGATGGCACCCGCCATTCCTGCCTTGCCGTCGGTGAGTTCCACACGTGCGCCGTAGGCCTTGACAAGATTGCGGCGCTCCACACTCATGGTCTCGGGCATGGTCAGGATGAGCTTATAGCCCTTCACAGCCGACACCAAAGCCAGACCTACGCCCGTGTTACCGCTGGTTGGCTCAATGATGGTAGCGCCGGGCTTCAGGATGCCACGCTGTTCAGCGTCCTCAATCATGGCAAGGGCAATGCGGTCCTTGACGCTGCCGCCGGGGTTGAAATATTCCACTTTCGCCACGATAGGAGTGAAGAGACCTTGTGCTGCAGAAAAGGTTCTAAGTTCGAGCAAGGGTGTGTTGCCGATCAGATCGGTGAGGCGTTTAGCTATATTGCTCATGGTTTTGTTCCTTTCTGTTGCTTTAAATTTTGTCGAAAGCCTGCTGCAAGTCGTCAATAATGTCGTCGATGTGCTCTGTGCCGATGCTCAGGCGGATAGTCGACGGAGTGATATGCTGCTGCGCAAGTTCCTCCGGACTCATCTGCGAGTGGGTGGTAGTAGCAGGATGGATGACCAGGCTCTTCACGTCGGCCACGTTGGCGAGAAGCGAGAATATCTGGAGCGAGTCGATGAACTTCCACGCTGCTTCTTCGCCACCCTTGATTTCAAAGGTGAAGATGCTGCCGCCACCGTTGGGGAAGTATTTCTTGTAGAGTTCGTGGTCGGGATGGTCGGGCAATGAAGGATGGTTCACCTTCTCCACCTTGGGGTTGTGTGCCAGATAGTCCACCACCTTGAGAGCATTCTCTACATGGCGCTCCACACGCAGTGAAAGCGTCTCGAGTCCCTGAAGCAGTATCCAGGCATTGAACGGCGAGATGGTGGCACCTGTATCGCGCAGTATCACCGCACGGATGCGGGTCACAAAGGCAGCAGCGCCTGCCACGTTGACAAAGATTGCTCCATGATAGCTTGGGTCTGGCTTGGCAAGCGTCGGGAACTTGTCGGCATTGGCCTTCCAGTCGAAGGTGCCGCCGTCGACTATGACGCCACCCAAGCTTGAACCATGACCGCCAATGAACTTGGTGGCAGAGTGGACCACGACATCGGCTCCGTGCTCGATAGGACGAATCAGATAAGGTGTACCGAAGGTGTTGTCTACGATGAACGGTATGTTATGCTTATGCGCCACGGCTGCCACGGCCTCGAGGTTGGTAACATCGGAATTGGGGTTGCCGAAGGTCTCTGCATACACCACTTTGGTGTTGGGTTGGATGGCTGCCTCGAGAGCTTCCAAGTCGTTCACATTGACTATCGTGTTCGTTATGCCCAAGTCATGGAGCGTATGGGTGATCAGGTTGAAAGAGCCGCCATACATGTTGTCGGCTGCCACAATGTGGTCGCCAGCCTTGCAAATGTTCTGCAACGAATAGGTAACGGCTGCAGCACCCGACGCCACGGCAAGACCAGCCACGCCGCCTTCAAGGGCAGCCACACGGTCTTCAAACACGCCCTGCGTGGAATTGGTCAGACGGCCGTAGATATTGCCTGCGTCACGCAAGCCGAAACGGTCGGCGGCATGCTGCGAGTTTCTGAACACATAGGACGTGGTCTGATAGATAGGCACCGCACGGGCATCGGTTGCGGGGTCGGCATGTTCCTGTCCTACATGGAGCTGAAGGGTTTCGAAGTGAAGTTTCTTGTTGCTCATAACTCTTTTTCCTTTCTTTTAATTGATGGTTCTTTTTTTGTTCTATGTTTACGGATGCAAAGTTAGGGCAAAACAAAGCCCCAAGCAATCGCATACTTGGGGCATATTGCATACCACGTTTGTGGTATATGGGGAAATATCGTACTGAAAACGCGCGAACGGGTAGCAGAAAGCGTTACTTGTCGAGCATCTTCAGGTTCTGCACGAACCACACATTCATCTGGTTGGCTCCACGGTGATTCCAGGCGTAGTAGGGTATGAGCGTGAGGTGAAGTGGTTTCACCTGCACTCCACCATCCTGGTTGTCGTCGAGCACTTGGGCGGAGGTGACAATGGCTTTCACACCGAAGGCAGGTGCTCCCTGGGTCTCGGTGTTCGCCACCTGGTAGTTGTCCACGAGGGTGAACTGGGGATGCTTGTTGACCACGGCACGCAGCACGGGCGACCCGCCATTGTCGACTGCCTCGGCACAATACACCAGCGGACCGCGCTCCACAGCCACCTTGCCGCAGTCGTCGGCCACCTTGGAGTTGGCAATAACCGTGCGCACAGGCATGTCAAAATGGATGCGCACCACATCGCCGCGCTTCACGCCACACACAGGCACGTAGCCATTGGTTTTCTCCAGGTCGGCAGTCACCGTCTTCCCGTTCACCGTTATGGAGTAAGCGGGACGGAGCGTATCGCTGTAGGCATAGAGGTCGCTCGGCACCACTTGGTTTCTCACCCATCCGGGCACACGCACCAGGAGGTTCGTGCCCTTGGCCTTGCACTGCTTCACGCGCAGGGTGATGTCGCCCTGCCAGGGATATTCGGTGGTTTGCTCAAGGGTCACATCCTTGCCGTTGACCTGCACGGTCGAAGTGCTGGCGGCAAAGAGGTTGACATATACGTTGTTGTCTTTCACTCCATAGAGATAACCGGGCACGGAGGGAATGAAACGGCACAGGTTGCTCGGACAGCAGGCACAGCCGAACCAGGGTTGGCGTGTGGTGTTGCCGTCGGCATTGAACTTGTATTTTCCGTCGCTTGAAAGGGGGTTGGGATAGAAGAATCGGCCGCCATCCATGCTCATGCCAGAGATGACACCATTATATAAGGTGCGCTCCAGACAGTCTATATATTTGCTCTCGCCATGGAGAAGGAACATGCGTTCAAAGAGGTAGACCATGGAGATGGCTGCGCAGGTCTCGTTGTAGGCTGTCATGTTGGGCAACTCATAGTTGCTGCCGAAGGCTTCGCCTGAATGGCGTGCACCCACACCTCCCGTGAGATAATACTTCTTTCCGACGATGTTGTCGTAGATGCGGTCTATCGCCTTGATGTAGGCAGAGTCACGAGTGAGTGCCGCCACCTCAGCCATACCGGCATACATGTAGCCTGCACGCACGGCATGTCCCACGGCCTCGTCCTGCTCGGTCACAGGCTTATGGCTCTGTGAATAGGCCCGGCGTAACTTGTTGTGTCCGCGGTAGTCGAGCAACCACTTGGCTTCATCCAGGTATTTCTTGTCACCGCTGATGGCATAAAGTCGAGCCAAAGCCATCTCGGCAATCTGGTGACCGGGCACCACGGCTGTCTGCCCCTTGCCGGGACCTACCTCACGGCACACGCAGTCGGCATAGCGCTCGGCAATGTCGAGAAACTTATGGCTGCCAGTGGCGTGCACATGGGCGCAGGCAGCATCGACCATATGCCCCAGGTTGTAGAGTTCATGACTGAGTGCCTCTTCGTTGACCCAACGCTTCTTGCCTGCCCACTTGTGGGGATGGGCAGGATTGATGGTGCGCGCCGTGTAGAGATAGCCGTCGGGCTCTTGTGCCGCAGCCACGATGTCGAGCACGCTGTCTATATAGGCAGCCAGTCGCTTGTCGGGATAGGTCTGGAGAATATAGCTGGCTCCTTCGATGGTCTTATACACGTCGGTATCGTCGAACGAATAACCCATGAACTTCGACACGTCCCATTCGGGAGTCGACAGTCCCTTGTGTCCGGGATGCTGGAGCGTATAGGCTGCCATCTCGAAATTCTTGTAGCGATGCTCGCTCGCGCATTTGCTGAATGCCAAGGGGATGGTTACCTCATGAACAGCCTTGAGCCTATTGCCCCAAAAGGAGTTGGGCAACAGTTTTACCTGGGTAAACGGCACCTGATAGAACGGGTAGCCAACGGCATCAGTCTTCCGTGCTTTCACCGGCAACAACACGGCCAGGGAAAGCACCATTGCGGAAAAAGTTCTTTTAAACATAAATAGATGATATATTATTGTTAGAGAAATGGTTATTGTGCGGTAAAGTTAGTGAAAAGAAGTGAGTTGGGTGTAATCCTTACAACACTTTTATCTTTTTTTTAACAAGGCAAATAAAAACCCCGATGTTTCACAACATCGGGGACTTAAATACCTAACTGTATAACCTATCTAATGAAAAAATCTAATGTGTCTTGTTTTGTACGCTGCAAAGATAGAGCAAAAGCCAACATTCAGACCCTAATATTTGATTTTTTGACCACGCTTTTTGTTTTGAGCTACTTTTGCGCTCAACAGGACGTAGTTTTTCCTTTCTATTTCCCGTCTGTGGGGGCTGATGCAACAAGCTGACCGGCTAAGAGCAATTTCTGCCGGCAAAGGCATAAGCCATACACCTATTTCATGTTCATCAGGGGTACAGGTGTGCTCGTTATAGCTGAAACGGTTGGAGTGATGAAAAAACGGACTGTAAGTCAGGCAATTACCGGGCAAAGTTCCCTCTTCTCCTTGTTTGATGGTCGCTTCTTACGCGCGCGCACGCGCAGGAAAAGTTTTTCGTTTTTTCACCACTATCTATCACTTTTCACGATTCCTTACATTATCTGATTGAAAGCGAGTGAGATACATAGAGTGATAGATGCGTGATAGATGGGTTATTATCCCTCACTTCTATCACTGATTAGCCACTTGTCAATTTCAAGAGGAATGCCCAAAATCTGTCCCTTGGTTTGGGCACTCATTGCCCACGGCCGTGGCAACGAGTGCCCAGGCAGTGGGACCATGTGCAAGTCAGTCATTAACACATCATTACTCTGCCATTAACACATCATTACCCTGACACTAACAAGCCACAACCGGGCTATTTGGGACAATATCAGGTATGGAAGCGAATTACGTCCAGGCCAACAAAACGCTACGAAGTCTGTTGTCACTCCCTATCTCGGACAAGCAGAAAAAGAAAGAACCCTATCCTACGAAAAAGATGGGAGCGTTTGTTTTCATAGTCCATCCAGTTGTATTAACTTTGCAACAGACTAATTGATATTCAACATCTAAGCTAACATTATTTATGAAAGAACTATTCATCAACAAGAAAAGGAGCGTGCTGACCGTCATGTTGTCCTCATTTCTGATGGCCGGTTGGGCAGAAACCAACATCGTAAGTTCGCCCGACGGGCGAATGAAGGTTACCGTGGAAGACCACGGAGGAACACTCAACTACTCCATTGACTACGACGGACACTGCATGATGCAGCCCTCACGATTGGGCGTGGAGAGCAGTTTGGGCGACTTCACCCAAAACTTGGTATTCAAGGACGCACGGCAACAGACCATCAACTCGCACTACACGCTACGGCAATCGAAGACCTCGCAGGTGAGTTGTCATGCCAACGAACTAAGCGTCACCTACACCAACGCCCGGCAATACCCCATGACCGTCACCTTCCGCGTGGCGAACAATGACGTGGCATTCCGCTATTCATTCCCGCAAATAGGCGACAACCGCCACATTATCATCCGGAAGGAAGCCACAGGGTTTAACCTGCCTTCGGTTTCAACGTCCTTTCTCTGTCCGCAGTCCGACCCCATGATTGGATGGAAACGCACCAAGCCAAGCTATGAAGAGGAATACACGCCGGACGCGCCACTCGCCACACGTTCCAAGTATGGCAGGGGCTACACATTCCCTTGCCTCTTCAGAGTGGGCAGTGACGGTTGGGTGCTGGTGAGCGAAACGGGCACCCACGGCAATTATCCCGGTTGCCACCTGACAGACTACGACAGCAAGAAAGGCTACGAGGTGGCGTTCCCCATGAAAGAAGAATGCGACGGACAAGGGTCTACCGACGGAGTGTTTGCCTTGCCGGGCAGCACCCCATGGCGCACCATCACCCTTGGCAAGACGCTCAAGCCCATCGTGGAGACAACCGTGGCATGGGATGTGACGGAGCCACAATATGAGCCGTCGCAGTCATATATGCCGGGACGATACGTTTGGAGCTGGCTCATCTGGCAAGACAACTCAGCCAACTACCAGGACCAGAAACAATTTGTTGACCTGGCAGCTGCCATGGGCTATGAATATGTGCTCGTGGACGGACTCTGGGACGTGCAGACCGGACGGGAAAAGATAGAGGAACTGAGCCACTATGCCCAGCAAAAGGGAGTGCACCTGATGCTGTGGTACAACAGCAACGGCATCGCCAACGATGCTCCGCAAGGGCCGCGCGGATGCATGAACACCGCCGTGGCACGCAAAAAGGAGATGGCCTGGATGAAGCGCATCGGCGTGAAGGGCATCAAGGTGGACTTCTTCGGCGGCGACAAACAGCACACCCTGCAACTCTATGAGGACATTCTCAGCGACGCCAACGACTATGGCTTGCAGGTCATCTTCCACGGATGCACATTGCCGCGCGGCTGGGAGCGCATGTATCCCAACTATGTGTCGAGCGAGGCCGTGCTGGCTTCGGAGAACGTCATGTTTCAGGAGCACCATGCCAAGCGCGAGGGATTTGAACTCACCATGCATCCTTTCTGCCGCAACACGGTGGGAGCCATGGATTGGGGAGGCACCATCATGAACCGCTATCTGTCGAAAGACAACAAGAGCCGGCACCGCCGCTACACGACAGATCTCTTCGAAATGGCTGCCGCCATCGTCAACCAGGCAAGCATACAGTGCATAGCCATCTATCCCAACAACCTCAGCGAACTGCCCCAACACGAGATTGACTATCTGAAACAGGTGCCCACCACATGGGACGAGACCCGCTTCATCGACGGCTATCCGGGGAAGTATGTAGTGCTGGCGCGCCGTCACGGCAACCGCTGGTATGTGGCAGGCCTCAACGGCACCGACAAGCCGCTCTCGCTAACACTCTCGTTGCCTATGCTTGCCAACACTGAGGCAGACCTTTACTATGAGAAACCGGCCAAGAAGGCCCTTTGGCCCGAATCTGCCAAAAGGCGCATCAAGATTGGAAAGCAGGGCTCGGTCAAGGTGACCCTGCAACCCATGGGCGGTTGCATAGTGGAGTAGTCAAGTGGCAAATGCCCGGCTGAAGTAGCCTGTCTGTGCTCCTCCTGCCTGGGCAAGGCACCAGTAAGCGTAAAGCCCCGAGCCTGACGAAATAAAAATGCGGGCGTCTGGATTCCTTCATGAGGAGCCAGACGCCCGCATCGTATTACGGATGTGCTGATGTTTAGTCAAGCCTTGGAAAGGCCCGTCGGATGCTGTACCCTATATATAACGGTAATATTCGCAGGCAGCAAGCAGCCAGGCACCGACACCGAAATTGGCCTGACTGTTGGCGTCCACCGTCTGTCCCGGTATGGCACGGTCGCCTATGGGCTGCACATATCCCACTTTGCCGTCTGGCTGGAGGGCGGTCTCGGTGAGATAAGTCCACGCACGGTCAATGGTTTTCCGGTAGTCCTTCTTGTTGAGGAAACCGTTGTTCACTCCCCAGAGAATTCCATAAGTGAAGAACGCCGTGCCGCTGGTTTCTGGTCCGGGTGCATGCTGGGCATCAAGGATGGAGCGTGTCCAGTAGCCATCCTTCTGCTGCGTCTTGGCCACAATGGCGGCAAGTCTTTTAAACTTGTCCACAAAGAACTGGTAATGGGCATAGTCACGAGGCAAGTCCTGGAGCACCTTGGCAAGCCCGGCAAGCACCCATCCGTCACCGCGAGCCCAGAAATCCTTCTTGCCGTTCATGCTCTTGTGCTGCGGATATACGTAGCGCGCATCGCGGAAATAGAGTCCTGTCTCAGCGTCAAGCATCACGCTGTCGGAATAGAGCAGGTTTTCGTAGAGTTTGTCGAGGTAGCGGGTGTCGCCCGTGAGGCGATACATCTTGGTCATCACGGGCATCACCATGTAGAGCGCGTCACTCCACCACCAATAGTCATTGGCACTGGAATAGGCTTCATGGCGCATCACCTCCTTGGCACGCTTCACCATGAAGTAGCACTGGGCGTCGGTCTTGCCTTCTTCAAGCGCAAGACGATAAAGGTCTATGTAGGTCTGGAAACACACCTGCCAGTCGCCAAAGAGCACGTAGTCCTTGCCCTCGCCATATTTCTTGTACTTCCATCGGGCAGGATCGGCCTCCGTGGCACCACTCCAGTTGTTGTAGTAAGCCCAACGGCGGGTGTAGTCGAGCTGTGCCTTGTCCTTGAGCAGTTTATACACCTCCATGTTGCCCGTGTGATAAGCGGCATTGTCCCAAAACGAGCGGACCTCGGCCTTGTTGTTTTTCTGCCAATATGCATTGACACGGGTGATGGCATCAGCCACTTGTTCGCGGTTCCACTCACGAGCCTGCAAGTGCAGTGTCATGGTGAGCAGGAGGAACATCAGGATTGCTGTCTTCTTCATTTTCTTCATTCAACTCTATTGTTTTACCATTTGTCTTTAGTCTGTATGTTGTCCTTCCACTGGTGGTCCTTGGGGAAAGGCTTGCCGTTCCATGCCTTCACCTGGGTCCAGGGCTGTGCGGCATCCGTCCAGAAAGGATGCGTGGCAGGCAAGCCGAGAGGCATGAAAGCAAGGGTGGTCATGTAGAGAGAACCGTTGTTGGTGTACCAGTCTGCCACTCCCGGTTGCTTGCCGCAAAAGCCTATGGTGAGATAACCGCCTTCGTTGAAGTTCTGCTCCTGGTCGAACATGCGGTGCATCACCTTGGTGAGCGCGGCACGCACCTGTCCGTTGGAAAGATCCTGTGGCAAGGTCTGATACCACGCCATCAGCGCCAGCGGCTGCATGGCAGCCAGGCGATAAGGTATGCTCCTGCCGAACACGGGGAAAGTGCCCTCGGGTGAGATGAGGCGCTCGAGAATGAGAGAGTATTTCTGGCACCGCTTCAACGCACGCTCATAATACTTGCGGTAGTCAAGGCGCGTATTGGCCTTGGCATCCACCATGGCCTGAAGGGTTTCAAGATACATGGGATGGAACACATAGGAACTGTAGTAGTCGAAAGCAAAGACAGGTCCGTCACTGTACCAGCCGTCGCCCACATACCACTCTTCCATCTTGCGGCACGTAGAGTTCACCCTATACTGATCGTACTCGCCGCCGGCTTTGGCCATGAAACTCTCGATGGTAGACGAGAAGAGCAGCCAGTTTGTATAGGGAGGGTCTATTCTGCGGAGCTTTCTAAACTCCGCAAGATACCTTTTCTTGGTCACCTCGTCGAGCGGTTTCCACAACGTGTCGTAGGCACGGAGGAAGCTCTCGGCCACATAGGCGGCATCCACCAGATTCTGCCCCCCGATGCCCCAGCACAAGTAGTCAGGACTCTGCGGGTCTACCGCATTCTTGTAGGAAGCCAACGCCCAGGTGCGCAGCTGGTTGCGGAGCTTGCTTTCAGGGGTGCCGTCGTCGGGCAAAGTGAGCCATGGGGCAATGCCTGCCATCAGTCGGCCGAAACACTCCATGTAGAGCACCTTGCGGTTACGGTTGTCGAAACTCGGGCTGAACTCCGTCTGCATGTTTTTCTGCAATTCGCCCTTGGCCATGTTCTCCAGCACAGGCTGTGCCATCTTGTACGCCAGGGCGCACCAATACTCGCGGTCGGTCTGTTGCGTCTTGGCCTTCTTCTTGGCAGCAAAACCCGCGAAAGGCACACAAGCCAACAAGACGGAGAGCACGAGAAATCTGAATGTCTTCATTATAGTTGATGTTTTAGTTGTTGATTTTCTGTAAACAAAGTTAGTATATCTGATTGGAATACGAAACGTTTTGTCCGTAAAACTTTCCTTTTCACCTACGCTTACCTACCAAGAAAGTGGACTGTCCCATGTCTTGGCAGTCCACTTTCCCATGTTGAATATAGTTGAAAAAGTCAGTTATCACTCACAAGTACTGCCCGCTGTCAACGGCCATCCGGGGTTCTGGTAGATAGGTGACTCCGACACGGTCTTCTTGTCGGATGCCGTATTGAGGAAGTTCTGGATGGCGATCGGCTCCAGATAGTGGGCCTGATAGAAGAAGAAGCCCTTGTAGTAGCTGTTCTTAGAGGTCTTCTGGTTCGGACGCAGATACAGGCTCAACGACGGAGAAGAAACGTTGTTCTTCGACTCGTCAGCGTTGTCGTACACAAGCACCGGTTCCCCCTTGCTGTTCACTAAGAGGCTCTTCATCGGACCAAATATCTTGCAGCCTTCCAGCTGATAGCCGTTCAGTTGGTCAAGTGAGCGCCACCGGTAGAGGTCATCCTTGCGGAAACCCTCGCCTATGAAC
Source organism: uncultured Prevotella sp. (assembly GCA_905198745.1). GTDB lineage: Bacteria > Bacteroidota > Bacteroidia > Bacteroidales > Bacteroidaceae > Prevotella. The sequence continues at coordinate 4,496 of CAJKDU010000010.1, read as the reverse complement.
TCGCAACGGCGTTCGCGTCGGATGTTGTAGAGCGTCTTGTCGATGAGTTGTCCGTGTGAATAGGCGCCCCAATCGTTCTCTGCCTCCTTCTGCATGTCTGTGGCAGCAATCGTCTTGTTATAGTCGGGATCTACTCCGGCACGTGTTCTCAGCTGTTTCCAGTAGCCGTCAGCCTTGGAGTCGATCATAGCGGAAGTCACCGATGTGGTCGCGCCACTGAAGCGAGAGTTCCCAACCCGAAGTGGTCAGGTCAGTGTTGTTGGTGCTGGGTACCTTGATGCCCAAGGTGCTGGGGAGTTCAACGCCTGGGCCTACCAGTCCCTGCGACTTTCTCCAGAAATAGTCAAAACTACCTGTCAAGCGGTTGTTGAATGCGCCGAAATCAAGACCGAGGTTGGTGTTTTTGATCTTCTCCCAGGTAAGGGAAGTGGAGATGAGTGAGGGTATTTCGGAGGTGATAGGCTTAATGCCGTCTTGCAGCCATTTGCCAGTACCGATGTTGATGGTCTGGTATGTAGGGTACCAAGAGGTGGTGTTCTGGTTGGCGAGCACGCCATAAGACACGCGAACCTTCAGCGTATTGACATATTGCTCAATGGGGTTTCCAGAACTTCTCGCGTGCCACGTTCCATCCCAAAGAGAAGGATGGGCTCCACACCCAGCGGGAGTCACGACGGAAGCGGGAGGAGCCGTCGTAGCGGAAATTGCCCTCTACGAGGTACTTACCGTCGTAGTCGTAGTTGATACGGCCGAAGAATCCGGCATTGCGCCACCTGCCGTATTCACTGCCAAGTTCAAACTGGTCGGTGCTGGTGGTCAGGTCGAGCACGGGCAAGTCATTGGATACGCGGTCATAGCGCTTGCCGTCAACATTGGCATAGGTATGGTCATAGTTTCATTTACCGTCCTTATTGGCTTCCACATACACGTCGCTTGCACCGGTCATGTAGTCCCACACCTTCTGGCGCTCCACGTCGTCATAGAGATGCTTGCCCGAATTGTTGTACTCAGCCTGGTCGTAAAAGGTGACGTACTGGTGGGAATTCATCATGTCGGGAAGGTTTACCGGGGTGTTCCAGCGCAGATTGGTATTGTAGTTCACCTGCATTCTGCCTGCCTTGCCGCTCTTGGTGGTGACAAGAATCACGCCGAAAGGTGCACGCGAGCCATAGATGGAAGAAGCGGCGGCATCCTTGAGCACACTGATATTCTCAATGTCCTGGGGATTAATGGTGTTGAGGTCTCCCTCCATGCCGTCGATAAGAATGAGCGGATTGCCTTTCGACTGGCTTGAATCCAGCGTGCCTGTACCGCGAATGTTGACACTCTTGCTGGCATTAAGGTCGCCGCCATAGTTGCCGGTGTCGATGTTCAATCCGGGAACCACGCCTTGCAATGCCTGCACAGCGTTCGACACGGGTCGTGACTCAATGTCCTTGGCTGTGGCAAGGGCCACCAACCGGTGAGGTTAACCTTCTTCTGGGTGCCGAAGCCCACCACGACCACTTCATTCATGTTCTGTGCGTTTTTCTTGAGAACCACCTTCAGCGGGGATGTGCCGGCCTTCACCACTTGCGACTTGTAGCCCACATAAGAGAATTCAAGCTCTGTTCCCGGAGCTACCCGAAGCGTGAAGTTGCCGTCGATGTCGGTGACTGTACCGTTTTTGGCATCACCTTTTACCTTGACAGTGGCACCGATAACGGGTTCACCCTTGTCGTCCACGACCTGCCCTTTGACGGAGCCGCTTTATTCTACTACTTGAGTAATCCGAGTGGCCAGTGCCTGTTGTGGCGGCAAGGCTACGCCCGTGGCCAAAGCAGCCAATGCGAGAATCCTCTTGGAGGATGCGAAATGATTGACTTTTTTCATATTGGTTTTAAATAATTGATTATTGTTAGTTCACTTGTATGGGCTCACTTTTTCTGTGGCCTTGGTAAGATTGATGCCGCAAAGTTATATTTTCAGCGGTAATAAGGATGACTATTATCGTGATATGATGTACGTGTATCGTGAAAACAGCCGGTTACAGGCACTTTATCGAACTGCGTACCTCATTTGTCGCCAATTAATGTGTCTCGCCGTCACCTTCACAGAAACGATACCTCACCGTGTTCTCGCCGAGCCGTGTTTGCACCCGCAAAAGGATGCGATAGACATTGTCCTGCCACTGCCGCTTCATGACACCGTCTTGCATGTCTACCTTTTCTATATAGGGATGCAGCACGGCGGAATCGTAGTCAAGGCGCACCCGATGGTTCTGCAGGGTGATGGTGCCGTCCTTGACGACCCGAGGCTCGCCATAGCACATCAGCACAATGCTTGTCGGCTGGCCTTCCGGAAGAGAGTCTGCCATGAATTGCTCTTCCACCTCTACCCTACCTGTGTGCCGGTTAAGACTCACCGTGCGGTTCCAATACGGCACGTGGGTGTCTTCCGGATAGGCAGAAGCAAGGTTCATCCGCATCTGTGAGAGCGTGTCGTTGGCCATGTGAGCCACATCGAGCGCCTTGAAACGGTGTCCGGAAGACTGTTCCCTTCCTGCGATGACAGGCACGTTGTGGTAGGCGGAGCGGTTGTTGGTCAGCGTATAGCGGTTCTTGCTGAAAGTCTGCGAGGTATAGGTGTCGCGTCCCAGGTCGATGACAACAGGTTGGCGGTCGTGGTAAACAATGAAGTTGCCCACATCATTGTGGTTGTGGCTCTCGCCATTGGTACCGCCTTTAACAGCCACAAACCAGGGATGGGCGCCCCGAGTGGTAGAGGCTACCATGATTTGCAGGTTGCCGAGATAGCGGTCTTCGGTTTGCGGCTGAACGGAAGCGGTGAGCTTATAGCTGTCCAGCATGGAGAGCAGGAGCAGTTCGCGGCCTATGGTGGGGAAGTTGCCAGTGTGTTGGAAAAGCCACGATGGCTGGGTGAGAAATTGATGCCTGGCACCGATATAGGCGGCAAACTCCATCATCGGCTTGTCGCCCAGGAAATGGCCAAAGGGAAAGAGGATGTTGATGTTGGGCAGAGAATGGGCCTTGGCATCCGAGAAATTCACGAACGTAAGGGCGTCTATGTGCATCGTGGTGATGAAACTTCCCATGGCATGCACCTTCGTCTGTTGGGCTTCGGTGAGCGACAAGGGCTGTCCCATCGCCTCAAGGAAATAGAGCGACTCGAAGAACGACGCACCGGCACGGTCCCAGTAGTCCACGCCCTCTTCGCATCCGCCGTCGTCGGGATAGCCGTCAAGAAACCGCCTCATGCACTCCTTGATGCCTTTCACTGCCTGCTCACGTTTCCGGGCATCGGTTTCCAAAAGCATCACACATTCCAGCCAGTTGCTCGTTATCCACGTGTTCCAGTTGTTGGCGTTGCGCTTCCATCCCTGTCGTTCGTAGAGGGTAGGATTCAGGAAGCGCCGCTCTATCTCCTGCCGGAGTGTGTCGCAGAGACCCGCATCGTGGCGGTCTATCTCGTCGGCAAGCATATAGGCTGTCCACGCCAGCATACTTGCCGTTTCGGCATTGAACAGGTCGACCACCTGCCGTGCCGCCTCGGGTTGGCTTTTGGGATAGTGTGCGGGCAGTCCCCACCACACTTCATCATGGACAAAATAGCGTATGCCACGACAGATGTCGGGCACAAACCGCCCGCGATGCTGCATGATTTCTGCCATCACCAGGCAGGCGAACTGCTTTCTCCGGCCGAAGCTCGCCTCCTCAAAGCGCGTGCGGTTGCCATTGGCACGAAACTCGGCAAACAGTTCCGGGGCTATCGGCTGCCAAGCCTTGCCTCGGTAGGTCTCGCCAAGGCGCACGTAATCCTTGCGCATCACAGCCAGCACGTGCTTGCGCCAGCATTTGTCTGAGGCTGAAGGAAAGAGACGCACACCGTCAACAGGCGTCGACGCCCATGACGAAAGGATGCCCATGGCACAGAGAAGGAGGATGTTGAAAAGTCGTTTCATGTCTTGATTGGTTTTAGATGTCAGCCCGGTGTCAAACCGCACTTGCTGGGGCAAAGTTAATGAAAAGCAGAGAAATAAAGGGACTATCTATGTGATTGTTGGTCGAATTATCGACATTATTTGCTTTTACGCTCTCGTCGTCAAGGACACAACAGCATTGTTCTGAACGGCTTTCCCGCGTTTGGCATGAAAAGGACAAATGCGGCATACACGTCTGACGGCAAGTCAAGACCAAGGATTTGGTTCATCGGGAATGTCGAGTGGCGCCTGATGTCACCCAATATCTGAATGGATGTAAATATCTTCTGAATCGGATACGGTCTCCACATAGCCTCGTTACATCTTTTGAGCGACAGACTTGCGAGACGTTAGTGGCGGACTTACGAGACGTTAGTGGCGGACTTACGAGGCGTTAGTGGCTGACTTACGAGACGTTAGTGGCTGACTTGCGAGGCGTTAGTGGCTGACTTGCGAGGCGTTAATGGCGGACTTACGAGACGTTAGTGGCTGACTTACGAGACGTTAGTGGCTGACT
>CAJKDU010000009.1 GCA_905198745.1 uncultured Prevotella sp. | reverse complement strand
TTTTACAGGATTTCTTACATATATTGGCTGGCAGTCTGTCAGTTAAGGCGAGTGAGAGATGAGTGATAGATGGGTTTTATCCATCACTATCTATCACTTTCCATCACTCTGAAAAAAAGTGACTTCTTGCACGTAAGTGGCAGAGGTAACAACCGCAAGTCGCACACTTAGCAGCCGTAAGTGGCAGAGTTACGACCTGTTACTGGCCGAGTTACGCATCATTAACGGCAGAGTAAGGAGTTGCTCATCGCAGTGGGCACTCATTATCCAACCCGTGAGATAATATATGGGAGATTCGAACGGCAAGAAGTTTACACAACCGACAAGAGTGTAAAAGGGTGGAAAAGACTTGATTCGGAGAACTCACAATTACTGGTAAGCTTTATGATGCTCATACGACAAATGATAGTTGAGTGATCGTTCCATATTGAAAAAGTGATAGATGTTATTAAGCCTGGATATTACATCAACTTGATTATCAACATTTACTTGTTTGGAAAGAATAAAAATTTGACAGGGTATAGATGTTACGGGGAAAATCATTTAGCATGTATGTGAAAGCTTGGGACGGAAAGTTTCAGAGGTTTATGGTAAAAGCTGATAAGGCTACGGATTTTGAAGGGACAAGAACAACATTCGTGCAGAGGGAAGACACAAGAAAACCAAAATATACATAAAAGAACGGCACAATATTTGCAGGATAGAAGGAGAAGTGATATATTTGCAAAACTATTATTCATATTTTAAACAAAAAGAGAAATGGAAAGAGACGAACTTTATAGTGCCGTGAGAGAGAAAGAGAACATGCTCTCCACCGCTTTTCCCGCCTTAATGAACAAGGTGTACACTTGGATGGCACTGGCTTTGGTCATTACCGGAATGACTGCTTATGGATTTGCGTCAACAGGGTTGACGCTGACCATCATCAGCAACCAAGTTGTGTTTTGGGGATTAATCATTGCAGAGTTTGCACTGGTATGGTCAATCAGCGGTGCTATTGACAAAATGTCACTTGCAACTGCCACACTCTTGTTCATTCTGTATTCCGCCCTTAATGGCGCCATGCTATCATCTATATTCTATGCGTTCACCATGTCGTCCATAGCCAGCGTGTTCTTCATTACAGCAGGCACTTTCGGCGTGATGGCGGCCGTAGGATATTTCACCAAGAGCGACTTGACATCGATGGGCAAAATACTGTTTATGGCCTTGATTGGTCTTGTGATCGCTACGATTGTGAACCTTTTCCTGCACAGCAATGGTCTCGACCTGATTATCAGCTATGCCGGAGTACTTGTTTTTGTGGGACTCACAGCCTATGATTCTCAGAAAATCAAGCAGATGCTTGCCCAATGTGACGAAGTGAACGAAAGCACCCAAAAGCTTGCCGTACTCGGTTCGCTAACCCTCTACCTCGACTTCATCAACCTGTTTATCTACTTGTTGAGAATATTTGGAGACAGGAAATAGATTGTCGAGCGACACCTTATTATTTATTAGATAAAGCCTTGCATTGCCGTCAAACAACGGATTTGCAAGGCTTTTTTCGTGTTAAATCGTAAATTTATTGCATGAATATTTGTTTGTTCGCATATTTATTCATACTTTTGCATCCGTAAACGAATAAATATACACATAATGAGAAGCAAGGCAGACCGTATAGAGACATTGAAGATGATCATCTCGAGCCAGGAATTGGGCAATCAGGAAGAGGTGCTGAGAGCCCTTTCAGTCGAAGGGTTCAACCTCACCCAAGCCACACTGAGCCGCGACATGAAACAGCTGAAGGTGGCCAAGGCAGCAAGCATGGACGGCAAATACGTCTATGTGCTTCCCAACGAGACAATGTACAGGAGAGTAGCCAAGCCAAGCACGGCAAGGGAGATGCTCAGTACGCCTGGATTCATATCCATCAGTTTCTCGGGCAACATGGCTGTGGTGAAAACTCGCCCGGGCTATGCCAGCAGTATCGCCTACAACATTGACAACGACGAGATACCGGAGATACTCGGAACGATTGCGGGCGACGACACTATATTCATCGTAATGAAAGAAGGCACATCGAAGTTGCAGTTGAAACGTGCACTGACAGTGTATTTCACTTAGGAAAAACAAGGAGAGAAGAAAAAGAAATTCAAGGGAGAGAGATTTTTTAACGACAAAACTATAAAAACGACATAAAGAAATGGAAGAAATCAAAGTAATGGTTGCCGACGCCTCGCATGAGAAATACGTTGACACGATTCTCGAAACAATGGCATCATCCGCTAAAGTAAGAGGCACAGGCATTGCCCGCCGTTCACACGAATATGTGGCAACCAAGATGAAGGAAGGAAAAGCCGTCATCGCCCTTTGCAACGGCGACTTTGTAGGTTTCAGCTATATTGAGACCTGGGGCAACAAACATTATGTTACCACATCGGGACTCATCGTGAACCCCGATTACCGCCATCGTGGCGTAGCCAAGCGCATCAAGAACCTCACCTTCACGTTGGCTCGCCTTCGCTGGCCACAGGCCAAGATATTCTCACTGACCAGCGGTTCGGCTGTGATGAAGATGAACACCCAACTGGGTTATCTTCCCGTGACATTCTCCGACCTGACGGACGACGAAGCCTTCTGGAGAGGCTGTGAGGGATGCATCAACGTGGATGTGCTTAAACGCACAGAACGCCGTTTCTGCATTTGCACAGGCATGATGTATGACCCGGCAGAGCACCCTGGCGACAAACTTCCCATTGAATTGTCGGAAGAAGAAATTGAGAAAATCAGGGAAAGAGAGGCCAACGCATAAGGACTGGCCGCCACTCTTATTTTTATAGAAAGAGAGAAAAACATTTTAAAAGCAAAGTATTATGGCTGACAAGAAAAAAGTAGTAGTAGCGTTTTCAGGAGGTCTTGACACCTCCTATACAGTGATGAAACTCTCCCACGACATGGGTTATGAAGTGTATGCAGCATGCGCCAATACAGGCGGATTCAGCGCTGAACAACTCAAGGCCAACGAGGAAAACGCCTACAAGTTGGGTGCCAAGGAATATGTGACGCTCGATGTGACCCAAGAGTACTATGAGAAAAGTCTCAAATATATGATTTACGGCAACGTGATGCGCAACAACTGCTATCCTATCTCGGTATCATCCGAGCGTATTTTCCAGGCCATCGCCATCGCACGCTATGCCAAGCAAATTGGCGCCGATGCCATTGCCCACGGATCAACAGGTGCAGGCAACGACCAGATTCGGTTCGACATGACCTTTCTGGTGATGGCCCCAGGCGTAGAAATCATCACACTCACCCGCGACCATGCCCTCTCGCGCAAGGAGGAAGTGGACTACCTCAACGAACACGGATACTTTGCCGACTTCACGAAACTCAAATATTCGTACAATGTGGGTATCTGGGGTACCAGCATCTGTGGCGGAGAAATCCTCGATTCAGCACAAGGATTGCCTGAAGAAGCCTACTTGAAGCACGTGACCAAGACCGAAGAGAGCACTCTGAAAATAACCTTTGAAAAAGGCGAAATCACGGCGGTCAACGGAGAAGCCTTTACAGACAAGGTGAAAGCCATCCAGAAGATTGAAGAGATTGGCGCCGCCTACGGTATCGGCCGCGACTGCAACGTGGGAGACACCATCATAGGCATCAAGGGCCGTGTGGGCTTTGAGGCTGCCGCACCGAAACTCATCATCGAGGCTCACCGTCTCCTGGAGAAATACACCCTGAGCAAGTGGCAACAATACTGGAAAGACCAGGTGGCCAACTGGTATGGCATGTTCCTCCACGAAAGCCAGTATCTGGAACCGGTAATGCCCGACATCGAGGCTATGCTCACATCGTCACAACGCAATGTGAACGGTACTGCCATTCTGAAACTCCGTCCGTTGGGATTTGAAACTGTGGGCGTGGACTCTCAGGACGACCTGCTGAAGTCAAAACTCGGCGAATACGGAGAAATGCAGCACGGTTGGACTGCCGAAGAGGCCAAGGGATTCATCAAGGTGCTGAGCACGCCACTGCGCGTGTACTACGGCATCCATCCCGACGAACAGAGATAAAAGGACACTGGGCGGTAACAATTAAGAATCTGCCCGTAAACATTGAGGAATTATGAAAAAGCTGTATTTGTCAGACCATGACAAGAAGATTGGCGGAGTATGTGGAGGATTGGCTGAATATTTCGACATAGACCCCATCATCCTACGCATTGTGTGGTTCGTATTCACATTTGCCTGCGGCACAGGTCTTCTTCTGTATTTGGGTTTCTGGCTATGCCTTCCTCACAAAAACAACATGAAAGAATGATAAAGATAGGAATATTGGGCGGAGCCGGATACACAGCCGGTGAACTGATTCGCCTGCTGCTTAACCATCCGGAGGCAGAACTGGTGTTTGTAAACAGTGAAAGCAATGCCGGCAACCTGTTGACCGACGTACATGAAGGACTCTATGGAGAGACTGTAATGACTTTCACGTCGGAAATGCCGTTCGACCAGGTCGACGTTGTATTCTTCTGCTTCGGCCACGGCAAGAGCGAAGCATTTCTCAAGGAACACAAGATTCCCGCAAATGTGAAAATCATTGACCTGGCACAAGACTTCAGACTTGCTGCTCCCGGCAATGATTACGTGTATGGCCTTCCAGAAATCAACAAGGCCCAAATAGCCACTGCACAGCATGTGGCCAACCCTGGTTGCTTTGCCACTTGCATACAGTTGGGACTTCTGCCTGCAGCCAGCTTGGGCATCATCAAGAGCGACGTGGCCGTAAACGCCATCACAGGCAGCACAGGTGCCGGGCAAAAGCCCGGTGCCACAACACACTTCTCTTGGCGCAACAACAACATGAGCATCTACAAGGCTTTTCAGCACCAGCACGTTCCGGAAATCAAGCAGAGTCTGAAACAGGTGCAAGGACATTTGGAAGCTGAAATAGATTTCATCCCCTATCGTGGAGACTTTGCCCGAGGCATTTTCGCCACGGAAGTGGTCAAGACAGACATGCCTCTTGAAGACATCGTCAAGGGCTATAAGGACTTCTACAAAGATGCCAAATTCACACACTATGTGGACAAGGCCATTGACATGAAACAAGTGGTCAACACAAATAAAGCTCTTGTACACTGCGACAAATACGGAGACAAGTTGCTCATCACGTCTACCATAGACAATCTTCTTAAAGGTGCCGTTGGCCAAGCCGTGCAGAACATGAACATCATGTTCGGCATTGACGAGATGGCAGGACTCCACCTGAAACCAACAGCTTTCTAAAAGAACTGGAGGGCACACGACTTCCACAAGACAAAAAAACAATAAAATATGGAATTATTTAATGTATATCCTCTACTCAACGTAACCATTGAAAGGGGCAAAGGCTGCAAGGTGTGGGACGACAAAGGGCAGGAATATCTTGACCTTTACGGAGGCCATGCCGTGATCAGCATAGGCCATTGCCATCCGCACTACGTGGAAATGATGACCAACCAACTGAACAAGCTGGGATTCTACTCCAACTCGGTCATCAACCCATTACAGCAACAACTCGCCAAGCGCCTGGGTAAAGCATCGGGCTATGAAGACTATCAGCTCTTTCTCATCAACAGTGGAGCCGAAGCCAACGAGAATGCCCTCAAGCTAGCGTCTTTCCATACGGGCCGCACCCGAGTGTTGTCGGCGGAAAAAGCATTCCATGGCCGCACGTCACTGGCAGTGGAGGTGACCAACAACCCCAAAATCATAGCTCCTATCAACGCCAACAACCACGTGACCTATTTGCCACTGAACGAATTGGAAGCTTGGGAAAAAGAAATGGCAAAAGGTGACGTTTGCGCATGCATCATAGAGTGTATACAAGGTGTAGGCGGAATACGTATGGCCAGCCGTGAATTTGCACAAGGACTTCAGGCAGCATGCAAGAAATACGGGACCATGCTTATCTGTGATGAAATACAATGTGGCTACGGCCGTTCTGGCAAATTCTTCGCTCACCAATGGCTGGACATCAAGCCTGACCTCATCACGGTGGCCAAAGGCATTGGTTGCGGATTTCCAATGGGCGCTGTGCTTATCTCGCCCGAATTCAAGCCTGAATACGGACAATTGGGCACCACTTTCGGAGGCAATCACCTGGCATGTACGGCAGCACTTGCCGTGCTCGATGTGATAGAGAGTGAGAAACTGGTGGAAAATGCCCATGAGACAGGAGAATACCTTATTGCAAGACTCAAGGAACTGCAGAAGACAGAACCACACATCGTTGAAGTAAGAGGACGCGGACTGATGGTAGGCATTGAACTGGACACACCTCACAAGCCTATCCGCGAGAAGTTGGTCTATGAGGAGCACTGCTTCACCGGATGTGCCTCTACCAACATCCTACGCTTACTTCCACCGCTTTGTTTTACCAAGCAGGAAGTAGACGACTTCATAGGAAGGTTGAAAAAAGCAATGGCTTAAAGAAAACAACGAAAAACACAAGCATATGAATATATCAGTGATTGGAGCAGGAGCCATGGGCGGCGCTTTCGTCGACGGCATGCTCAAAGGAGAAATGTTTCAAGCGTCAGACATCACCGTGGCAAATCCTACAGAAACGAAATTGGAACGGTTCGCCATGAAAGGTGCTAGCGTGACCACAGACAACAAAGTGGCCGCAACTAGTTCAGACATCGTGAGCATCTTCGTGAAGCCATGGCTACTGGAACAGGTGATTGAGGAAATCAAAGAAGAACTGGACTACGGGAAACAGACTCTCATCATCTGTGCCGCAGGCATCAAGGCCAGCCAAATAAAAACATGGCTTGATAAGGGTGACAACGCTTTGCCAGCCTTCTTCCTGGTCATTCCCAACACTGCCATTGCCGTGAAAGCCTCCATGACGTTCATTGTACCCGTTGGAGCATCGACCGACGAGATTCGCACAGTCAGTAGAATCTTCGACGAGTTGGGCGAAAGCATCATCACCGAAGAACGTCTGCTCGGAGCCGGCACCACATTGGCCAGCTGCGGCATTGCATATGCCATGCGATACATCCGAGCCGCTTCTGAGGGTGGCGTTGAACTGGGATTCCGGGCTGCCGACGCACAGCGCATCGTGCAACAAACCGTGAAAGGTGCCGTGGAACTGCTACAAGCCAATGGCACTCATCCCGAACAGGAAATAGACAAAGTGACTACCCCCGGAGGACTCACCATCAAGGGACTCAACGAGATGGAACATGCCGGATTCACCAGTGCCGTGGTCAGAGGACTCAAGGCTGGTCTTTAAGCAATACACATACCTAAAAGTTGTACAGCCATCTAAACCAAGAACTGTGCAACTTTTATGCGTTTAACGAAAAGAATAAAGATGGGAAAAAGAATAGTTGTAAAAGTGGGCAGCAATGTGCTCACACGCAAAGACGGAAAGCTCGATGTAACCCGTATGTCTGCCATAGTGGACCAAATAGCCTGGCTCAAAGAACATCAGTATGAGGTGATACTCGTTTCATCGGGAGCCATGGCATGCGGACGGGGAGAACTCAAAGTAGACCACAAGCTTGACAGTGTGGAACAACGCCAGTTGTTTTCTGCCCTCGGTCAGGCAAAGCTCATCAATCTCTACTACGACCTGTTTCGCGAGTACGGGCTCCATGTGGGGCAAGTGCTGACCATGAAAGAGAGTTTCTCAACCCGAGGCGAGTATCTCAACCAACGGGCTTGTATGAGCGTCATGATTGACAACGGCGTGATTCCCATTGTCAACGAAAACGACACGGTTAGCGTTACCGAGCTCATGTTCACCGATAACGACGAGTTGTCTGGTCTGATCGCCTCCATGATGGATGCAGAAACACTCATCATCCTGAGCAATGTGGACGGAATATACAACGGCGCACCATCTGACCCGCGTTCACGTGTCATCCCCTCCGTTTACCACGACCGCGACTTGTCGGAGTACATTCTCGACGAGAAGAGCGGGTTTGGAAGAGGCGGCATGATCACCAAGTGCAACATAGCACGCAAGGTGGCTGATGAGGGCATCAAGGTCATCATCGCCAACGGCAAGACTCCCGATATTCTTATCAACTTGATAGAACATCCCATGGAGACCATGCACACAGAATTCGTGCCCAATCCGGAGGGAGTGTCAGGGGTCAAGAAATGGATCGCCCACAGTGAAAGCTTCGCCAAGGGTCAAGCCATTATCAACCCACAAGCCGTAGAAGCCCTACGTGGCGAAAAAGCCGTCAGCTTGCTATTAGTAGGTGTCACCCATATAGATGGTGACTTTGATGAGGGCGACATTATCAACATTGTTTCGCCAGAAGGAAAGGTGATAGGCATCGGCAAGAGCAACTATTCCGCCGACGAAGCCCGTACTGCCATCGGGCAACACGACGTGAAACCCTTAATCCACTATGACTACCTTTATATAGAATAGGTTTATGATGACAGAAATATTCCAACGTGTGAAAGCTGCCAGCAAGCAACTGGCTCTTATCACAGATGCACAACGCAACGAGATATTGACAGCCGTGGCAGATGCTATCAGCTTACATGAAAAAGACTTGCTCGAAGCCAATGCTAAAGATTTAGCGCGCATGGAGCGATGCAATCCGTTGTATGACAGACTGCAACTTAACGAAGAACGGCTCCAAGGAATAGCTTCCGACATGAAGCATGTAGCCACGTTACCTTCTCCCTTAGGACATGTGCTGAAACATCGCGTGCTCGACAATGGCCTGGACTTGAAAAGAGTGAGTGTGCCATTCGGGGTGATAGGCATGATATACGAGGCTCGGCCCAATGTCAGTTTCGATGTCTTCTCACTCTGCTTCAAGAGCGGAAATGCCTGTGTGCTGAAAGGCGGGAAAGACGCTGACGACTCCAACCGCGCCATCGTGGACCTCATCCACAACGTGCTCAAACAACACGGCGTCACACCTGATGTAGTTGAATTGTTGCCTGCCACACACGAAGCGACAGGCGAAATGCTGAATGCCGTTGGCTATATAGACCTCTGCATACCAAGAGGAGGAAAGAAACTGATAGAATTTGTACGCAATACTGCCAAGGTACCTGTTATAGAAACAGGAGCCGGCGTGGTGAACACATACTTCGACAAAGCCGGCAATACGGAAATGGGTGCACGCATCATCAACAATGCCAAGACACGACGAGTTAGTGTCTGCAATGCTCTCGACTGCCTGATTATCCACCGAGACAGACTTGCCGACCTGCCACAACTTTGCCAACCATTGGCAAACAGTCATGTACGCATTTATGCCGATGCCGATGCGCTCAAGGCATTGGACAAGCAATATCCATCCGACCTGCTCAACCAGGCCGACGATAACACCTTCGGCACTGAGTTCATGGACTATGCCATGGCCATCAGAACCGTGGCTGACGAAACGCAAGCCATTGCACACATCGCCCAGTATGGCAGTGGTCACAGTGAATGTATCATTACTGAAGACGAGCAAGCCGCCCGTCAATTCCAGGCAGAAGTAGACGCAGCATGTGTCTACTGGAATGCCCCGACGAGTTTCACAGACGGAGCTCAGTTCGGCTTGGGGGCGGAAATAGGAATCAGCACCCAAAAACTCGGACCGCGCGGTCCCATGGCACTCGAAGAGATGACCACATACAAGTGGATTATAGAAGGTAACGGACAAATCAGAAAATAAAAGGAGACACAATATGAAAACATTCTTCAATGTAGAAGACCTTGGTGACTTGAACAAAGCACTTGCCGAGGCACAAGAGGTAAAGAAAGACAAGTTTGCTTTCCAACAGTTGGGAAAGAACAAGACACTGTTGATGATTTTCTTCAACAACAGTCTGCGCACACGTCTGAGCACACAGAAAGCTGCCATGAATCTGGGCATGAATGTCATTGTGCTCGACGTGAATGCCGGAGCCTGGAAGCTGGAAACGGAACGTGGAGTCATTATGGATGGTGACAAAAGCGAGCACTTGCTGGAGGCGATTCCCGTAATGGCATGCTATTGCGACATCATTGCCGTACGTTCTTTTGCCGGACTTAAAGACCGTGAGTATGACTATGCCGAGACGATTGTCAACCAGTTTGTAAAATACAGCGGCCGACCGGTAGTAGCCATGGAGACAGCCACCGTTCACCCATTGCAGGCTTTTGCCGACCTAATCACCATCCATGAACACAAGCAAACCAAGCGCCCCAAAGTGGTACTCACCTGGGCGCCCCACTGCCGTGCCCTGCCACAGGCTGTGCCCAATTCGTTTGCACAGTGGATGAATGCCGCTGACGTTGACTTCGTGGTTACACAACCGGAGGGCTACGAACTCGATCCGAAATTCGTGGGCAACGCGCATGTGGAATACGACCAAAAGAAGGCACTGGAAGGCGCAGACTTTGTGTATGCAAAAAACTGGAGCTGTCCTGGTGTGAAGAATGTGGAAGACTATGGCAAGATTCTCAGCAAAGACATGAGTTGGACCATTGACACGGAACACATGAGTTGGACCAACAACGGATACTTCATGCACTGTCTGCCCGTACGCCGTGGCCTCATCGTCACCGACGACGTGATTGAGAGCGACCACTCACTCGTCATACCCGAAGCTGCCAACCGAGAGATTTCCGCCGAAGTAGTATTGAAACGTGTTTTGGAAACGCTTTAACCATAAGTTCTGGGGCTCCCTGGATTGTGAGTAATGACTGAAATTTCGGTATCAGATGGATGTAAATCAATTCCAAACTGGATATGATCACCAAACAGGCCCGTTTCGACTTCTGATTAATGGCAGACTAACACATCGCTAACGGCAGACTAACGATATGTTAGATGCTGACTTTAGCTTCCTTCCACTGCCTGTGCACTCATTGCCCAGGCAGTGGATATCAATTGTTCAAATAGCAGGACTGATTTGTGGCAACCCACTTGAACTTGACAAACGACGAATAAGTGATAGATGTGATAGATATTTAGCCATCTATCACGCATCTATCACTCCAGTTATCCCGCTTTCTGTCAACTGGAAAATGTCAGATATCAAGAAAAGTGATGGATAATAGAGACTAAACGCAAACTTTTTCCTGTGCGCGCGTGCGCGTCAAGGAAAATGGTCATCCAACATGGAGGAAAGAGGAAGACAAGTAATGACAAGACTTTTAGCTTGCTGTTCTGTCAATCCAAACGACGAACCACAAATATCACTCCCAATCCCGGATGAACCAAAGTTCCTATCATGGACTTCCCATGATAGGAACTTTTCTTTAAACACGCATCGCGGTTATCTGCCGGTGTTCCTACATTTTTAGGCTTTTAGTTGTTGTGTTTCAATTTATTTCCTTATCTTTGTCTCTCAACAAGAAACAAGCAACGCAGAATGAAATCTAAAATCACAACATATCTATGGATATGCCTGTTGGCTGTCAGCGAGGCAACAATGGCACAAGACAAAAACATTGAACACTATTTTGCCGACCACCTGGCTGGCAGCACGAAAAGTTATACGCAGGACAAAATCATCAAGCCTGCACAAATCAAGGTTTGGCAAGACAAGGTTTGGGCAGCCTGGAAGCAGGCCAACAGACAAGCAAAAGAGGAAAAGTTGATAGCTGCCAAGCCTCTTGACAAGTGGTCAAAGGGTAGTTGGACATTGCCAGACTCCCTGGAACCTCATGCCGTGATGCCCTATTGCTATTGGAAGAAGGCCGACAGCACACAAACCGGCAGACTTCCACTCTTCCTTTACCTACATGGTTCAGGTCCCAAAGAGCAAGAGTGGTATGCCGGTGTACGCCTTTCCACGATGTTTAAAGATGCGCCATCCATCTATTTCATTCCGCAAATTCCCAATGAAGGCAACTACTACCGATGGTGGCAGAAAGCTAAACAATATGCCTGGGAAAAACTTATCCGGCTGGCATTGGCTGGCGAAGACGTAGACGCCAACCGGCTCTATGTGTTTGGAATCTCGG
This sequence comes from uncultured Prevotella sp., assembly GCA_905198745.1. GTDB lineage: Bacteria > Bacteroidota > Bacteroidia > Bacteroidales > Bacteroidaceae > Prevotella. The sequence goes on along the minus strand of CAJKDU010000009.1, from coordinate 52,355 downwards.
AAGGAGGTTACGGCAGCCAACGTTTGGCATCGTTCTATGCAGACTATCTGGCAGCCGCAGGACCAATGGCGGGTGGTGAACCGCTGCGCAACGCACCTGTAGAGAACTGCGCCAACATTGATTTTTCATTTCTCACAGGTGAACTCGACAATGGCTTCTACCGTAACTATTTCACAAAGGCTACCCGCCAATGGTTCGACAGCCTGCAAGTTCTGCATCCCGGACTCTACGACCACCGCATAGAACTCGTGCCCAATTGTGGGCATGCCATCGACTATCGCCCTACCACACCTTGGTTAAGGCAACATGTTCGCAACCCTTATCCCAAGCAAGTGTTTTGGGAAGATTTTGAAATGGACGGGCGTCACCGCAATGGATTCTACAATATCCATGTCAATGAGCGCTCCGACAAAGCTGACAACACACGAACCTATTACGAAATGTCTATCCAAGGCAACACCATCAACGTAAAGGTAAGCACTGTCACCTACGACATTTTGCAGCGCGACCCCAACTGGGGCATTGAAATGAAATTCAAGAAAAGCCATAAACCTGCCACCTCTGGCAAATTCACCATCTATCTTAACGAGCAACTGGTAGACCTCAAGGTTCCAGTCACCATCATTGTGAACGGCAAGCAAGTGTTCCAAGGAAAGGTGAAAGCCAACGTCAAGAACATGGTGAACAGTTGTGCCACGTTCTTTGACCCTTACCGAATTTATCCAGCAGCAGTAGAAATCAAACTATAAAGACTGTTATTATGAACACTGTCCTATCCGACCACGAGATTCTTGACGGGCTCAAGAAGCGAGACGAAAGAATCACCCGAACATATTTCTATAACTATTGCAAGATAGCCTATTGCATCTACGACAAGCGATATGGTTTGAGGAATATGCCCGGCATGGACTTTTTCTCTTTGGCCCACGAGTATTACCTGTCACTCAGCATGCGCGATTTCAAGCAACTGGAAGACAAGAAGCCAAGCATGTCGCTCAAGACATGGATGGTCAATGGTTTCCGTTTTGTCCAGCTGGACAAGATGAAAGCTGTAAGCAAGGAGCACCTAACGGAAAGTTTCGAGGAACGCGTGAACAAGTCGTCCGTACGCTTCGATGTAGTAGACAATAACTATAAAGAAGAATGTCACAAACTTATCCGTGACCTATGCTCCGTTTTCGGCCGTGACGACACTAACTCCATTATTCTGGAAATGCTCTTCGTGGAAGGATTCAAGAGCAAGGAAATTGCCGCGCAACTCGGCATGACACCATCTGCAATAAGCCAGCGTTACCAAAAGTTGATGCACAACTATGTGATACCCTACTTCACCCACTATTACGAATCAGGAGAAGGACAAATGGCAGAGCCAGGAGATATGGCGTTGGAAAAGACCTGCTCCGTTTCACCCCACTCAGATTATTCAATCCCCAATACACCTATGGAACAAAACAGAATTACCCCTTCAAGGATAGATTCCCTGAAGGAAAACGAAGTGTTTGTCTTTGGCAGCAATCTGCAAGGCATGCACGGAGGTGGTGCTGCACGTACGGCACGCCTTTATTTCGGAGCTGTGATGGGCAAAGGCGTCGGACTGCAGGGACAAAGTTACGCCATACCGACCATGCAGGGAGGTGTGGGAACCATCCGGCCCTACGTCAATGACTTCATTGCTTTCGCCCAGGCGCACCCGCAACTCCACTTCCTTGTCACTCGCATCGGTTGTGGCATAGCCGGATTTACCCCGGAAAACATTGCTCCGCTCTTTGCAGCCGCCCAAGAATTACCCAATGTTAGCTTGCCTCTTGACTTTTGGGAAATCATACGATAGCTCGTATGCACCGCTTAACGACAAGGCGTCTCTTCTACCCCAAGCAAGAAGAGACGCCTTGTTACATACCCAAGAGCAGGCAATAGTATCTGTATCGGTGAGCAGGCAACAGTATCAGTATCGGCGAAGTTGCCGATAGGTAACAGGGAAAATCCTATCGAAATAGGGAGTCCACTCCGTATCGTGCGCACCCTCCGCCATGATACGCATACCATAAAAGCGAGTACCTGTCTGTCGGTAGGTTTTTATTTTTGAGAGATAACTGGTGTCGGGAAACGGAATGAGGAAATCCGACACCCACAGCACATCAGCATTCATGTATTTTCCGTTTCCGTCATCAAGCAGTGCAAACATCTGGTCCATCATGTGACGGGCACTCGTCCCTCCCCCGATAAAAGGGAGTTCTCCCCGTTTGAATTCATATTCTTCTTTCTTCAGGCCGATAGACGTATAGAACTGCTCCTTACGTCTTTGCATCAAGTCCATGGGGCGTACACTCACGGAAAAGTCTATTAGAAAGCAATCACGGTGTAGTCGTTCTGCAGTTTCTTCAAGTGCCGTGAGCATAGACTTGGCTATACGTTGAGGCACACCATACATACTGGCAGAAGTATCCACGCAAACAATCATGGGACCCTGCCGCCTTGAAGCAACAGAACTCAACCGCCTGGCAGGTTTAGAGAGATTGGATTTGTAGCGAAACACCTGCAGCCTTCGTCTGACGAACTTGTAAAGGAAGGCATCTTCCAGTTCATCATCCATATAGAGGGCAGCCTCGGAAGGAAGCATGGCATTCAGGTCGTTGCCGATAGTAACGCCCTCTATGTCGGAGCCAGAGGCATGTTCCATTTTATGTGCGGTTCCCGCGACTGTAGCCATGCGTGAACTGCCGTCGGCATTAGGCACACGCCCCATTTGTCTGACCACCTTTTCTATTTGCGGATAACGGTCTTGAAGTTTCACTAATTGCAAGCGCCGTTCAAATTCAGTTTCCGCCCAACGTCCGTCCATCAGCCGCCAAGCCTGCAATGCCTGGTCGCTGCTGATTTGGTTCTTGGCTACACAAGTCTTGGCATTGTCCAACAATTTGGATAGTTGAGCGCTCATACTGTTTCCTGCTTTCTCCATATGTTGCACAGAAGCCCTGCGCAGTTGTCCGTTGGCAGCCTCTGCCCAGTCTGCCACCATTTTCTCCCACACTTCGTAGTTCTCTGCTTCACCCTTTCCAAACCGGCGTTCAAAGAAATCTGCATCAAAGCCGTCGTCTTCATACTTGCGTCCCAATTCGGCCAAGAGCGATTGCCAAGCCTGGTGTTCACTTCTTCGTTCATCACTCCAGCCCAACGTCTCCTCCATCCGCTTGCGTTCTGTCCATTGGCGTTGTGAGAGGAACTGGCAGTGGTGGACGCAATCCACAACGAACCGTCCCACCGTGGTATAGAATATCTTGCCACAAAGACGGTCACCGAGTACGCGCACTTTGATTTCATCATTACTCATCAACCTGACCAGATAAGCTACCATAGGATCCGGATAATCCTGCCAGGGCCTGTCAGCGGCCAAAGGCTCTCCATATCCGACCAAATCTCCGCTGTCCACGAAAATCTCCAGCATTTTCAGGTACAAAGGCAACTTCATGTTGCCTGCTCCCTTGAGATGAAAACGCCAAAAGCTATCGGCGTGAGGATAATCAATCATAGAGCTTTTGTGTGTCTTGACGAGTAAAGGCTATTGTCTTGCGGAGAGCGGCCAAGCAGGTGTCTATCTCTTGACAATCGTCTGCATGGACAAACATGTTTCCCTTCAGGCTTTTTTCAATAGAAGCCAGTTCATCCGATAGCGTTTCTATCTCCTCCACATAATCACGTTCCGCGGGTTGCGAATCTTCTGCGAACGGCAGCGCTTGCCTATCCTTGCCACTGAGAGTTTCCACTTCGATGCGCACGCCATCCACATAGACACAGTGGTCGTCACGCTGAAGGGACACTGGCCTACTTCCCAATGGAGCCGCCATATTGCCATCATAACTCCGAATCACGACAACCTGCGGATTACGTTTGTCGTGATAAAGCACGCCGTCCTGTGCCCCGCTGCCAAACGAAGGCAACTGGCGATAGTCTTGCGCAAAGATGTAGGTATGTTCGGCACTGCAACCGAGCAGCCGGAAGTAGAAGTTGTTATAGAGTTTCTTGTCACTGTCTCTTTGTATGTCTTTAGCCGACAAGCGTTGCGATGCTGACCGGGCGCGGTTCTTTCTGATGTCAACCTTCAGAGCCTCCTTCAGTTCCTCCAGTTTATTGGTCGGTTCCGAGAAAATTATGTCTATGATAATGTGGCGTAAATCCTCACATTCGTCAGGTTCCTGCCACAAACAGTGGTAGACGGCAAGCAAGTCGGTCACCGCTACCGCCTCTCGGTCTTGCATGAACGCGGATGTCCGGAGCAGCCTGATGATTTTCTTCCACCTTCTGTCACTCACGTAGACATCATGGCGCTCCTCGGATCCTGCCACAGCTACAGCCCTCAAGGCACGGCGTATCTTGTGGATGGCAGATAGCACTTCCTGCGGAACTGCTATTCTGTCAATCTCTTGAGACCATGCTGCATACTCTTCGGCCGTAATCTGAAGTGTCTCGTCTACCGGATGCTCTACCTGGCCAGAGGAAAGAAGCATCTTGTCGAAGTCGGACTCACGACTTATATTTCCACACTCCACACGTATCAGAAAGCGGTCCCACAGAGCCTCCAGTCCCTCACCTTGCGCCGGCAACTCATTGCTTGCAGCCACAAGGAGTTTCAGCGGCAAGTGCATTTCTTTATTGCCGTTTCTGAACACTTTCTCGTTGAGAGCCGTCAGCAGCGTGTTCTGAATGGCAGGACCAGCCTTCCATATCTCGTCGAGAAATGCCACGTCGGCTGTAGGAAGATAGCCGTCAACTGCCCTGACATAGGCATCGGAACTTTTCAATTGGCTGATGCTCACAGGACCGAATATCTCATCGGGCGTGGAAAACCGTGACATGAGATATTCAAACGAGCGAGCCCCTCGGAAAGCATCTTTCAGCCGTCGTGCCACCATCGACTTGGCCACACCCGGAGGGCCGAGCAGAATAATGCTCTCGCCAGCCAATGCAGCCAACAGCGAGAGCGACAATTCGCGTTCTTTCTCGTATATACCCTGCTGCATCTGTGCCAACAGGCGTTCGATTCTTTCCTTCATTCAAGTCATGTATATTGTTTCTGCAAAGTTAGTGGAAAGGAGCGACATAACAACAAGTCTCCTTGTTTTTTATTGTCACCAAACAGCTCTATCATTGACATTGCCCCATGCGCTATCGGCACACAGGGCAATGGGAAGAAGCACATCCATCACTTTTCGTCCGCAAAATAACGCCCATTAGGCATCTTGAGATCCATGGAGAGATTCATAGAAAACCTTTCACGGCACTTACGCTCACGGGCAAACATCTCCTGCGTGCCTTCATCATCCTGGCGAAACTGCAGACTGTTGTCAATGCCCATGGCTTCTGCCATGCTCTCCACGTCAAGGTCTTCAGTGCCAATGAAGGTAAACGTCCAGTGTTGGGCCTTCAACTTGTCAATCAGATTCTTCACCATTCGCAGACTATACTCCGAGCTGCAGTTTTCTTCGCCGTCGGTAATGATTGTCACCAAAACCGAGTCTTCTGCCGAAGCCTGTGAGTTGATTCTTGAAATGCCTCTTCCAATGGCATCGTAGAGGGGCGTTCCTCCTCCTGGCACATAGTCCCGCCATCCCATGCGGTGAATGTTTCGGGCCGCTACATTGTCATAACGCAGTTTCGTTTCGGAGCTATCAAAAGTTATCAGTGTGACCCGTTGTTCCAGGTTCTTGTGCTTTTCCTGCATCTTGCGGATGGTCTGCAGGGTTTCGTTCATTCCAGAAAGTGCCTGTTTGCGGATAATTTCCATACTGCCACTCTCGTCAACTACCAAAAGATTAAATACTCGTTTCATAATCGTTGTTTTAAATTCGTTATTATGTTCTCGTTGTTTTATATCTTTAAAGAAACAAACTAAAGAAAAATGAAGTGACCCTCGAAAAAAATGTGAGAGGTAACATTTGTTACCAAACAAACGCCGCCACACGACCTAACTTTGCAACGACAAACCAAGTATCACCTCTAAAAAGAAAGGAGCACTTATGACTAAGACAAGAGAAATATACCGATGTGCGGTATGCGGAAATGTGGTAGAAGTGTTGAACCCTGGTGCCACCCTGTCGTGCTGCGGACAGCCGATGACTCTGCTCGACGGCAAGACTACCGATGGAGCCGCGGAAAAGCATGTGCCCGTAGTGGAGCGGATGACGGGTGGTTATCGAGTAACCGTGGGTAGTGTGGAGCATCCAATGGTGGAGGGCCACTACATTCAATGGATAGAATTGCTTACCCCGACCGAGGTACTGCGCAAGGAACTGAAACCGGGAGACAAGCCGGAAGCCATTTTCAAGACTGACGCCACCGAAGTAGCAGCCCGGGAATACTGCAATCTTCACGGGTTATGGAAACAGTAACCTATACTGGAGTTTGATACGCATCCACGACACCAAGTTTGCCCCGCACCAACAGAGTGTGGGGCTTTTCCCGTTACGACCATCACTATAGCCCGTTAAAAAAGAATTCTACCGGGATTTGAAATGATGATTGTATGCCTGAGTCAATGCCAAACAAAGAAGTAGATTGAAAGCCCATTCCGTTCTCCGTTCTGTATCTGAATGGATACAATTTTCTTCCTAACCGGATACGGTCACGAAACAGCCCTATTACAATTTTGTTAGTGGCAGACTTATGGGGCGTTAGTGGCAGACTTACGGAGTGTTAGTGGCAGACTTGCGAGGTGCTAATGGCAGACTTGCACTTAGTCTCACAGCCCAGGCAATCATTAAAAAAGGTAGACTTATCCCTACCAAGGGGCATTTCGTATGAATATGCCAGCTACATACGATTGTTATCCACTCACCGCTCTCTCTTCTTCATCCACAACGCTCCCACTACCGAAAGGCATGGTTGCGTGTTCTTTGTAGCCTCATCATCACAGGTCTGTCATACACTCTTCAATGCGTCGTAACCCGAGCGTAACATGGAAGCCATAATTTTGCACCCGAAAAAGAACACATCCTTTTATATATTAGTTATGAGAAAAAGAATATTAGTTATGAGAAAAAGACTTATCGGGTCGTTTTTGGCACTTACACTGGCAGCCCTCACGACCACCGCAGAGGTAAACGAGATTGTATCGACAGGAAGCATCCGAGGAAAAATCACCGACTCCGAGCACCAGTCGCTGCCTGGTGCATCTATCCAAATTGAGGATTTGCACACAGGAGTGACAAGCGACATCAATGGTGTCTACACACTTTCCAACCTCAAGCCCGGCACCTATAGGGTCAAAATATCCTATGTAGGATACGAGCCTAAGGTCATCACCGTGAAATTCGACGGCAAGACACTGGAACAGAACGTGGAGCTTAACGCAGGCGCAGCCCTGAAGGAAGTGGTAGTGACCGGAGCTTTCTATGGTCAGCGCAAAGCCATGCAGATGCAGAAGGAGGCTATGGGCGTAACCAACATCGTGTCGGCAGACCAGGTGGGAAAGTTCCCTGACTCCAATATCGGCGATGCACTGAAGCGAATCAACGGCGTCAACGTGCAATACGACCAGGGCGAAGCCCGCTTCGGACAAGTAAGAGGCACCTCGGCAGACTTGACCTCGGTCACCGTAAACGGCAACCGCATGCCTTCAGCCGAGGGCGATACACGCAACGTACAGCTCGACCTCATACCAGCCGACATGATAGAAACCATCGAATTGAACAAGGTGGTCACCAGCGATATGGACGGTGATGCCATCGGCGGAGAGATAAACCTGGTGACCAAGAACACTCCTAACCACCGCGTGCTGAACTTCAATGTGGGTTCGGGCTACACATGGATTAGCCAGAAACCGCAATGGGATTTGGGCGCCACCTGGGGCGACAGATTCTTCAACAAGAAGTTGGGCGTCATGGCATCGGCATCCTATCAGTACGCACCGGGCGGTTCCGACAACACAGAGTTTGAGTACGTGGAAAACGACGACAAGTCGCTCTCGCTGAAAGAGGCTCAGGTAAGACAGTATTATGTAACCCGAGAAAGACAGAGCTATTCGCTGGCATTGGATTACAAGTTCAGTCCTCTGCACAAGATATCGTTTAAAGGCATCTACAACCGCCGATCCGATTGGGAGAACCGTTACCGCATCAGCTACAAGAAGCTGGACAGCAAAGCATCAAAGCAAAGTGTTGTGTTCCAAACCAAGGCTGGTTCTGCCGACAACAGGAACGCCCGACTGGAACTGCAACAGACCATGGACTATACGCTCGACGGCGAACACCTGTTCGGCGACCTCAAGATAGACTGGGCTGCCAGCTATTCGCGTGCCACAGAAGAGCGCCCCAACGAGAGATACGCCTCATATAAATACAAATACGGCAAGAAAGAAACCGATTTCATCAACTTCGGCGACGACTTTGCAGAAGCCGGCGGGAAACAACCTTACTACAGCAAGACATTGCCAAACTTGTTCGACGGCCACTGGACACTCGACGAACTGAACAACTCGAACCAGGACATAACCGAGAACGAATGGAAGGGACGCATCAACTTCACGCTCCCCATCACCAACGGACTGTGGGGCAACACACTCAAGTTCGGAGCCAAATACACCTCGAAAGAGAAGACCCGCAACACTTCCTACTACGACTACGATGCCGAAGAAGTGCTGGGTGACAACTGGCGCGACCTTACCGTCAACAAGATACGCAATGGTTTCATGCCCGGCAGCCAGTATCCCGCAGGTTCTCCATTCATTTCCATCGATGCATTGGGAGCCATTGACTTCAGCAAATACAAGGGCGAAGAAAACTACGAAGAAGAGGCCGGCAACTATAAAATCAGAGAACAAATCACGGCCGGCTACCTCCGTTTCGACCAGAAACTCGGCAAGAAACTATCGGCTACCTTAGGCTTGCGCGTGGAACGCACCGACCTCAAGACAAGCGGATTCAACGTGGACATACCTGAAGACGGCGATGCCACCATGAAGCCGACAGGCGAATACAAGCACCACTACACCGACTTGTTGCCCAGCCTGCTGCTGAAATACAATTACAACAAGCAAGGTAGCCTGCGCGCTTCGGCAACCAAGACCATCTCCCGACCCAAATATTCTGCCCTCATAGCCAACAAAACGTTCAACCTGGCCGACGAGGAAGCCATCATCGGTGACCCCGACACTCAACCCGCCACGGCTCTCAACCTGGACTTGTCTGTAGACCACTTCTTCAAGAGCGTGGGACTGGTCAGCGCCGGTCTTTTCTTTAAAGACATCAAGAACGTGAACGTGAGCTGGTCGTCCAACAAATATATGGGCAGCGACCTGGGCTTGACCGGTGAGAATGCCGGCACGCAATTCACCGTAGAGCAGAACATCAATGCCTACGACGCGCGGGTTCTGGGTGCCGAAGTGGCATACCAGCGTGACTTCGGATTTATCTCTCCTGCCTTGAAGTGCATCGGTTTCTACGGCAACTACACCTATACACACAGTACAACCCGCAACTTCAATGAGCGCTTAAACATAGCCGAAGGTGAAGATGTGAAGGTGGCTGGTTCACCCGAACACACAGCCAACGCATCTCTCTTCTTCGAGAAGAAGGGTCTCAGCCTCCGACTCTCCTACAACTACGCTTCTGCTTTCATCGACCAAATGAGCACCAGCCGCCAATTGGACAGATACTATGACAAGGTGAACTACCTCGATCTGAATGCCAGCTACACTTGGGGCAAACAAGCCAAGTTCACTGTCTATGCCAACGCCAACAACCTGCTCAACCAGCCTCTGCGCTACTACCAGGGCGAAAAGAACCGCACCATGCAGGTGGAATACTACGGCGTGAAGGTGAATGCCGGTGTGAAAATCAACTTGTAAAACATAAAAAGAAAGACTATGAATACTATTTTCAGAAACAGACTCATCGTGGCCTTCGTGGCGGCAATGGCAGCCTTGCTGTCGGTCGCATCCGCCAAAGGCCAGACACCCGGACAGTGGGAACTGCTCAAAGGCAATGTCAACCTCTATCTTGTCAACGATATGGGACGCAACGGCTACTATGACCAGAAACCCATTGCCGAACTGATGGGCACCATGACAGAGACTATCGGCCCGGAAGCCATCATTGCAGCAGGCGACATTCACCACTTCAATGGTGTGGCATCGGTCAACGACCCTCTGTGGACCACCAACTACGAGCATATATATTCGCATCCCGAACTGATGCTCGACTGGTTTCCCATCCTCGGCAACCACGAGTATCGCGGCAACACCCAGGCGGTGCTCGACTATGCCAAGGTGAGTCGCCGGTGGATGATGCCTGCGCGCTATTACACCAAGGTGTTCAACAAGAAGAACGTGTGTGTCCGCATCGTGTTTCTCGACACCACTCCCCTCATCGACCGCTACCGCGAGGAGACAGACAAGTATCCCGATGCCGTGAAACAGGACGTGCAGAAAGAACTCGACTGGCTCGACCAGACACTGCGTCAAGCCAAGGAAGACTGGGTCATTGTGGTGGGCCACCACCCTATCTACGCCGAGACTTCAAAGGCAGAATATGAGCGTACGGACATGCAAAAGCGGGTGATGCCCATTTTGCACCGCTACAAAAACGTGAGCATCTATGCCTGCGGCCACATCCACAACTTCCAGCACATCCGGATGAAAGGCGACCCCATTGACTATGTGGTCAACTCTGCCGGTGCCCTTTCGCGCAAGGTGAAACCCATTGAAGGCACGGTATTCTGCTCGGGCGAACCGGGATTCTCCGTAATAGCAGCCACCCAAAAGCAACTCAAACTCCACATGATTGACAAGCAGGGCCGGGTGCTCCACACGGTAACCAAGCAAAAATAACAATTGACTCTCTCTTAAAATCCACGACCTGGTGTCGTTTCGCGGTTTTCATCAATCTCTTGGAAACCACGAAAGACATCAGGTCGCATTGCATAGGATAACCTTGCCGAAGGTTATCCGGATTGTTTTTATAAAAGCCGGAACACGGTCACCGGTTTCAAGGCTTGCTTTCTCCCTCCACATATTCCTCGAGGAACATGTGCTCGCCGTCGAACACTGCATAGGTGAACTGCCATATCCAGTCGCCGAGAATCATCATCCGCGACTTGCGCGAGAGCACAAGGTCGAGTTCAATGTGGCGATGGCCATAGAGAAAATAGTCTATGTCGGGATGCGACTTCATGTAGCGCTTGGTGTAGAGCACCAGTGCCTCGCGGTCTTCACCCATATAAGGAGGTTCCTTGCCGTCGGCTCGTTTCAGCCGGCTGTGCTTGGCCCAGGTGAGTCCGAACGCCATGCCCCAACGCGGATGGATGGCACTGAACAAGCGTTGGCACAGAGGGTTGTGGAACACGGAACGGATAAACTTGAAGTTCCGGTCTGTATCGCCCAGTCCGTCGCCGTGAGCCAGATAGAACACCTTGCCATAGATTTCGGTGGTCTCGGGTTTGGTGTGGAGCGTAACGCCACATTCGGTGGCAAGATAGTTGTAGGCCCAAATGTCATGGTTGCCCGTAAAATAATGAACCTCCACCCCCATGTCCGTAAGCTCCGAGAGCTTGCCGAGAAAGCGGGTGTAGCCTTTGGGCACCACAGTCTTGTATTCATACCAGAAGTCGAACATGTCGCCAAGCAGATAGATGGCGGCAGCCTTGTGCTTGATGCTGTCGAGGAACCGCACGAGTCGGCGTTCCTGTGTACGGCCGTGCTCGATGGCAAGCGAGCCGAGATGGGCATCAGAGAGGAAATAGACATTCTTGTAAACCATAGGCAAAATGTTTAAGGATTAGTCAAGCCCCAGTTCCACACGAGCATCCTCGGTCATCATGCTCTGGTCCCATACCGGTTCAAAGACAAGATTGACGTTGGAACTCTTGACACCCTCCAGGGCATCCACCTTCTGGCGCACGTCTTCGAGGATGAAATCGGCTGCGGGACAACTGGGAGCCGTGAAGGTCATGTCGATGTCCACATGGCCGTCTTCGTTCACGTCGACCTTGTAGATGAGACCGAGGTCGTAGATATTGACGGGGATTTCAGGGTCGTAGACAGTTTTGAGCACATCGACAATGCGTTCTTCTATCTTGGTTTTTTCTTCTTGTGTCATAGCTTTATGTTGTTTTGTCGTTTGTTTCTTAGAGTCTTCCACTCTCCTGATAGGAATAGTATAGTCCGTCGGTGATGACGAGATGGTCGAGAAAATGGATGCGCATCAGTTCGCAGGCTTGCTGCACCCTACGGGTGATGCGGTCGTCGTCAGTGCTGGGCTTCACGTTGCCCGAAGGATGGTTGTGGCAGAGGGCCAGCACGGTGGCTCCGGAGAGCAGTGCTTCCTTCATCACCACGCGCACGTCGACACTGGTTTCCGTAATACCTCCACGCGAGAGACGCATGCAGCGCAGGAGCTTGAAGTTCTGGTTCATGAAGAGCACCCAGGCTTCCTCCACGTCGAGGTCTTGCATCTGCGGAAGCATAAAGTCGTAGATGGCTACCGCAGAATTGAGTTGGGTTCGTTCCAGGGCCCGCTCCTTCTGCCGGCGCTTGCCCAGTTCACAGGCGGCAAGTATGGTCACGGCCTTGGCTTCGCCCACCCCATGGTAGGCAGTGAGTTGCCTAACGGTGAGCTTGCCCAGCTGGTTGAGGTTGTTGCCGCAATCGCCCAGCACATGCTTCATCAGGTCTACGGCACTCTCGGTGGTGGAACCAGAGCCGATGAGAATGGCGAGAAGCTCGGCATTGGTGAGTGCTTCGGCACCCAGCCGGAGCAGTTTTTCTCGTGGGCGGTCTTCCACTGCCCACTCGTTGATATTGAGTTTCCCGTTCATGACTACCTTTTATATTATTTATAGAACGTCTTCTCGAAAGCCTGAAATTCGTCCTTGCCCCTGACGCAGCGTTTCCACCATGACTCGATGAAGCCCAGTCCGTAACCCATGAGTTGGGTGAAGGCGGCTCGGATGCTCAGCAGTCCTATCCACGCACTGCGGTTGGCCATGGTACTGTCCGCAAAGATAAGGAGTGAATAGAGCACGAGTGGCAACAGGCCTGCGGCACACAGCGCCCCACCCCAGATATGCGCGGCAGTGCCACAACCGGCACAGAACACGACGATGCCTGCCACCAGGAGAAGCAGCAGACAGATGACTCCCACGGTGAAGACCATAGGTAGGAGATGGACAAGCTTGAGCGACTCGGGATATTTCTTGTAGAGATTGATGCGGGCAATGCCACTGTTGTAGACCTGACGGAAGAACTTACGGAAGTCTGTGCGGCGCTTGTGCCACACCCAAGCCTCGGGAAAGAGGCGGCAATGGAGTCCTGCCTTGAAGATGCGTATGCTGAAGTCAATGTCCTCGCCGAAGCGCATCTTGGAGAATCCGCCGAGTTGCATATAGACATCCCGGCGGATGCCCATGTTGAACGAGCGGGGATAGAACTTGTCGAGCTTCTTCTTGCCGCCGCGTATGCCGCCAGTAGTGAAGAAGCTGGTCATGGAATAGGAGATGGCTTTCTGCGTGTCGGTGAACGAGGAGTGGGCACAATCGGGGCCTCCGAAAGCGTCTGCTGGCTCACAGAGCAGCTCGTCGTTGACAGCCCGCAGGTAGTCGTCGGGCAGCACCACGTCTGAGTCGAGCACGATGAGGTATTCCCCCTTGGCACGCTCGGCTCCGTAGTTTCGGCTCTGTCCGGGTCCGGAATTGGGCTTACTATAATAATGTAGGGTAAGTTTGTCTTCGTATCGGTCGCAGACCTGCTTGCATGGCACCGATGAACCGTCTTCCACAATGATGACCTCGAAATCACGGCATGTCTGGAGCGTGAGGCTATGGAGCAGTTCGTCCACTTCGTCGGGACGGTTAAAGACGGGAATGATAAAAGAAAACTTGTAATTCATAATTCATAACTCATAATATAAGATCAGGTCAAGGCGGCTGTAAAAGCAAATAATTCATAACCCCTGGTGCCCGGCATTGCGCCATAGGCAGTCCACGAGTTATGAATTATGAATTAGCTCTGTATTATTCCTTTACGCGGCTGAGGTAAGAACCGTCGCGTGTGTCAACCTGGATAAGGTCGCCCTCGTCGATGAACAGAGGAACGCGAATCTCGACGCCAGTCTCGAGAGTAGCGGGCTTGGTAGCGTTAGTAGCAGTGTCGCCCTTGATTCCAGGCTCGCTGTGAGTAACGCGGAGGTTTGTCTTGACAGGCATTTCTGCATAGAGGATTGTTCCGTCTGTGGTGTCGGTAACCACCTCAACCACGTCGCCTTCCTTCATGAAGTCCACACCGATAACCAAGTCGTTGGCGATTGGAATCTGCTCGAAAGTTTCCTGGTTCATGAAGATGCGGCCTGTTGGATCCTCATAGAGGTACTGATAAGGACGGTGTTCAACCACCACGTCTTCCAATTTGAAGCCTACCTGGAAGGTGCGGTCAAGCACACGGCCGTCCTTCACGTTCTTCAACTTGGTGTTCATTACGGTGTTACCCTTACCTGGCTTTCTGTGCTGAAAGTCAATACATACCCACACCTGATTGTCAAGGCGGATACATGTTCCCTTTTTGATTTCTTGTGAGTTAATCATTGTTGATATCTTGATAATTATTTATTTTCGGGTGCAAAGTTACTGAATTTATGGAAAAAAGCATAAAACTTTAGCCTAAAAATCGTATAATTCTTGGTTATTTGAAAAAGAATGAGTAATTTTGCAACCCAAAAGCGTGAATAATAACAAAATAAACAAAATAGAAAAATGAAAAGAACATTTCAGCCTCACAACAGAAGAAGAGTGAACAAGCACGGCTTCCGCGAGAGAATGGCAACAAAGAATGGTCGTCGCGTATTGGCTTCTCGCCGCGCACATGGCCGCAAGAAGTTAACTGTATCTGACGAGCATCACGGCAAATAATCCGGAAACGCTCTTCAAGAAAGAACAAAGGCAGAAAGCAGCAATGGAGTAATCCGTTGCTGCTTTCTGCCTTTTATGCCTGTACTTCCTTTCTTGTTAGGGATTTTCTTAGCGCTAACAGCACACTAACGCATCGCTAACAGCACACTGACACATCGCTAACGGCACACTAACGACATCTTTACTGCGTTGATTTTACCTTCCGGCATTTTCCGCAAAGAAGACGGATGCCATCTGCAACAGAAAATAAATGCGTGTTTTTATTTCTTATTTCGCCCTTTTACACTATCTTTGTAACCTAAAACGCAAGAAATGGAATCAAAGGAATTCTTCCATAAACTGATGAGCCGCTACCTGTGGAGCAACATTGCCGCCATGATAGGCGTGGTGATAGTGGTGTGTGCCGGCGTGAAATTTGGCATAGACATCTACACTCACCATGGCGAAGCCATCAGCGTGCCCAATATCAAGCACAAGAAATTTGCCGACGCTGAGCACATCCTCAACGAGCTGGGACTGCAAATCGTGGTCACCGACACGGGCTACGTGAAGACACTGCCGCCAGACTGCATATTGGAACAGAGTCCGGCACCGGGTGAGAAAGTGAAATCAGGACACATCATCTACGTCACCGTCAACTCATCGCACTCGCCCACGCTGGTCATTCCCGACGTGATCGACAACAGTTCCTACCGCGAAGCCAAGGCGAAACTCATAGCCATGGGCTTCAAGATAGGCGAGCCCAAATTCGTTTCGGGCGAGAAAGACTGGGTCTACGGAATCCTTGTCAACGGACAAAGTGTGAGCGCCGGCGACCGAGTGTCTGTAGATGCCCGACTCACCATCCTCGTGGGAGACGGAATGATAGGCAGTTCCGATTCCATCGACATAGTGGGCCCCGACTACGAAACCTATGACGACGGATTCGAGGAAATGCCGGAAAACGAGCAGCCACAGGAAGGCGACAAGGACGAATTTGAAGTGGTGACATCACCCGAATAGTCCACACGAACAACTACACGACAGAAAAATGACAAACGAACTATACGACATCGACGACGAACTCGAACCGCTGGACCCGCAAGACGACGGCATCACTGCCAACGACGGGCAACTCTACGAACACTTCCGGGTGGAGGTGGACAAGGGACAGGTGCCGGTGAGAATAGACAAGTTTCTCTTTGAACGCATGCAGCACTCCAGCCGCAACCGCATACAAAAGGCTGCCGACTCAGGCTACATACACGTCAACGGACAGCCCGTGAAGAGTAACTATAAGGTGAGGCCGCTCGACACCATCACCCTCATGCTCCACCAGCCCAAGCACGACACCACCATAGAGCCTGAGGACATTCCGCTCAACATTGTCTACGAGGACGACCAACTGATGGTCATCAACAAGGAGGCAGGCATGGTGGTGCATCCCGGAGCCGGCAACTTCCACGGCACGCTGGTCAATGCCATAGCCTGGCACTTGAAGGACCTGGCGTCGTACGACCCCAACGACCCCGAAGTGGGACTCGTGCACCGCATCGACAAGGACACCAGCGGACTGCTCGTCATCGCCAAGACGCCGGAAGCCAAGACCTTTCTCGGCAAGCAGTTCTACAACAAGACCACCCACCGCAGCTACAACGCACTGGTGTGGGGTAACATGACAGAGGACGAAGGCCGCATAGAGGGCAACATAGGCCGCGACCCGAAAGACCGCCTGCGCATGGCAGTGTTCAGTCCGGACTCAGGCATCGGCAAGAGTGCCGTCACCCACTGGCGCGTCATCGAGCGCTTCGGCTTCGTGACGCTCATCGAATGTATACTCGAAACAGGACGTACCCACCAGATTCGCGCCCACATGAAGCACATCGGACACCCGCTATTCAGCGACGAACGCTATGGAGGATGCGAGATTCTAAGGGGAACCAGAAGCAGTACCTACAAGGCTTTCATCAACAACTGCTTCAAGATCTGCCCCCGGCAAGCTCTGCACGCCCGCACTCTCGGCTTCGTACACCCCACCTCGCACGAACAGATGGACTTCACCTCGGCTTTGCCCACCGACCTGGAACAGCTCATCGGGAAATGGCGCGCCTTCATAGCCGGCACCACCGCCAAGGCTGAATAGGCCCCATCACAAACAATAAGCAACAACAAATAACATTATACCCTATGAAAGACTTGAAAAGAAACATTGCCATCGTCTGCGGTGGCGATTCATCGGAACACGACGTATCCCTGCGCTCTGCACAAGGGCTCTACTCTTTCTTTGACAAAGAACGCTACAACGTATATATCGTGGACGTGAAAGGACAGGACTGGCACGTGGAACTGGACAACGGCGACACGGCGCCCATCGACAAGAACGACTTCTCATTCGTATACGAAGGCTACGTCACAGAGTTTGACTACGCCTACATCACCATCCACGGCACCCCCGGCGAAAACGGCGTGATGCAGGGCTACTTTGAACTGGTGCACGTGCCCTACTCCACCAGCGGCGTACTTGTCGAGGCAATGACCTTCGACAAATATGTGCTCAACAACTACCTGCGTGGCTTCGGAGTGAACGTGGCCGACTCGCTACTCATCCGCAAGGGCTACGAAGAACTGGTGAGCGATGAGGAGATAGAGAAGCGCATCGGGTTCCCATGCTTCGTGAAGCCTGCCGCCGACGGCAGCAGCTTCGGTGTGTCGAAGGTGAAGAATGCCGACCAGCTGGCTCCCGCCGTGCGCAAGGCCATCATGGAAAGCGACGAAGTGATGGTGGAATCCTACCTCCAGGGCACCGAGATTTCCATCGGCTGCTACAAGACCAAGGACAAGAGCGTGGTGTTCCCCGCAACGGAAGTGGTGACCAAAAACGAATTCTTCGACTACGATGCAAAATACAACGGACAGGTTCAGGAAATAACCCCTGCACGCCTCGCACCCGAAACAGCCAAGGCTGTGGCAGACGAGACCAGCCGCATCTACGACATTCTCCACTGCAACGGCATCATCCGCATTGATTACATCATTTCTAAGGATGCCGACGGCAAGGACAAGGTGAACATGCTCGAAATCAACACCACCCCAGGCATGACCGCCACCAGCTTCATTCCACAGCAGGTGCGCGCCGCCGGACTTGACATCAAGGACGTGCTGAGCGACATCGTGGAAAACCAATTCAAATAAAGAAGCGTATGGCTATACCTGAGAAATACAACCGTATCCGCCCGTTCGAGCCAGAGGAATTGCCCGAGGTCTGCGACAGGCTGCTCGCCAACCCGCAGTTTCAGAGTGTGGTAAAGCACGTGTTCCCGAACGTGCCGCTCGAGGCGGTGGAAACCAAGATGCGCGGCTGCAAGACGCTACTAGACTTCCAAAAGGCTTTCTGCTACCCCTTTCTGAAGGACTTGCTGCAGAAGGCAAGCAAAGGAATCAGTTTCGGCCACGAGGCTATCGACACGCACAAGCGCTACACCTTCGTGAGCAACCACCGCGACATAGTGCTCGACTCTGCCTTACTCGACGTGCTGCTCATCGAAGCCGGATGGGAAACCACCTGCGAGATTGCCATCGGCGACAACCTGCTGAAACTTCCGTGGGTGAAAGACCTGGTGCGGCTGAACAAAGCATTCATCGTGGAGCGTGACCTTCCCATCCGCGAACTGCTCATGGCAAGCAAGCGGCTGTCGGAATACATGCACTATGCCATCAACGAGAAGAACGAAAACCTGTGGATAGCCCAACGCGAAGGCCGTGCCAAGGACTCCAATGACCACACGCAGCCTGCCATTCTCAAGATGATGACCATCGGCGGAGAGGGAAGCATCGTGGACCGGCTGAAAGACTTGCACATCGTTCCGCTCACCATATCCTACGAGTACGACCCTTGCGACTTTCTCAAGGCGCGCGAAATGCAGCTCAAGCGCGACGTGGAGGGATGGAAGAAAGGGCCCATGGACGACGTGGTGAGCATGCAGACCGGCATTATGGGCTACAAGGGACGCATACACTACGAGGCCGCTCCTTGCATGGACGAATGGTTGGAGCAGCTCGGTACCGACATACCGAAAACGGAAATCTACGATGTCATAGCCGAGCACATTGACCACGAAATCTTCGCCCGCTACCAACTATACCCTGGCAACTATGTGGCGCTCGACCTCATCAACGGCGACAGCGCCCTCAGCGAGCACTATACGGAAGAGGAGAAACAGACTTTCCAGAAATACATAGAAAGCAGACTGCAAATGATTGACCTGCCCAACCGGGATGACGCGTTCTGTCGCCACCAGTTGTTGGAAATGTATGCCAATCCTTGCAAAAACTTTCTGCAAGTGAAATAACCAAACCCAAACGCTTATGAAAAATCACCTCCTTGCCGTCCTTGCCGCCGCATTGATGTTCGCCGGCTGCAAGCGCAATGCCTACGATGATGGCGACGGCGACCTCAGCTATATGCGTGCCGACTTCACTGAAGCGCACACGGTGGCACAGAAGCAAATGGACTATGCCGTTACCGACGAGGGCGACAAGGTGGTGTTTTCTCACCGGTACACCTGCGAATGGGCAGAAAAAGCCGATTCGACCTACCGCACATTGGTCTATTACAACAAGGCAGACGAGGCACAGACGGTAGACGTGGTGACCGTAAGCAATGTCCCGGTGCTGAGATTTTCTACCAATCCCAGCGACAACCGGACGGCACTGAAGCGTATGGATCCTGTGGTGTTTGAGAGTGTCTGGATGAGCAGCAACAGGAAATGGCTCAATCTGGGCTTTGCCATCAAAACCGGACAGGCCGACAAACAGGACTCCCGTCAACTTCTCGGATGTTTCTGCGACAAAGTGGAAGACCTTGAATCTGGCGGTAAGGAATATCACCTCAGTCTCTATCATGCGCAAAACAACGTGCCGGAATACTACAGCAGCCGCATGTTTGCCAGTATTCCATTGTCCGGACTAAACACCGGCGACCGCATCGTCATCAGCATCATGAGCTATGATGGACTGGTAACCAAAGAGTTTGAACTGTAAAAGTACGAGAAAAGGATGGTTAAAACGCAAGAACGCCCGTCGACAGATAACGTATCGACGGGCGTTCTTGCGTTTTTTGAAGTTGATTAGCGGGCATTGTCATGCTCATGAATAACTGCCTTTTGGGCATCGTTCAAGCCTCCCCACTGTGTAGAGCCATTGCCTCCGACAGCCCCGAATATGGCGGGAAGACTGTTGCGCAAGAACTTATAACTTCCGTAAGCATTCAGATATTCCAATTCCTCCTTGGTGAAAATCTTTTCCATCAGGAAGTCACTGATGTTGTAGTCCTTGCGCTGTGCAGCAAGCTGTCGTGACTTGAGTTGCTGAAGCATGTTCTTTCCACCCGGATAGAGCTCGGGATGATCAAAGCAATAAGATGTGCCGAGCGTGAAATACTTGCCGAAGACAGGCAATCCGCCAAGATAGTTCTGCAATCGGGCGATGGCATTTTTATAGTCGGTGTCACGAAATATGCACTTGAGGATTTGTTCTCTATCATCTCCTGTCGCACTGACCCTTGCTTTTTTGTCACCCTTGACAATTTCGAAATCCACGCTGCTGTCGTCAACGAACATAAGGCAATGATCGAAATAGGACTTCATGATGGAAGAAATGTCAAGCAGTCCGTAGTCCACGCCATCCAGATGAGTACTCACGTAAGAATCCTTGTACACCACACGAACAGTTGTTGCACCATCCGTCTTAGGTTGAGTGAGCACATAATAGACGGAGCCCAAATTATACTTTCCATCCGAAGAAAGAACCTTTAAACTCAATCTGTGCTCGATGTTCCCATTTTCAAATTCCGTATGAGTAATGCTTTCAACCGAATGGGGATACGCCTTACGCAGGTTCGACATCATGGTTTCACATGGTTTAGACGCTTCCAGATAACTGTCGTAAACATGAAGAGCACTAATTTCACGAATGTCTTTTCCCTTCTCATCATACCATACGCTCACGAAATAGTCCTTCTGACCGGCAATTGAGCCGGTGAAACAATATCTGTTATCATACAAGTCCTTCTTCACCTTCAGGCCTTTGGCGATAAGTTTCCGGGCAAAAGGATCGGCACCGTAAGCCATGGAAACACCTTGAAACGAGAGCCTATGGAACTGGGAAATCACGGGAGAGGGTTTCTCTTCAACATTCCGCTCTCTCACCACCGTGGTCTGCTCGTCAGCCCGAGGGCGCAGTACCACGTTGTCATCGTCATTCTGTGCCCTCAAATTCATACTGGCGGAAAACACGGAAAACGCCACTAAAAGCATTTTACTCTTCTTCATAATAATCTTATTGGGAGTGCAAAGGTAATGATTATTATCCGAACATTGGAAATAGAAGTACAAAACGAACATGCTTATCCATAAAATAAAGCAACAAAAAAAGGAACCACTCGATAAAGAGAAGTTCCTTCGTTTGTGTGGTACCACCAGGAATCGAACCGGGGACACAAGGATTTTCAGTCCTTTGCTCTACCAACTGAGCTATGGCACCAACTTGTTTGTTGCTGAATTGCGGGTGCAAAGGTAGTGCTTTTTTATTTATCCCGCAACTTTTTCGCAACTTTTCTTCAAAAATAATCGTTTCTTTTTTGTTTTGTCTCCGATTTGTTGTACCTTTGCAACCGCAATCGGGATGTAGCGCAGTTGGTAGCGCACTACGTTCGGGACGTAGGGGTCGCCAGTTCGAGTCCGGTCATCCCGACTATTGCAAAGGTCAATTCACACGCAAGTGATGAGTTGGCCTTTTTTCTTTTCCCACATGTCGGTTTGTGGAAATTGCGCTACCTGCAAACGTTCATTGGCTAATATTCAAGATAAGGGGCAAGACGTGAAAGCTGGGATTCGGGAAATTCCGGAAGAAGCGAAAGTTCGCGAATGTCTTTCAAGGGACCGTTTTTGCGCACATGATCAACAATGGCACGCGCCTGATAGAAGTTGATATAGGGGTGCTGACGGAGCTTTGAAACCGTCAATTTGTTGACAGAAAGTTTATTCACGTGTGGACGGACAATCTTGAAATAAGGCAATGACGATTCTGGAAAGCCTTCTATTTCCAGCAACTGCCCCACTCTACAATAGCCGCCAAGACGATGTCCATAGTTGACAACTGCCCTTGCCCAAGCACTGCCAATGCCTGGCACTTTCTTCAGCTGAGTCGTATCGGCATTACAAAGGTCTATTTGCTGCCCTTTTTCAAGCTTGATGGGATAGAGCACCGTGTCACGATGATAGACTGTAGGTACATCGGAAGAAGCATATACTTCGGCTGCAGGGCGATAGTCGTCACTGATATGGATATAAGGTTCAAGTTCGCGATACTGCTTGACTGTAAGTCCGTAAAGGCGTGCAAAGTCTGAAGGCTTGCGATAGACGCCACCCTTGGCCCGATAGCGATAGATATTGCGCACCTGCCAAGGTTGCAAGCCCAACCTCAATAGTTGTGTGCTGTCGGCAGTATTAGGGTCGAAAGCAAATCGCTCCACGTTTCGTTCTGCTACCCGATAATACGTGTCTGAAGTTTCAGAGCGTTTCTTTTTCCATTCATTGTCAAGCATGATAGAGTCGGTACTGTCATTCTCGCCTGTGACCGAAAGCCTGGTTCCGACAAAAAAGAACACGCCACCACCAATGATAACGAATATGAGGACAGCCACCAAAACCCTGCGATCGTCGCGAAGAAAGCCGAAAGAACGTTCATCCATAATCTCCTAAAGTTTTTTAGAACAGGCCTAACTGATGCAGGAAAATCACCGCTATACACACAGGGCACACCACACGGACAAGAAAAAGCCAAAACTTGTAAGTCGTGGCAGGCAGAGTACCCCAGTTTGTGTATTCGTCGCGTACCAGTTTTTGCGGCACATACCATCCGATAAGCAGACAGGTAAGGAAGCCGCCAAGAGGCAAAGAAATCTGCGCAGTTAGATAATCGCAAAACTCCATGAACGACATGCCAAACAGTTGCAAGCCCGGACATGCGCCCGAAGACAGCGAACTGAACACCGTGACCACACTGCAAGACACCGTTACAATCCACGCTGCCGCTGAACGGGAAAGTTTGAACTCTTCCTGAAAAAACGCCGTACCTATCTCATGCATGGATATAGTTGATGTCAGAGCAGCTAATGAAAGTAATGCATAGAAGAGGATGGAGATGACGTAACCCACCAATGGCATGGAACCAAAAGCCTGTTGGAAGACTGCCGGAAGAGTGATGAATATCAATTTAGGACCACTGTCGGGATTAACACCCACAGAGAAAGCTGCCGGGAAAATCATCAGTCCTGCCAAAATGGCTATGACTGAATCAAGCAGAGCTATCTGTATGGAAGATTTCAGCAGGTTGGTCTGACGACTGAAATAGGAAGCATACGTGCAAAGACAGGCCGTGCCCAAGCTGAGCGAGAAGAAGGCCTGTCCCAAAGCCTCCAGGAAAACGTTTCCCGTAACCTTGCTGAAATCGGGCTTGAAAAGAAACTCTATACCTTTCACGGCATTGGGAAGCATGCACGAAGCACACACGATAATGATGAGCAGGACAAAGAGCGTGGGCATCAGAAAGTTGGAGGCTTTCTCAATGCCGCTCCTTACGCCACGTGCCACCACGAAATGGGTGAGCACGACAAAGCCGACGCCCCAAACCAGAGGGCTGAAAAGAGACGAGGAGAAAGCTGTGAAGTAGTCGGCCACCTGCTCGACAGTGCCTTCCACCTGCATGGTTATCGATGCATAAAGATATTGCAGGCACCAACCGGCTACTACGGCATAGAAGCCCAAAATAACCATGGATGTAATCATACCCATATAGCCTATAACCGCCCAAGGCTTGCCGCCCGACAATGCGCGGTAGGCACGGGCTGCATTGGACGAGGAATGACGACCAACAATAAACTCGGCAATCATGCCCGGCACACCAAGCATCAACACACAAACAAGATAGATGAGAATGAAGGCCGCTCCGCCATTCTCACCCGCCATATAGGGAAAGCGCCATATATTGCCCAAGCCTACGGCAGAACCTGCCGTGGCAAGAATGACGCCCAGCTTTCCAAACTTCGCTCTTTCGCTCATATCGTATTGATTAAATGATTCCAAACTGGTGAAGGAAAATGGCAAGGATACATAGAGGGCAGACGTATCGCACACAGAAAAGCCAAGCCGTGAATACGGAACCTTTCAAGGTTCCCCAATTGGTGAACTCGTCGTGCAGGAGTTTCTTGGGCAGATACCAACCGACAAACAGGCAGGTGAAGAAACCGCCCAACGGGAGGAATATCTGGCCGGTGACGAAATCGAACACGTCAAACAGCCTCTTGCCACCGACAGAAAGGAAAGTCCAATCGCCCAAAGACATGGAACAAAAAGTGCCAATTACACAAACAGCCAAAGAGATGAACGTGGCGGCTTTCTTGCGGGAAATTTTCATTTCCTCGCAAAGGAATGCCGTGCTCACTTCATGTAACGATATAAGAGATGTCAACGCTGCCAAGGAAAGCAAAGCATAGAACACCAAGCCAACTACATAGCCCACTAAAGGTATGGTGCCGAAAGCCTGCTGAAAGACGTTGGGCAGCGTGATGAACACCAGCGACGGACCACTATCAGGGTTTACACCCACCGAGAAGGCTGCAGGGAAAATGGCTAAACCGGCAAGGATAGCCACCAACGAATCGAGCACACTGATCTGTAAGGCCGATGTTGTGAGATTGGTCTGACGGCTGAAATAGGAGGCGTAGGTACACACACAGCCCATACCGATGCTCAAGGAGTAAAAAGACTGACCTAAAGCACTGAGGAAAACATTGCTGTCGACCTTATTAAAATCCGGCTTAAAGAGGAAGGCTATGCCTTTGCCCGCATCAGGCAACAGGCAAGAACATACCACTATGACCAACAATAAGACAAACAAGGCAGGCATAAGCATCTTGGAAATGCGTTCGATGCCGTTGCGCACACCATGGATAATCACAAGGTGAGTAATAGTCACTATCACTACCAGCCAGAAAATCGGGCGCAGTGGTGAGGTTTCGAAATCGGTGAAATAGTCTGACAGGTATTGGGGAGAACCGGACAGATGACCACACACGGAGGCAAAGATATACTGCAGACACCAACCCGACACCACGGCATAATAGCCCGTAATAAGGAAGCCTGTGAGCACACTCATATATCCAATGTATTTCCATGCCTTGCCGCCGGCCAGATTGGAATAGGCTCGCGCCGTGTTGGCAGCACCTCGCCTGCCCACAATAAATTCACTAATCATGCATGGGATGCCCAAAAGAAGTACGCAGGCAACATAAACAATGATGAAGGCGGCACCGCCGTTTTGTCCTGTCATGTAGGGGAAACGCCAAACATTGCCCAATCCTACTGCTGAACCGGCAGTTGCAAGTATCATTCCGAGCTTGCTTCCAAAGTTAGCTCTTTCTATCTGTGTCATAGCTATAAATTGTTATCTCTTTTCTAATTTGAGTTACAATGTGCAAAAGTATAAAAAAATATTCTTCCAAAGCGCCCGACTGCAAGAATTTTGTATAATTTTGCATAAGTTTTAAACCCCAACACATAGATTATGACTTATATCAAGCAAAAGATAAGGCAATATCCGCTCACCGTGATATGCATCTGCATCATCTGGGTGCTGTGCTTCTGCAACATGCCCAAGACACCGCTCGACAACGTTCGGTTTATTGACAAGTGGGTACACATTGTCATGTATGCAGGCACTTGCGGCGTGATGTGGACGGAATATCTACGTAGACACAAAAAAGCGAACATCAGGCATTTGCTGGTGTTCGCTTGGTTTCTTCCTGTCGTAATGAGCGGTGTGATAGAACTGCTGCAAGCTTATTGCACAGGAGGTAGACGCAGTGGTGACTGGTTGGACTTCGCCGCCAACTCAACAGGCGCCACTCTGACCTTCATCATCGGTATTCTTGTGGCAAGGTATCTCGCCAAGCACTGAACGGATTGCCGCGCATGTGCTTGTTGTAGAAACGGCGGTCGCCCGTCACCTCCATGCCGATAAAGTCGGGCTTCTCAAAGGTTTCGTCTTCGCTGCCGAGCTCCACCTCTGCCATGACCAGTCCCTGGTTGTCGCCATAGAACTCGTCTACTTCAAAGACATGGTTTCCACACTTCACGAGATAGCGTGTCTTGTCTATCACGCCCGGCTCACAGAGTTCCATCAAGTGATTGGCCTCATCGAGTGTAATCTCCTTTTCAAACTCGTAGCGCGAAAGTCCAGTGCGGGAAGGGCCCTTGATTGTCAAATAGGCCTTGTCGTCGCGAATGCGGACACGCACGGTGTTGACGGCTGCGAAATCCCCCTGCCGTATGCGGCTACTGGCATATGCCTCGCGCTTGTAGGAATCGCCCTTTTTCACGAGAAACTTGCGTTCAATCTCCAATCCACTCATCTCACATTATCTTACTGCATGGCAGAGAACATCACGGCGTAGGCTATGGCAAGAACGATGAGCACACCAAATATCCACTTGACAATCTGCTTGCCTTGCTTTTCCTCTCTTGCTTCGCGACGTGCGCGGTTTGCTTTACTTTTTTCACTCATAGTATTCAAGATTTTGTTTATGTTATAAGTTATCAGTTCTCGTCCTGTACGGGAAATTCCATCAGGTATGCCTTGATGAATCCGTCTATCTTGCCGTCCATCACACCGTCTACATCTGCTGTCTGATAGCCCGTCCGATGGTCTTTCACCCGGTGGTCATCGAAGACGTAACTGCGAATCTGACTACCCCATTCTATCTTCTTCTTGCCAGCCTCTATCTTGGCTTGCGCCTCGAGACGCTTTTTCATGGCACGGTCATAGAGCTGCGACTTGAGCAGTCGCATGGCATTGTTTCTGTTTTCAAGCTGCTTGCGGCTCTCTGTATTTTCAATGAGGATTTCCTCTTCCTCACCTGTATCGGGATCTTGATACTGATAGCGCAAGCGCACGCCCGTCTCCACTTTGTTCACGTTCTGCCCGCCGGCACCGCCGCTTCGGAACAAGTCCCATGACACACGCGCCGGATCTACATACACTTCTATGGTGTCGTCAACCAATGGGGAAACGAATACGCTGGCGAAACTCGTCATGCGCTTACCCTGTGCATTGAAGGGTGAAACCCTGACAAGGCGGTGTACGCCGTTCTCGCTCTTGAGATAACCATAGGCATAGTCACCTCCCTCTATCTCCATAGTTACACTTTTTATACCCGCTTCATCACCTTCTTGCAGGTTGCTGATAGTGACCTTGTGACCATGTGCCTCGGCCCAACGCATATACATACGCATGAGCATGGAAGCCCAATCCTGGCTCTCCGTTCCACCGGCACCGCTGTTTATCTTGAGCACGCAGTCCATCGGGTCTTCTTTCTGACGGAGCATGTTGCGAAGTTCCAGTTCTTCAATGGCCTTGATAGCCTTTGCATAGTCATCGTCCACTTCCTCCTCTGTCACCATATCCTCATGGTAGAAGTCGAACGCCAGTTTCAGTTCGTCCGAAAGGGTGCGCACTTCGTTATAGCCATCAATCCACTTCTTGATGCCCTTCACCTTTTTCATCTGCTCTTCGGCAGCCTTGGAGTCGGACCAAAAATCGGGATCCTGGGTGCGGAGATTCTCCTCTTCGTATTCTATTTTCTTCTTGTCTATATCGAGATAGCGGTGCAGCGCATCGGCACGCTCCTGCACGTCTTTCAATTGGTCTGATGTTATCATTCTTCGTACATCTTTTCGATTACGTCTTTATAGTTCTTGTTTATCACAGCACGCTTGAGTTTGAGCGTGTTGGTGAGTTCACCGCTCTCCATGCTGAAATGGTGAGCCAGGAGTGTGAAGCGCTTTATCTTCTCGTAACTTGCCAACTGCTGCTGCAAGGTTTCTATGCGCTCCATGAGCATCTTGTGGATGTCGGCATTGGCACAAAGGTCTTCACGTGTGGCAAATGCAATATGGTGTTCACGGGCATAGTCTTCAAGGAGGCGGAACTCCGGAACTATGAGAGCCGAAACGAATTTGTGCTCGTCGGCAATCACGGCGATTTGGTCTACGAACTTGTCTACCAGGAGTTTCGATTCAAGTGCCTGAGGAGCGATATACTTGCCGTTGGAAGTCTTGAACAGATCTTTGATGCGTTCCTTGAGGAACAATTCCCCGCCTTTCAGCTCGCCGGCATCGCCTGTATGAAAGAATCCGTCGGCATCAAAGGCCTGCTGGTTGAGGGCCTCACGATTGTAGTAGCCTTTGGTTATGGTAGGGCCCTTGAGCAGGACTTCGCCTTCTTCACTGATCTTTATCTGCAGTCCGTTGATGGGACGACCCACCGACCCTACAGTATATCTCTCGTCAAGATGGTCGCACGACACTGTGGCAAGACTCTCCGTCAACCCATAGCCCACAATCATGTTGATGCCTATAGAATGGACGAACTCTTCCACTTCCGGCGACACAGTGGCTCCTGCCGTAGGAAATATATTGGCATTTTCCAAGCCCAACTCCTTGCGAATCAGACTGAAAATGGTCTTGTTGACAAGGACATATTGCAATTGCAAAGAGAGTGGAGGGCGCTTGCCGCGGCTGAGATACTCAATGTTGTGCTTGCGGCCCACCTTGAGAGCATTGAGGAAAATCTTCTTCTTCAACGGTCCGGCATTGTCTATCTGTTCCTGCACACCCACATATACTTTTTCCCAGAAGCGAGGTACAGAACTCATACTCGTGGGATGCGTCTGGCGCATGGACTCTTGGATTTCTTTCGGATAAGTGTTGACAATGAGTTGTGCGCCCTCGCTCAGGGCGAGGAAAGCCCATCCACGTTCAAAGATGTGCGTGAAAGGAAGGAAATCGATGACCCGGTCTTTCTCTGTAAGAGGCACACATTCATCATTGGCCTTAAGGGCTGCAGCAAACTGACCATAGGTTAGCATCACGCCCTTGCTGTCGCCTGTTGTACCACTGGTGTAGAGGATGTTGGCCAAATCGTCATCGTTGGCTTGTGCCCAAAGCGCCTCTACTTCTGTCTGTCGCGGCAAGCCTTCGCCCAACTTCAGGAAATCGCCGAAGTAAAGGGCGTGTGGATCGTGTGTGCTGATGCGCACGCTGCGGTCGTAGATGATGATGCGCTCCAGTGTAGGGCACAGTGCAAAAATACGATGTGCCTTGTCGTACTGTTCCTGTTCACCCACAAAGAGGAAACGGATACCTGCATCATGAATCATGTATTGTATCTGCTGCTCGCTGCTCGTGGCGTAAAAAGGAATGGAAATGCCACGCACGCCGAACGCGCCGAAGTCTGTATAAAGATATTCCACGCAGTTTTGCGAGAATACGCCAATAGTCTCCTGTGGTTTCAGCCCCAGGTTGAGCAAGGCGTTTGACACTTCCTTGACTCTCTTGGAGAAGTGATTCCACGAAATGGTCCTCCATGTTTCACTCCCGAACGACCTGTAGGTGAGTGCTGCACGCTGACCATATTTCTTCGCCTGCTCATGAATGAGCATCGAAAGATGACATTTTGTTTGCATAATTATAGCTATTAGTTCTTGCAAAAGTAGTGAAATACTTTGAAAAGGAGAAATAATTGCCGAATAATTATTAATTTTGCCAAAGATATGCAATATGACAAATTCACTCGCGATGCAGTCGACTTGCTGACCCGGCTCATCGCCACTCCTTCCATCAGTCGAGACGAGGGTAAGGCTGCCGACATACTTTTCGGTTATTTGGCCACCTTGGGATTTCAGCCGAAGCGTGTGGGCAACAACGTGTGGGTGTGCTCACCGTCGTTTGACGAGAATCGGCCCACCCTATTGTTAAACGCTCATATAGACACCGTAAAGCCCGTGAGTTCATGGACGTACGACCCATTCACCCCAGCCATAAAGGGTGATACCCTCTACGGACTGGGCAGCAATGACTGTGGCGGCGGCCTGATGGCGCTGCTGCAGGTGTTCCGTTTGCTCATTCAGAAACCGCAGCCCTACAATTTAGTCTATCTCGCCTCCTGTGAGGAAGAGGTGTCGGGAGCCAACGGCATTGTGTTGGCGTTGCCTCTTCTTCCCCACATAGACGTAGCCATTGTGGGAGAACCCACGGGCATGCAGCCTGCCGTGGCGGAAAAGGGACTGATGGTGCTCGATCTGGAAGCCCATGGAAAGTCGGGACATGCAGCCCGCAATGAGGGCGTAAACGCCATCTACGAGGCTCTTTCCGACCTGGCTTTCATCCGCGACTACAAATTTCCTGATGTAAGCGATTTCCTCGGCCCCACAAAGATGCAAGTGACGGTCATTAATGCCGGCACACAGCATAATGTGGTGCCCGACTCTTGCAAGATGGTTGTAGACGTGAGAACGAACGAGCTCTACCAGAACGAGGATGTCTACGAGTTTCTTTCCGAACGGCTGAAAAGTGATGTGAAAGCACGCTCTTTCCGGCTTCATTCTTCACGAATGCCACTCGACCATCCTTTGGTCAAGCGTTGCGTGGCGTTGGGCAAGTCGCCTTTCGGGTCTCCCACACTGAGTGACCAGGCGCTGATGCCATTTCTTTCGTTCAAGCTCGGACCAGGAGATTCGGCACGTTCACATTCTGCCGACGAGTTTATCCGCATATCGGAGATAGCAGACGCCATTGCTTTCTATATGCAACTGCTTGACGGAACAGACATTCATTATTAAGAGAGAAGCACACGGTCAAGGCTTTTCCGAAAGCGGCGATTGGTTCTTCAGATTGATTCGACTGTCCCACAACATGCTCGGAAACGACAAGAGCACGAACCGGGCTAACCTAAAGTTCATTTGATTACATGTCTAAAATGAAAATCATAAAAGGTGACTTCACCAGTATGTTGCCTTTAGCCATAGCTCCAACCATCAAGGCAGGATTTCCGAGCCCCGCAGACGACTACTTGCACGAAAGTTTGGACTTCAACCGCGACTTGATTAAGAATCCTGAGGCGACATTCTATGGAAGGGTTTCAGGCGACTCCATGATAGAGGCAGGTATCTGCGATGGCGACATAGCTGTGATTGACCGTTCACTTCAACCACAGGACGGCGACATCATCGTGGCATTTGTTGATGGTGAATTCACCATCAAATACCTGGACATGGCGCATCGGGCCGATGGTTACATTGAACTGAAGCCTGCCAACAAGCATTATCCAGCCATCCACATTGACAGTTCCGACAATTTCCAAGTATGGGGCGTGGTAGTGTGGACCATCAAACAGTGGAAAAGATGAAGTGGTATGCCATATGCGACTGCGACAACTGCTATGTCAGTTGCGAACGTGTATTCCGCCCAGATCTGGAGGGTGTGCCTGTCGTTGTCCTGTCCAACAACGATGGATGTGTGGTGGCACGCAGCAAGGAGGCCAAGGCTTTGGGTGTGAAGGCCGGCACACCCTATTATCAATTGGCACAACTGTTTCCACATGACAGGATAGAAGTGTTCTCCTCCAACTACGAATTGTATGGCGAGATTACGGGAAGAGTCATGAGTATCATTCGTGATATGGCTCCCGTATGTTTCCGCTATTCCATTGACGAAGCATTTGCCGTGCTCGACGGATTTGCCACCGAACAGTTGCATCAATGGGGAGAAGAGCTGCACAACCGCATCAAGCAATGTGTAGGGATGCCTGTTAGCATAGGCATCGCACCGACCAAGACATTGGCCAAAATGGCATCGCATTTTGCCAAGGAATATGATGGCTATCATCATTGCTGCGTCATCGACACCAAAGAAAAACAAGTCAAGGCCTCTCAATTGTTTCCTATAGAGGAGGTATGGGGCATCGGACGAAGATATGCCGCACGGCTCAACAGCATGGGAATCACGACTGCATATGACTTTGCCTCACATTCCAGGTCATGGATCACCTCCACCTTCAACAACATTGTCATGGAACGCACTTGGATGGAGACAAACGGCGTAGACTGTATTCCCGACGATCTGCCTGCCAAGAAAAAGAGTATCTGCACGAGCAGAAGTTTTGAAGGAATGATCCACGACTATGAAACACTCCGCACACATGTGGCTAACTTTGCAGCAAGATGTGCTGAAAAGCTGAGAAAACAGCAGTCAGCTACAAGCATCATTGGGGTTTTCATTGATTCCAACCACTTCAGACCAGATCTCATGCAGTATTGCAACATGCGGGAGAAGCAATTGGCCACACCCACATCTTCCACTATAGAAATAGTTAAAGCTGCAACAAACTGCCTCAACAGTATCTATCGGCCTGAAATATACTACAAAAAGGCGGGTGTACTTCTGCTAAATGTCATCCCCGACAGTGCCATTCAGCCAGACCTGTTCACATTCGATGCCAAGCGGCATGGCCAGTTGGCACAACTCGATAAGGCAATGGACAAAATCAATAAGGTGGAAGGAACGGAAACAATCATTCTCAGTTCACAGCAATACCCACAAGGCAAAAAATTTGCAGATGCCATCAAGCATGACTACAAGAGTCCCAATCCCACAACCAGATGGAGTGACATCATCAAACTGAAGTAGTGGCACATGTAATAGATTCATCTGGATTTGATGTGACAGGAAAGCCGACAGACTGTGCAGCCCTTACTTGGCTACCCTCTTGCCATCTTGGAGAATGACCGCCTCTTACGCGCGCACGCGCGCAGGAAGAGTTTTTCGTTTATTCGCCACCATCCATCACTTTTCCTGATATATGACATTTTCCAGCTGACTGCAAGCGAGATAAACGGAGTGATAGATGCGTGATAGATGGCTAAACATCCATCACTTCCATCACCAACTCAACATTTGCCAAGGTCAAGTGAAGTGACCAAAATAAGTCCAACAGTTTGGACAATGTGTGTTCAAACTGTGAGACCAAGTACAAGTCTGCCACTAACACATCGCAAGTCTGCCATTAACGCATCGCAAGTCTGCCACTAACGCATCGCAAGTCTGCCACTAATCAATAAGCTACAACAAGACTGTTTAGTGTCTGTCTCTGATATGGGAGTAAATTACTCCACATTCGGATATTGCAAAATTCCGGAAGAGCCACATCAAAAGAATTGAGGGGAAGACAACAGATGGAAACATCTTGTCGTCTTCCCCTCAACTATGCATGGGTATTACAAGGGTTGTCAAAGGTCGGGATAGTCCATGTATCCCTTCGTAAACATGTCATAACTAAGCGCTTCAAGTTCCTTGAGCGTCATGCGTTCCACCGCATGCTCGATATTGTGCACCAACATGGTGCGACGATACTCGTCATTGCCGCCCAACCTGGAAGAGCCGAAGCCATAGTCACAGGCATTGATTTCCCTTTCTTTCCTGGCCATTACTCTGCTTGCTTAAGCTAGAAGTTTCTTGACAATAGTGGAAATGACCTTGCCGTCTGCTCTTCCAGCCAACTGCTTGCTTGCCATTCCCATGACCTTACCCATGTCCTTCATGCTCGAAGCACCGGTCTGCTCAACAATGGCCTTGACTGCTGCTTCTATTTCCTCTTCACTGAGAGGCTTGGGCAAGTATTGTTCTATCACTGCCACCTGCGCCAACTCTTCGGCAGCCAAATCCTCCCGATTCTGCTGTTTATAGGTTTCAGCAGACTCGTTGCCTTGCTTGGCCAACTTCTGCAATATCTTCAGGGCATCGGCATCTTCCAAGGTATCGTTGGAACCCGGAGCAGTCTTTGCTTCAATAAATACTTTCTTAATGTTGCGCAAAGTCTCCAATCTTACTTTGTCGCGGGCTTTCATAGCCTCTTTAATGTCATTGCTTACTTGATCATAAAGTGCCATAATACTAATGTTTTTTATGTTTTAACCAAACAGGATTGTACCACCCTGTACAGGTTCGTTATCTTTTTTCTCTTCCTCCACCTTCTCTGCACCTTGGCTTTGGCGGCGAATGTCGTCAAGCATCTGGCGGGTACGTTTATAGGTAGGAGTGTTCTCCACGGCAAGAATCACGTCTTCATTATCCAAGTCGTCTTGACGGAACAAGAAGATATGAGGACGGCGCTTATAAGTAACGTTATTGTCTTGTGAGCCATAATAGTGGTTACGACGATCCTGACGCTCAGCCGCCTTCTCTTCTTCCTCCGCCAAACGGGTAGCTTCTTCCTGCGTATGCTTTTTCAAATGGCCGTTCATGCCATCCACATTGTCTATGCCAAAGCCTGTGGCAAGTATGGTAACCTTGACACGCTTGCCCAATTCCGGGTCAAGGGCAAGTCCCCATTTAATTTCAAAGTCATCGCCGAACTTAGCCATAAAGTCGTTCACATCGTTCATCTCCTCCATCATCAAGCCCGCATGCTCCTTCTTTTCACTGCAGAACGAGATGTTAAGCAAGATTTTCTTAGAGTTAAAGACGTCGTTGTCATTAAGCAACGGTGAGTTGAGCGCATCCTCGATGGCCTTTTTCACACGTCCGTCGCCCTCTCCATAGCCTGTACTCATAATGGCAACTCCCCCATCTTTGAGCACCGTCTTCACGTCGTTGAAGTCAAGATTCATAAGGCCATGCACAGTGATAATCTCAGCTATGCTTTTGGCAGCCACGCTAAGCGTGTCGTCAGCCTTGGCAAAGGCATCAAGCACCGTAAGCTCCGGATAAATTTCACGAAGGCGCTCGTTGTTGATGACAAGCAATGCGTCGACATGCTTGGCCATTTCCTCCACACCATCAAGGGCCTGGTCAATCTTCTTGGGACCTTCAAAGCGGAAAGGTATGGTGACAATACCCACGGTCAGAATGCCCAACTCCTTGGAAACACGGGCAATGACCGGCGCAGCACCTGTACCGGTACCGCCGCCCATTCCAGCCGTTATAAATGCCATCTTTGTTCCGTCGTTAAGCATGCGACGCACGTCTTCGATGCTTTCCTCAGCAGCCTGGCGGGCCTTGGCAGGACGGTTGCCGGCACCAAGTCCTTCCTTTCCCAACTGCAAGTGAATGGGAACAGGAGAGTCGTTAAGTGCCTGATTATCTGTATTGCAGAGTACAAAGCTCACGTCATGAATACCTTCGCGATACATGTGGTTAACAGCGTTACCACCTCCGCCGCCGACACCAATCACTTTAATGATGCTGTTGCCTTTGTCGGGTTCACCGAAATCAACAATATTGTTTTCTCTATTTTCGTTTGGCATAATAATCTTCGTTGTTAAATCTGTTTTTACTTCTTTTCAAGTTTAGTCTTCTTCCGATGTATCAGGCGCATACATTTTGTTGAAGAAGTCTTTCACGCCTCGCATAAACTTATGGATAGAACTGTTCTTCTTCTTTTCTTCCTGTCTCAGACGTTCTTCCTCAGCTTCCTTCTCCAGGCGAAGACGTTCTTCTTCAGCCTCGGCCTCGGCCTTGCGTTTTTCTTCCTCCAAGGCGCTTTTCTCGGCCTCTGTGAGCACGACACCCTGTCCGGTTATTTCTCCCGGCTTTCTGGGCTTCTGATGATTTTCCACTGTAGATCCTGTGGTAGTGCCCGTAGGCTGCTCGTCAAAGAGATCCCGATGCGGATCAATCTCTGGTCCGGCGCAGTTCATATTTCCCTTGGCCAGCAATCCGAGCACGGTATTCATGGTTCCATTCTTGGCATTTATGGAAGCATCTGTTGAATCCACTGTTTGTGTAACAAACTTGGCAATGCGGATTTTCTCCACATGTGTATGATTGCGGAAGGCCCTTTCAATGTTCTTCATATTGGAACCACCACCTGTCAATACGATTCCGCTCAACAATTTGTCCGCATACTCTGAAGGTACTTGGAACCAAGCATTCTCTACAATCTCCTCCACTCGGGCCTCAACAATCTCAATGAAACGCCGCGCATCCACTTGACGATCCTTGTCAATGGGCAGGCGAAGAGTTTCATCAATTTCCTTGCCATCGGTAAAAGCGCTGGCATATTTGAGTTTCATCTTTTCTGCCTCGCTCTCTTCCATTTGCAACGATGCAATATCACGTGTTATATTGGCGCTGCCAAGAGGTATAACAGCCAAATGGCGAAGAATATTTTTGTAGTAAACAGAGACAGTCGTCGTGTCAGAGCCAAGGTCGACCAGCACACAACCGCTACGTTTTTCAGCCTCACTCAACACGCTATCAGCCAATGCTAACGGTGCCAAATACATCTCAGCGATGGCTATACCGGCATTGTCGAAGCACTTATTAAGATTACGGTAGAAAGTCTTGCGCCATAGAATATTGAGGAAGTTACCCTCTAATCGAGTGGCCGGTATACCAATCGGGTCAATCTGCAATTGTGCATCAACCTTATATTCCTGAGTTATGGCATCAAGAATTTCTTGGTCTGGATAAGTCATACTACGATTACCATCCATCAGTTCGTCTATCATGACCTTGGTGATAACCGTGTCGGGTGCCAAATCCTTAACTATAACATTCTTGACACTACGTATAGATTGTCCGCCCACACCTACATAGACATGAGCGATGTTGGTTTTGAGTAATGTTTTCAACTTGTTGACAATGTTGGTCAGGCACTGACATGTTCTGTCAATGTTATAGACCACTCCATTGCGGATGCATTGGGTAGAATCCTCCTTGACAACAGCCAAAATCTTGACGCTGCCATCTATATTCTTTCTACCGGCTATTCCAGTAATCTTGGACGATCCCAGTTCAATAGCTACAATAAATTCTGCCATACACGTATTATTATTTCCGATTTCTAAATCTTATGTTGTTTTTCGTCTTTCTTGTTGTCTACCGACTTCTTGTTTGAATTTGATTTTTTGTCGGGAGTCTTTTTAGTCTCTTTCTTTTTGCCGTCTGTAGAATTCTTGTTCTCTACGGACTTGGGAGAATCTGGAGACTTTCTGTTTTCCTCCTTCTTAGTCGTCCTATGACTATCGTCATTACTGTTTTGACGAATACTATTGGAGGTATTAGACGCCTGTGACAATGGCTCTGGAACTTCATTCTCCATTACAGGAGTTTCCGGAACTACAGCCTGTACATGATGTTCCGAACGTTTCTTGCAGATGATCTGATTAGTAAACTCAAGGTCTATATAAGAATACTTGTTCCATCCTGCTTGTGACAATCCATATTTATAAAACTTCTCCAAACGAGTCATTTGCTTATTAACATACGAAGCGATAGAGTCCTGGCGTTCCTGTCTGTTGCGGTAAGCAGGCAAATAACCTATGTTGACCACATGATCACCAACTCTCGGCACCAATTCAACACTCTGATCCGGCAACACATTGATTTGCTCAATCAAGTTGCGCCACAAATCATTATCCATTAAGGCATCCGCCAAAAAGGCAATGTAATTCGTGGCAAAACTTTTTGTGATGTGCCCAGAGGCAATGATCAAATCGGACGTATACTTGGAATTAGGCATGATACCGCCCTTCTCATCCAAGTAATAATCAGCATTGCTATCGCTCTTGATACGCACGATAGGCATACGCTGTGTCACTACTATGTTCACATGTCCATCGGTTGTCTTGAAACATTCTGCCGTTTTCACAAATGGACTCACTTTCAACAAGTCTTCAATCTGACGAGGATTCACGGACGACATTTTTCGAGACAAGGGGTACAGGTCATGTCTCTGAAGAATCTTCTTGATTTCATCGCTGCTCAAGAATCCATTGGTAGTTCCGTCACTGATGTCTATTGCCACCTTGGTGCATACAGAAGAGTTTTCCTCGGTCTTGTTGAACGAGGTCATTGCCACTGCGACGTAGATGCCAAGCACCACATCGAGGGCGACAATGATTGTCTTCTTCCAATTTATATGCATACGAAGTCGTTGAATAATGAATTATTTGTATCCGTACTTCTTCTTCAAGGCATCAGTTATCTGCGGTACATAATTGTCCAAATCACCTGCACCAAGCACCACAAGCACGTCAAAATCGCGGCTCTCCACCAAAGACATTACGTCTTCCTTGTGTATAATCTGCTTGATAACGCCAGGTTTCAAGTTATCATAAATGAGTTGTGACGTCACACCAGGAATGGGCTTTTCACGCGCTGGATAGATGTCACACAGAATCACCTCATCGAGTTGGCTCAATGCTTCAGCAAATTCGTGATAGAAGTCACGGGTACGGGTATATAGGTGCGGTTGGAATATAGCCGTTATTTTACGGTTCTTATAGAGTTCGCGCAAACTCTTTGCACTCTGATAAATTTCCTTGGGATGATGAGCATAGTCACTCAAGAACACGATCTTGTCGGTCTTGATTTTGAAATCGAAACGACGGTCAACACCGCCATAAGTACTCATTCCTTTTTTGATTTCCTCAGCAGTACATCCATTCAACTGAGCCATAGCCATGGCTGCCACGCCGTTATCTATGTTGATCGGTATTGGTTGACCGAGACTAACGTCCTTTATATTTTCCAATGGAGAAACAAAGTCGAAAGTGATTTCACCATTGTCTATGCGTATGTTTTCGGCATGAAAATCACCTTCATCACGACTATATTCATACACCCTCACCCCTTTTTGAACATCTGCCTTCATTTCCAAATTCTTATGAATAATCAATGCTCCACCTGGCTGGATAAGGGTTGTATAATGCCGGAAACTTTCCAAGTAAGCCTCCTTTGTTCCATAGATGTCGAGATGGTCAGGGTCTGTCGCCGTTATGACACTCATCCATGGACGAAGCCAGTGAAAGGAGCGATCAAACTCATCAGCCTCAATAACAACATAATCACTGTGATCTGACAGAATATAGTTGGTGCCGTAGTTCTTGGAAATGCCACCCAGGAACGCATTGCAATCCACATGACTTTGGTGCATAATATGTGCACACATTGTTGACGTTGTGGTTTTGCCATGTGTTCCAGCCACGCAAAGTCCTTTATGGGTGCGTGTCAATGTCCCCAAAACTTGTGCTCGTTTTTGGATTTCGAACCCATGTTCACGAAAGAATGTCAATTCCTTATGTTCTGCAGGTATGGCCGGAGTGTAAACGACAAGGCATGATTCCTTAGAAGTACAAGCAGCAGGAATCTGCCCCACATCTTCTTTGTAATGAATGAGCATGCCCTCTTTTTCCAGTTCATGCGTAAGTTCGGAAGGGGTTTTGTCGTAGCCTGCAACCACAAGGCCTTTTTTCAGAAAATAACGGGCAATGGCACTCATGCCAATGCCACCTGCGCCTACAAAATATACAGCCTTAATATCTTTAAGTTCCATTTTTATTCTTTATTTGTTGCGAGTTTAAACACTTCGTCAGCGATCACGTCGGCAGAGTTGGATAAGCCCAATTTACTTATATTTTCACTCAACTCTTTCAGTTTGTTTTCATCTTTAACGGTTTCAACGGCCTTTTCCAGCAGCACACCTGGCGCTTCGGCATCTTTCACGTAAAGTGCTGCACCTTTATCGACCAATGCCAAGGCATTCTTTGTCTGATGATCTTCAGCCACGTTGGGAGAAGGAACCAATATCACCGGTTTGCCAATGAGACAAAATTCCGAAATGGAACTGGCTCCAGCTCTACTGATAACAAGGTCGGCTGCCTTATAGGCAGCACCCATATCACTGATAAAGTCCATTACTTTGAGCATAGGCAATTGTTTGTGGTTGCCCAACCTTTCCATGATGGACTTATAATAGTATTTGCCGGTTTGCCAAATAAATTGCACGCCAGAGTTTTCCACCAAATCAAGATGTTGCATCACACTCTCATTGACAGTCCGAGCACCTAGGCTACCTCCCACAAGAAGTATTGTTTTTTTGGCTGGATCAAGGCCAAACGATTTGATTGCACTATCTCTGTTTATCGTTGTCTCCAGCAAAGTCTGACGGACAGGGTTACCCGTCTTGATTATCTTGTCGACAGGGAAGAAGCGTTCCATTCCGTCATAAGCCACACATATCTTCGAGGCTTTCTTGGCCAGCAACTTATTGGTCACACCTGCATACGAATTCTGTTCCTGTATCAGGCAAGGAATACCCATCTTGGCACATTCATTCAATGTAGGACCACTGGCATAACCGCCAACACCGACAGCTGCCATCGGTCTGAAATCACGGATGATCTTTTTTGCCATACGCTGGCTCTTCCAAATTCTGAAAAGCACAACAATATTCTTGAGCAAATGCTTACGGTCAAACCCACAGATGGGTAGACCTTTTATTTCATATCCTGCAGAAGGAACACGCTGCATCTCCATGCGGCCAAGCGCTCCAACGAACAATATTTTTGCATCAGGGTGTTTTGCCTTGATGGCATTGGCTATCGACACCGCCGGAAAGATGTGTCCACCTGTTCCGCCTCCACTGATGATGATTCTTAACTCCTTGTCCATATTAGTTGTTTTTAATTTCGCAAAAGTAGCAATTTTTTTGCTCTTTCCACTATTTTACACCACTTTTTTCTCTTTTGTTAAGTTCCTCTTATGCTACAGCAAGTTCTTCTTGTTGGTTGTTGTTAAGTGGAAGTGCCCTTTTCTTAGCCGAACGGCTCACGCTCAAAATGACACCCACATAAATGCAGTTGATAATTGTGGAAGTTCCACCCTTACTGATGAGCGGAAGGGGCTGGCCTGTCACAGGAGCCAGACCTACAGCTACCAGCATGTTGAAGAGTGCCTGTACCACAAGCAATATGGCAAGTCCCATAGCCAGCAATGCGGGGAAAACATTTTCGCAACGGTTTGCGATGATACCAGTGCGGAAAAGAAGAAATATGTAGAGCATAGCTACCACAACAGCTCCCACAATACCCATCTCCTCTATGACGATGGCATAAATGAAATCCGAAAATGCTTGCGAAAGGAAATCACGTTCTACGGAATTACCTGGACCTTTGCCGACCACGTTAGAAGAGGCTATAGCAATATTGGCATGTCCTACCTGGGCATCCTTGTCCAAGTCGAATTTTTCCGGTGGTACTTCTGTATTGTCAAAGAACTTCAGTATACGGGTCTTCCAAGTGGAGGCACGGTGAAGCACCTTGTCTGCCACACCTTTTTTCTCAGGTTGGGACATACTGGACTGTGTACTTTCTACTTTTACACCGTTGGCGTCAGCCAACTGACGGTCATCATTGCCAGCCACCATGACAAATGAAAAGGCAAAAACGCCTATCAGCGTTATCCAGCCAAGAATCTTTCCCAGCTGAGACCAAGGAACTCTACCGATAAACATCATCAGGAAGATGACAGCAAAGATCAGTGCTGCCGTGGAAAGGTTCTCAGTGAAAATGGGTGCCACTATGAAGCCGAACGTTACCAGTATATAGTTGCACGCCTTATGGTCAGCCCCTTTATCCGTCTGCATGGCGCTCAATATTTGGGCTGTAGCCAAGACTAATGCCCCCTTGGCTATCTCGGATGGCTGAAACTGGATGCCTAAAACCGACATCCATCGCGCTCCTCCATTGATGGACTGACCAACGAAATGGACGCATATAAGCATGATAAAGGACAGAAGCAACAGGAATGGGGTTACTATCTTGAAATACTTACATTTGATATTAAGCACTACCACCATGAAAAAAATACCCACAGCAAGAATAGCACCATGCTTGATAATAGGAGCCCAATAGCTACCGCCCTTATAGGTAAGCGAAGACGAGGCACTAAACACCTCAACAATGCTTATCATGCAAAGGAAGAAAAAGATCATCCAAATGACCTTATCCCCCTTGAAAATATTTCCTAACGTTCTGTCTATAGCCATCTTTCGTTTATGTATTAAAGTTCTCTCACTCGCGCTTTGAATTGCTCACCTCGGTCTTCCATGTTCTTGAAGAGATCGAAGCTAGCACAACAAGGACTGAGAAGAACAGTGTCACCAGGCTCTGCCATCTCGTAACAAGCATCCACACAGGCTTTCATATTGTTGGTGTCGCGAACAGGAATTCCCATACCATCGAAGAAATCATGCAACTTGGAATTATCTGCTCCGAGATACACCAATCCCTTACACTTCTGCTTCACTAAATCCTTGATGTGGTTATAGTCATTTCCCTTATCCTTGCCACCAAGTATAAGGACAACAGGTGTCCTCATGCTCTCCAATGCATACCAACATGCATCTACATTAGTGGCTTTCGAGTCGTTGACATACTGCACGCCCCCTACCTTGGCTACCTTTTCAAGTCGATGTTCAACCCCGGGGAAGTCGCTCAAGCTCTTGCGAATCACATCCTTCTTGATTCCCGAAATATTTGAAGCAATGCCCGCGGCAAGTGAATTATAAATGTTGTGCTTACCACTAAGGCTCAACTCTTCCTGTTCCATATTAAATGGAGTGGGCTTTTCTATCTTGTACTGTCCTTCTTCCATATATCCGATGGATCCTTTCTCCTTGAGTTCAGAGAATGGATATTGAATGGCATGGATGTCATATTTTTCCAGTTCCCTGCGAATAATCGGATCATCGTTCCAATAGATAAAGCTGTCTTTATCCGTCTGGTTCTGGATAATCCGCATCTTGGCATCCACATAGTTTTGCATGCAGAAATCATAGCGGTCAAGATGGTCAGGAGTGATGTTAAGCAGAATAGAAATGTTGGCACGGAAGTCATACATATTGTCGAGTTGGAATGAACTCAATTCTATGACATAGTACGCATGTGGGTCCTCTGCCACCTGCAGCGCTAAACTCTTTCCAATGTTACCGGCCAAGCCTACATCATAGCCTGCCGACTTGAAAATATGGTAGATAAGCGAAGTCGTAGTGGTCTTTCCGTTACTGCCTGTGATACATACCATCTTGGAATCGGTATATCTTCCGGCAAATTCGATTTCACTAATAATATGTATTCCCTTTGCCATAACTTTCTGAATCATCGGAGCCTCCTTAGGTATGCCTGGACTCTTGATGATCTCGTCGGCATTCAGTATTTTCTCTTCCGTGTGGTGGCCTTCTTCCCACTCAATATCGTGACTGTCAAGAAGTTTCTTATATTTATCCTTGATG
Organism: uncultured Prevotella sp.; assembly: GCA_905198745.1. Taxonomy (GTDB): domain Bacteria; phylum Bacteroidota; class Bacteroidia; order Bacteroidales; family Bacteroidaceae; genus Prevotella. The sequence continues at coordinate 9,515 of CAJKDU010000009.1, read as the reverse complement.
GCAGACATGTCAGACACAAAAACGTCGAACCCTTTAACTTTAGCCAATACAGCTGCTCCAGCACCACTTTCGCCGGCGCCTAATATAACAATTCTTTTCATCTTCATTCCTTTCAATAATCTATAACACTATTACCTAATCTTTAATGTGATGATAGTCAACGCCGCCAAAATAATAGTGACAATCCAAAAGCGTATTGTTATCTTCGACTCGTGGATGGCACCCTTGGGGGTTCTGATGAGATATTTGCATTCAGGATCCAGTTGACTTTCTTGTGTACGGAAATTGTCATGGATAGGTGTACGCTTGAAGACACGCTGCTTCACGCCACGCCGTTTGCCCATCCTATAATACCACACCTGTATGATAACGCTCAAGCTTTCCACGAAAAATATGCCGCACAAAATCGGCAACATCAGTTCTTTGTGGATAATGATTGCGCCAACGCCAATGATACCACCTATAGTCAACGACCCCGTATCACCCATAAACACTTGGGCAGGATAGGCATTATACCACAGGAAACCGATAAGTGCGCCGACAAAAGCACAGAAGAAAACCACAAGTTCTTGTGAGCCTGGGATATACATAATATTCAGATATGCAGCATATTCAATATGCGAACTGACATAAGCAAAGATGCCCAACACCACACCTATTATGGCCGAATTGCCGGCACACATGCCATCCATGCCATCGTTGAGATTAGCACCATTAGACACAGCCGTAACCACAATGATGGTCATGATGACAAACAGAATCCAACCTGCCGCTGTCTTGTATTTGCCCATGAAAGACATCATGCGGGAATAGTCCAAGTTATGTCCCTTGACAAAGGGTATGGTCGTCTTCAGTGATTTGGTTGCTTCAGTACGATGCTTCACTACCATTTCTTGCCCCTGACGCTCTATGGCCAAGTTTTCGTTCATCTTCACGTCTGGGCTTGCCCAAAGCACAATGCCCACTATCAAGCCAATGCCTACTTGTCCCACTATTTTGTAGCGTCCCTTCAGTCCCTCCTTGTCGTGATGGAAGATCTTGATGAAATCGTCCATTCCGCCCAAGAAGCCAAGCCATACCGTAGTGATAATCATCAAGATGAGATAGATGTTGCGCATACGTCCCAGCAGCAATACCGGCACAAGTATGGCAAGAATAATGATGACACCGCCCATGGATGGCACACCAATCTTCTTTACGCCAAACGGATCTATCGAGGCATCTCGCTGGGTTTCAGTAATCTGCTTGCTCTTCAAGTATTTGATGAATTTCTCGCCGAACCAAGCCGAGATGACAAGTGAGAGCACTAATGCCAACAAGGCCCGAAATGAAATATAACCCCACATATGAGAGCCTGGTATTCCAAACTGCTCAAGAAATCTGAATAAATAGTATAACATTTCGTCCTGTGTTTATTTAGTTCCGAATATCTCGTGAATCACTTCCTTATCATCAAAATGGTGTTTCACACCTTTTACATCCTGATAGTTTTCGTGCCCTTTTCCTGCCACCAGAATCACATCGCCCTTCTGTGCCATCATGCACGCTGTGCGTATGGCTTCCTTGCGATCCACAATGCTGATGACCTTTTTCGTCTGCTGCTGATTGAGCCCTGCCAACATATCGTTGATGATATCCTGTGGTTCTTCAAAGCGTGGGTTGTCACTGGTGATGATCACCTTATCGCTCTGTTTCACAGCTTCCTGCGCCATGAGCGGACGCTTGCCCTTGTCGCGGTTGCCGCCAGCACCACAAACAGTGATAACCTGTCCTTTCCCGTTAAGTACTTCATGAATGGCATTGAGCACATTCTCCAAGGCATCCGGCGTGTGAGCATAGTCCACAATAGCCGTTACGCCATCGGGCGACTGTATAGGTTCAAGGCGACCACTGACGCTGTGCAGCGTACTCATCACTACTAGAATATCCTCTGGTTTCTTGCCAAGCATGCGGGCAGCACCATAAACCGCCAACAGGTTGCTCACGTTAAACTTGCCAATAAACTGTACGCCCACCTCATGTCCGTCAATCTCAAGATACATGCCGCCGAAATGACATTCAATGATGCGGGCCTTGAAATCAGCCATGCTGCGCACGGAATAGGTCTTAACCGTAGCCTTGGTGTTCTGCACCATAATCATACCATTCTTGTCGTCGGCATTCGTAATGGCGAAGGCTTTCTTTGGCAGCCCATCGAAAAAGGCCTTCTTCGCATTGCGATAGTTCTCAAAAGTCTTATGATAGTCCAAATGATCACGGGTCAGGTTGGTGAAAATGCCACCCGTAAAGTTCAATCCTCCAATACGCTTTTGGGCAATGGCATGTGAACTGCACTCCATAAAGGCATATTCACAACCGGCTTCCACCATCTTATGAAGCAAGGCGTTGAGTTCAATGGGGTCAGGCGTGGTGTGGTCGGCAGGAATTGCCTCATCCACTACATAGTTGCACACCGTTGAGAGCAGGCCACACTTGTGTCCCATTTTGGTGAACATATTATATAATAAGGTGGCTATGGTTGTCTTGCCGTTGGTACCTGTCACGCCCACCAGCTTAAGTTTTCTGGAAGGGTCACCATAATACAATGTAGCTACCTTGCCCACAACATCTTCCGTTGACTCCACCTGAACGTAACAAACGCCGTCCTTTTTATTCTCCGGAAGGTCTTCGCACAAAACGGCAACAGCTCCCAGCTCTATGGCCTTATCGATAAATTTGTGTCCGTCTACCTGTGTGCCTTTCATTGCGACAAACAGGTGTCCTTCCTCAATGCGACGTGAATCTATGTTCACGCCCTTGATTTCCTTGTCAGCATCACCGACAACAGTCACCGGTTTGATGTTCTTAAGCAATTCTGTTAATTTCATAGTCTATATATGTTTGTATTATTATCCAAGTTCAATTTCGCATACCATGTTCTTTTTCACTCTATAGCCAGGCTGCACGCTCTGTCGGAGTACCTTTCCCCTACCTTTCACACGCACTCTAATACCTCGGCTTTCCATGATGTAAACCGCGTCACGTGCCCCCATGCCTTTCACGTCTGGCACGAATTCCCTTCCATAGGCCGGGCGGCGGTGGAGTTTCATTTCTTTTCTGTCGTGCTCAGCTATACCCCAGATAGGAGTACCAAATGCATAACGTCCGTTCCATCCATTCTCAACACTAAAGCCCAGGCTGGACAACACATAGTCAGAAGCCAGCAAATTTCCATACTTGACTTCCGGGAAAGGAACCGATGAGGAATCACGAGCATCCGACACATCCATCTTCAGATTCTGGGCCATGATGCCTTCGGAAATGTGATGGAACACAACGCCGCTCATGCCGCCACCCGAAGCAGGAAGTCCCGACTTCTGAATGCATACGATGCAACTGTATCTCGGTTTGTCTGCTGGGAAATAGCCAGCAAAGCTGAGCAGATAATTCATCGTACCGCTCTTGTAGCCTGCAGCGCCCTTGGAAATCTGCGCTGTACCGGTCTTGCCTGCTACCAAGAATGAGGTCGAACCGGCTTTCTTGCCCAGTCCCTGGCTCACCACATGCTCAAGAATGGTTTGTATCTCGCCCAATGTCTTGGGCTTGCAGATTCTCTCCTTGATAACCTCTGGAGGAAAATCCATAATTACTTCCCCGTCCTTGACCACTTGTTTGACAAAACGCGGGCGCATCATCTTGCCCCCATTGGCTATGGCATTATAAAAAGTAAGAGTGGAAATGGGTGGTATCTGTGTTTCATATCCAATACTCATCCACGGCAAGGCGGTCTTGCTCCAGTTTACCCATTGTCCATGGCTGTTCTTCCGGGGCTTGCGAATGATCGGTTTGGAAGACCCCACAAGGGGAAGATGCAGATCTGAGGCAAGACCGGTACGGTAAATGCCTTCTACAAACTTCTCTGGATTATTGTGATAATGGTCGTCGATAATGCGGCTCACTCCAATGTTTGAACTTACCATCAACGTCTTGGGCAGATTCATCATTCCATAGCCACCACGACGCCAGTTGTGGTCCTTCATATCACGTCCGTACATATTCCATACGCCGCCCCCCGTTTCCACCATATAGGTCGTGTCAACGACGCCATCGTCAAGCGCCACCATAATCGACGCTGTCTTGAACACAGAACCGGGTTCAAGCAGATCGCTTACAGCATTGTTTTTCACTTCTCTGTACACACCGTCGGCACACTTAGTCATATTGACTATTGCCTTGATGTCTCCCGTTGCCACTTCCATGACTATAGCAACACCGACATTGCCATTGATTTCCTTCAGTTCGTCAAGCACGGATCGCTCTGCCAAATCTTGCATGTTCACGTCTATGGTAGTCACGATGTCGGCGCCATCGACAGGTGGAGTATCCATGATATTAAGGAATTTGTTGAGCACCTTGCGTCGGTGAATAATACCATTGTGTCCGCGCAGGAGTGAATCGTAAGAGAGTTCCAGTCCACAGCGGGCTGTATCCTTGGCACCATACATGTCGCCGATGGTACGTTGAGCCAGCGAGCCATAAGGCCGACGACGGGAGTTGAATTCCTCCCAATGGAAGCCACCTTTGTATTTGGACAGACGGAAAACCGGCAGTTTCTTAATTTCCGAGAAAGTACTGTAGTCCACCCGTTTGTCCCAGATAGGCCAATTTTGGCTCATCTTCCTGTGCCCTTCTTCCAAATCCTTTTTGAATTGAGCAGCCGACTTCTCGGGGAAGATGTGGCTAAGTCCCATACAGATACTGTCCACCTTCACTTTCCACAGTGAATCTTTCTCTTCACCACCAGCCTTAAAGTCCATATACACCTTAAACTCCGGCAACGAACTGGCCATCAACTGACCATCACAACTGAGAATGTTGCCACGCACCGGCTTCACACTCACACTATCCTTCTTCTGACGCGAGGCCACTTTCATCCAGTAGTCTCTATTGATGGTCATGGTATAGACCGTCTTGCCGATGACCGCCAATCCCACAAAGGTCATGACAATGGCTATGAAGGTATAGCGGGGCATTATTTTCTTATTATCGAATTTACTCATAAGTCACTTTTATTTACTGGGGACAGTAATTATATATGGGGGTTGATTGGGGATGTGAAGTGTGCTGTCCTCGTTGTTCTTCAGCATCTCAAGGATATGACTTTCCCTACATCTCTCCGTCACAAGGCTATTGCTCGACAAAGCCCTATACTTCGCATCCTTAAGTTCTTCTGTGAGTTTGTCTATTTGCAACAGGTCCTTCTGGCAACTATATCTGTTGGACACGTAGATAATCATGAAGAATGCAATAAGCACGAACAGCCAAATTTGCCGACGGACGAACTGTGCATTCAAGATATTGCCACCAAGGATTTTCCTCAGTGTAAGGTTGGCAGAAAAAGGCTGTTCGTCTTCACGGACATTCTTTTCTATGGCATGCTTGAGCATACGTGCCGCATCAATATCGTCTACCGCCACATGGTCTTCTTCCGGGTTCAGAATCTTTGATTCTTTCTTTTTCCCCTCGCCACCCGACAATGGGGCAGTATCTGTAGCGGATGACTCTCTCTCCTCGACCTTCATGTCGGGTTGCAGAGAGTTGTTTTCTTGTTGTTGGTTAGTTTTATAATCTTCCATCGTGGTTAACATCCTTTCTTTTCTGCCACACGCAACTTTGCGCTTCTGCTTCGCGGATTCACTTGTTGCTCTTCATCATTGGGGACAATCACCTTGTTGTTCACCAATGCGAGTGGCGTGTTCACTCTTCCGAAGAAGTCTTGCTCACGTTTACCCTCGGCATTGCCTGTCTTCATTACGTTTTTCACAATGCGGTCTTCCAGGCTATGATAGGTAATGACAGACAGCCGTCCACCGGGAACAAGCAGTTCTGTGGCCGCCGCGAGCATTTCTTTGAGGGCATCCATTTCCTGATTAACTTCTATGCGTAGAGCCTGAAACAGCTTAGCCATCTCTTTCTTTTCCCTCTCGCGTTTGAATAGCGGCTCTACCACTTTCATAAAGTCTTGCGTAGTAGCTATCGGGGCTATACTCCGAGCCTTGGCCAAAGCGGCAGCTATGCGTCGGGAATTCTTCAGTTCGCCGTAAAGATAGAAAACGTCGGCCAACCTTTCCTCGTCATAGTTGTTCACCACATCGGCAGCTGTTTTCCCAGCACGCTTGTTCATGCGCATATCCAACGGACTGTCGAAACGGAAGGAGAAGCCGCGGGTCTCATCATCGAAATGATGGCTCGACACTCCCAAGTCAGCAAGTAGTCCGTCGATATGATCCACTTCATAATAGCGCATCCAGTTTTTCAAATAGCGGAAATTGGAGCGCACAAAAGTGAACCTACAGTCGTCTACGAAACGCTTGGCCGTACCCTGTTCACAGGTAAACACATTCTGCTCTGCATCGGCATCCTGGTCAAAGCTGAACAAACGTGCCGTAGGGTCTAACCGGGAAAGTATTTCACGGCTATGTCCACCTCCGCCAAAGGTCACGTCTACATAGATTCCGCCCTTGTGGATGTTGAGTCCATCAATGCTCTCATGCAGGAGCACAGGCACATGGTATGTATTTGCTGTCTTGATTTCCATTTTCGGTTTCTAAATATTCTCTGTTGCGTTGTTTCCCATCACGTCGGCCAAAACCTGACCAAAATGCTCGGCGTCCATGCGAACCTGGTCTGCCTGACGATTGTTCCACACTTCAATCGTGTCGCCCATCCCCACAAAGCGCACATCTTGGTCAAGGGCGAGAGCCCTGACAAAGCGTTTTGGCAACAGGAAACGGCCATTGGAATCGAGCGTTACAACCTCGGCATCCGAAACAAACTGTCTGAACACCTGTTGATGTTGGGGATTCCATCGGTTGAGACGGGAACGCAAGGCATCCATTTGCTCATTCCACACCGATTCAGGATACAGCACCAGACATTCCTGGAAAACGTCTTTTCTAAGCACAAGCTGTTCTTCGCCCGACGACTGTATCATCTTGCGGAACGATGCCGGCAGGAAAACCCTCCCCTTGGCATCAGTCTTAGCTTCTATTGTACCTATAAAACGCATCCGTACATATCTAATAAAAGAATTCGGGGTCAAAGATACATAAAAATCCCCACACCGCCCCACTTTTCCCCACAAAAATGCAAAAACACATGAATTTTGTTGGATTAGGACGTTATCAAGCACATTTCACGTAACTGACCATAGTGATTTGATGGTCCTCTAATCCGGTCTTCTAAATACAAAAATGCCACGTTCACGTTTCAAAAACAATAATAATTTGGATTTTTACTTCATTTTTCGGCAAAAAAATCACGTTTCTTAAAAAGTTGTGCTATTTTTGCATTGCGTTAGAAAACAGCCGTCAAGAATGAGAGACATAGAGAAAACTATCGACATCGAGAATATTTTGAAAAGCAAGATGGGGACAAAGGCGAAGTTTGTTCCTCGTTTTCTCGTGTCATGGCTCAAGCGAATCATCCATGAAGACCAGGTGAACGCATTTCTCTGGGAGCACCGCAACCAACAAGGCGTCGAATGGCTTGAGGAGTGCGTAAGCTACCTGAAGATGAACATCAAGCTGGACGGCGTTGAAAATCTGCCCGACAAAAACGACGGCAAACTCTACACCTTCGTGTCCAACCATCCGCTGGGAGGACAAGACGGCGTAGCACTGGGAGCTATTATCGGGAAACATTACGACGGCAAATTCCGTTATTTGGTGAATGACCTGCTACTCAACCTGCCTGGACTGAAGCCCGTGTGCATAGGCATCAACAAGACCGGCAAGCAAAGCCGCGATTTCCCACGCATGGTCGAAGCCGGATTTCAAAGCGATAACCACATGCTGATGTTCCCCGCAGGCCTCAACAGCCGCAAACGCGACGACGGGTCCATACACGACATTCCGTGGACCAAGACCTTTATCACAAAAAGTGTGGAATACCACCGCGACATAGTTCCCATCCATTTCAGCGGCCACAACTCGGAAAGATTCTACCGCATAGCCAAATTTAGCGACAGGTATCTGCCCTTCAACCTGGCCATGATTTTCCTGGTAGACGAAATGTACCGCAATGTGGGCAAGGACTTCAGAATAGCCTTCGGCAAGCCCATCCCGTGGCAAACATTCGACAAGAGCAAGACCCCAAGAGAATGGGCACAATATGTAGAAGACAGAGTTTACGAACTATAAGAGCACAAAAACAAACAACCCGATATGGAAGAAGAGATTATAGAACCGATCAGCAGAGAATTGCTGAAAAGTGAGCTTACCCCAGACAAGCGTCTCCGTATGACCAACAAAAGTCATAACGAAATTTATATCATCACTGCTCACAACGCACCTAACGTCATGAAAGAAATCGGCCGTTTGAGGGAGATCGCCTTCCGTACGGCAGGCGGGGGCACCGGCAAATCTATGGATATAGACGAGTTCGACACTATGGACAACTGCTACAAGCAACTCATCGTGTGGAATCCGGAAGCTGAAGATATTATCGGCGGCTATCGCTATCTGTTGGGCACAGACTGGGAGCTCGACAAGAATGGGCAGCCTATTCTTGCCACAAGCCACATGTTTCATTTCTCCGACGAGTTCCTTCATGACTACATGCCACAAACCGTGGAATTGGGACGCTCATTCGTGTCGTTGGAGTACCAAAGCATCCGAAAAGGAGCCAAGTCTATCTTCGCGCTCGACAATCTTTGGGACGGCTTAGGAGCGCTGACAGTCATCAACCCCAACGTGAAATATTTCTTCGGCAAGATGACGATGTATCCTTCTTACGTGCGTAAGGGACGAGACATGATTCTCTACTTCCTGAAGAAGCATTTCGACGACAAGGACAACTTGATAATTCCGATGAAACCGTTGAAAATAGAAGCAGAACCCAAGGAACTTGAATCTCTCTTCTGCGAAAACGATTTCAAGGAAGACTACAAGATCTTAAATCGTGAGATACGCAAATTAGGCTACAACATACCCCCTTTGGTGAACGCATACATGAGCCTAAGCCCCACTATGAAGTTCTTCGGAACGGCCATCAACTACGGGTTTGGCGACGTGGAAGAAACGGGCATCCTGATTGCCGTTGACGAAATTCTGGCAGAGAAACGCATCCGCCACATCGACTCGTTCGCAAAGGAACACCCCGAAGCTCTGAAACTCACGTCAGGAGCAAACCCCGTAATCTACAAGGAAAAATAATCTCCAACCATAGCTCAAAGCACTATAACATCGCCTCGTCAAGCACCAACAAAAAGGTCATTGTCGTGGCGATGTTTCGTTTCTACGCGCGCACGCACGCGCGAAAGAAATTTCAAAAATCCCTAAAATCTATCACTTTTACCCACAACCCACGCCTAAGCAACAGAAAATCAGTAATTTACGAAGTGATATTTTCCGAAATATCTATCACTCATCCATCACTTTCTATCACTTATCCATCACGCTTCGTCACCTCAAACGAATTGCCCAATTTGTGTTCAACAGTTTGGGCACTCGATGCCCACGGTGTGGGCATCGAGT
>CAJKDU010000008.1 GCA_905198745.1 uncultured Prevotella sp. | reverse complement strand
ATTTATCAACTTAAATTAATTCCGCCAACGGGTATATAAATGTCTCTTTGAGTCAAGTTGCCAACTATAAGTTTACAGCTACTCCTTATGGAGCAAACATCTACGTCAATAAGGAACATATTGGTACTGCCCCTTGCTCAAAGGAATTGACAACTGGAACTTATACCATCAAGGCGACAAAAGCTGGATATAAGGATTATGTAAAAAGCATGCAGTTAAGCAGTTCAAACCCAAATGTGAATGTTGTCCTCAGCAAGATCTACAACTACAAAAACGAGTTCTATATCGAGGGCAATGTTAGAGCAGGATCCCTCATTGCCATGGGCGCAACCATTGGTGGTTACATTAGCAACGTGAATGTTGAAGCATCTTATTTATATGGAGTTGGTAAAAGTGAAACCATCTATTGGAGTGGCAATAATACCCAGCCTCTTGCCAGCAACTATGCTCCTGCGATGAATGTTTCTGGAAAGGTGGGATATGGATTTCCTATATCAACTCGCTTCCGCTTAACTCCCCAGGTTGGCGTAAACTTCCTGAAACTAAAAGAAACGATGGAAAGTGGAGCCTCTGTTACTCCTGCAGATGGTGCTTATGCTGCAAGTGGTCTTGTTTCATTGAGATTCTCGGCTGCAATAGTTGATCACTTTGCTGTCAGTCTATCCCCAGAATACTCTTTCTGTCTCATGAAATCAGATGGCTATTCAGCTTTGTCAGAGGTGTCTCCAAAGATAAAGAAATGGAGCGAAGGCTTCAATGTTAAACTTGGTATAACAGCATTCTTCTAAGATGAAACGACATATTTTCTTATACATTATAGCATGTCTTCTTCTCGTTGGATGCTCCGAGAAGTATGATGAAGGGTTAGGGTTATATCCGACTCTAACACCAAGATACATGGCGGTAACACCAACCGCATTGTCTTATTCAGCACAAGCATCCAGCAACACATTACAAGTCACAAGTACAGAAACACCATGGAAGATTGAGAACGGTATAGACTGGATTTCAACGAATCCAACATCTGGTTCCTCTAATGCGTCTGTAAACGTCAGCGTCACAGAGAACAAATCTGGTGACGATGCTCGTACTGGTATTTTCTATCTCAAAGCAGATGTGAGTGATTGGAAATACGAATCACCAATATCTGTTACCCAGGCAGGTGCTACACCAACAATATCTTTATCCAAATCAGAAATTGAATTTACCGGAACACCGAATACGGAAACTGTTACGGTGACAGCAAACTGTTCGTGGACAGCATCGTCTTCTGCTGATTGGCTTACAGTTTCTCAAAAGGATAATTCGTTAACGTTGACTGTAACAGGAAACGAGTCTAATTCAAACCGTACAGCAACCGTTTCAGTAATTCATTCTGGCACTACCAACGCATCGAAGAAAATCACCGTTAGGCAAGTACCTGCATCCATCAATGCGTCAACGGAGTCGCTCGTTTTCAATAATACGGCAAGTTCTGTGAATGTGACTATTAACGCAGAAGCTTCATGGACAGCATCCTCGTCCGCTAGTTGGATAGATGTATCTCCTACTTCAGGTAACTCCGGCACATCTACAATGAAGGTCAGTGTTTCTCCAAACACTTCTACTAGCGAAAGAACAGGGTATGTTAATCTCTCTATCGGTGGAAGTCAGCGTATTCAGATTCCTGTTAGACAGCGTGGCATTTACATTGAAACAGAACAATCCGAATTGTCATTTGTGGCAGCAGGAGGTTCTCTTAACCTATCTGTGTTGAGTAATACAAACTGGACAGTTTCGTCTGTGCCGTCATGGATAACTATATCTCCAAATCAGGGCGAAGGTGATGGAACTGTTAAAGTTACTGCATCAGAGAACCCTAATACTGCTAATCGTTCTGGTGTCATTCACCTGACTCAGATAGGATTGAGTATTGATGTTGCTGTAACTGTTTCTCAGGCAGGAAAGACATTCGATGTTAATACGACTGTTTTGAATTTTGAAGACAAGTCGACCACTCAAACCATCAATATCCAAACAGATGGTACATGGACTGCTACTGCCAGTGATAGCTGGATAACTATATCCCCAACCACAGCATCAGGTAATTCAACCTTGTCTGTCTCGGTTTCAGAAAACACAAGTGATAACGAACGAAGCGGTCAAGTTGTGGTTGTCATGGCAGATAAGTCAGCAACTATCAATGTAGTTCAGAAGGGAAAGTATTTTACTGTATCAAACAATCTTCTCACTTATACAAGTAAGGGAGGCGCAATTGACGTATCTATCTCAACAAACGACTCATGGTCAGCTAAAGTAGAAGATGGATCTACATGGTTGACTCTATCAAAAACAAGTGGTACTGGAAATGTTGATGTGAAGGTAAATGCATCAGACAATGCATCGGTGAACAGCCGTACTGCAACCTTGATTTTTGAAACAACCCACAATCAGAAAGTACGAGTAGTAGTTACTCAGGATGCACGCTATCTAAGAGTTGATACTCGAGAAATCTTATTTTATTCAAAGGGAGGAACATCTGAAGCTATTACTGTTAGCACAGATGGTACTTACAAAATTACCTGTTCTGATTCTTGGTTCTCAGTAAGTCAGTCAAGCAATACATTCACTGTTACGGCAACTGAAAATTCTGATAACGATTCTCGCATTGGGTCAATTACGATAGCTCTGACTGACCTCAAGGAAGGCACATACTCCCTCACATTGACAGTGACTCAGTTGAATTATGGAGGTTCTTTCCTCAGAAAAGATTATGACGATGATCACAATTGGGATAATATGGGTAATTCTACAGGCAGTCTAACCATAACAGGATTCGGCACAGATAAGAATTACGATACCATTACAACGAGCGGTACAACCCTCTCTGTCTCTGGTTATCAAAGCGATAAGAATTGGGATGACTCATCAAGTTCGGGAGTGACGGTTTCTGTCACAGGGTATAGCTCAGATAAAAACTTTGACTCTCAGACAAATTCATCAGGAGCTGTCACGAAACAAGAGTTTGACACAGATCATAATTGGCAATAAATTAAAATATTCAAATTGATATGAAACACGTTCAGTATTTTACTAAAGGTCTTCTGATGGCAGGCTTTTGCTTAGCCCTCGGAGCGTGTTCTAATGACGATCTTCTTGAATTAGAACATGACAAAACACAGGACGAGTCAACCACTCACACCATAGCAATGGAGTTCATTGGAGATGTGGTTGGTTTCGACCAACAGTCAAATGCGCCTAAAGTCCAGACAAGGGCAACATCTTCATCTTGGAAAAATGGTGACAAGATTTACATTACCTTCTACAATGGTAGCAACATTGTGCCAGGTGAAGCAACTTACAATTCATCATCAGGTTGGTCAGTTAGCTATGATGGAAATCTTGGAACTGGCTCTAATCTGAAATGCGAAGCACGTTACTTTGTGAATGCAACATTCTCTAGTTCTTCACTCGTAACTCTTAATCCAAACACTGAGATTTATGAGGATCTGAATGGCTTTTATAGCTATAGTGCAGGTTCTTTAACCGTTCAGGCTTCTCTTACGCCAAAAACTGGACGCATTAGATTTACTGGTACATCTGGTGCAAAAATTCATTTGACAGGTATCACTACTTACACTACATTTGCCCCAGACATTAACAATTTTTCCACATCTGAGGCAATGATACATCAGACGGTGGCTTCAAGTGGATCGACTCCATATATATACGGATTTGTAAGTACTAATGAACGTAATATAAGCATTGTTGGTAATGACTTCGCTTATAACCGTTCGTTAACATCAGACATGTTTAAGACTGGTGAAAGTGGTTATATGGCTATTCCAACTGAGTCCTCTCACAATAATTGGAGAAGTGGTCTTTATGTTAAAGTTAATGGCATTGAGATGAAGATGGTACCTGTAGCAGGTCTTTCTTCTGGTTTTTTCCTAATTGGCGAGACGGAAGTAACAGAAGGATTATATAATTCTGTAATGGGTACAACGAGTACCTCCACATTGCCCATAGATAATATTTCGTATTCTTCTATCCTTTCATTTATAGAGAAACTAAACTTTTCTACAAATTTATCATTTGATCTACCAACGACAGAACAATGGAGATACGCAGCAAAGGGTGGTAATAAAACGCAAAACTACAACTATTCAGGAAGTAATACTCCTGGTGATGTTGCTTGGTATAAGGGTAATGCTTCAACAAAGCAGTCTGTTAAAACAAAAACTCCAAATGAACTGGGAATATATGATATGAGTGGTAATGTCGGAGAATTCGTCAAAACTTTATATAACTCGAGCTATCCATATATCTTAGGTGGAGCTTATAAGTCACCTTCTGAGCATATAACGACAGATTACTCATGCCATACTTATAATTTGTATTCTCCTGGTACACCTACATATGATTGGGATATGAGTTCAGGAGCAACTACCACTGCCAGCTATTGTAAAGCTCTAGGCATCGGTTTTCGCTTAATATTAACATGTGAATAAATATTACTATTATGAAAAAGATTATCATGTTTCTCATGGCATTCTGTTTGATGATGCCAGTAGTGAATGCTCAGAATTCTAAGGCTTTATCTAAGGCCGTAAAGAAGGAGTACAAAACAAAGATGAAGGAGTTCAAGAAAGGCGGTTGGAAACTTTATGGTTCAACACGTTCTCTTGATGTTGCTCTCTTGACTCATTACGAGAAGTTAGCAAAAGATGGCGATGAGACCTATGAGATTATGGGTAACTGCTCACAGTTCAAGTCAAAGAACGTAGGTCATCAGACTTGTGTAAACAATGCTGCGAACCTCTATGCTCAGCAGGCCGGCCGTCAAGTAAAAGGTCGTATCGTAAGTGACATTGCAGGTAATGCTGATGATGTTGCAGCAGAGTTCGACCACTTCTATGCTGCATACGAGAGCCTTGTTCAGAAAGAAATCAATGGTGAACTTCAGGAGTCCTTCAGCGTAATCAAGGAGAACAAGGATGGTACATTTGAAATGCAGACATTCTTTGTTGTAAGCGAAAGTGCTGCAACACGTGCTCGCATCCGTGCTTACGAGAATGCACTAAAGGAAAGCGAAGCTGCTCAGAAGTATGCTCAGAAAGTTAGCGACTTTGTTCGCAAAGGTTTTGAGCCAAAGAGTGAAAACTAAAACACAGTCCCGACGGATCAATGTTTAAAAGAACAATCATATCTATTATTTGTGCAATATGCCTCGTTCCAGCTTTCTCACAAAGTTGGGACGAGGTTAAGCGCAATTCCAACGTCTATCTATTTGGTGAAGGTTGGGGCGCAACCGTAGAGGAAGCAGACCAACAAGCTCTTGCTGCGCTTATCAGTAAAATATCAGTTGCAGTAAGTAGCGATTTCAAAATTACAGAAGACGAGAAGTCAACAAACGGAGTACTTGATGCTCAAAGTTATACCAACCTTAAGGTGCAGACTTATTCTTCTGCAACCCTGACAAACACAGAACGTTTGGTTATTGACAATAATCCAGACGAAGCCCATATTGGGCGATTTATCAAACGAACTGAGTTGAATAAAATCTTTGAAGGACGTATTCGTACCCTCAAAGAGCATATCCGGCTCGGTATGGTTGCCGAGGAAAATGGAAAAATAGATGATGCCCTTAGAAACTACTATTGGGCATATTCTTTATTGAAGTCTGTACAAAGACCTTCCGAGGTGCAATACGCAGACGAAGAAACAGGAAAAAACATACATCCTCTCACCTGGATTCCAGAGAGGATGGACAACATATTTGATGACCTTGAAGTAAAAATAGCAAATAATGATGGGACAAACGTTGACCTGATGTTTACCCATAAAGGCAAACCTGTTAGTAGCCTTGATTTTACCTATTTCGACGGTCGCAATTGGAGTAATATCGCAAGTGTTAAGAATGGACGTGGTACTATGGAGTTTAGTTCAGGCATGGTTCCAGAGAACATTCAAATTAACTATGAGTATGCCTATCGTGGTCAAGCACATATCAATCAAGAGATAAAAAGTGTGCTCAATGTAATCAAAGTAGGAGCATTCCGTGGTTCGCGAGTTCATCTTCAGACAGGAAAAGAGAAAGCTTCTACCACTGATAAAACAGACGTTCAGCTTAAACCAGCATCAAAGAAGAATGCCACAATTTCGCCTGTAGCCAATGAAAAGCCTTATAGGGAGGTACTGAGTAAAGTCGTTGCCGCCATCAAAACAAAGTCATATAATTCTGTACATGAATATTTTACTGACGATGGCAAGGACATGTTTAAGCGTCTTATCCAGTATGGTAGTGCTCGAATACTGAATACAAATGAATGTGCGTTCTATCAGTTTGATGACAATGTTGTTGCTCGAAGCATTCAGATGTCATTCTCCTTCAAGAAAGGAGTAAGGACAAACTTCGTTGAGGATGTGGTCTTTACATTCAACAAAGAGGGAAAGATCGATTGTCTTGCTTTCGGATTGGATGCAAAGGCAAAGGCTGACATTATGAATCGTGGTGCATGGCCAATAGAAGCTCGCCAAACAATCATGGAATTCCTCGAAAACTACAAGACAGCTTACGCCTTGGAACGAATTGACTATCTGCGTAGCATCTTTGATGATGACGCAGTTATCATCGTAGGTCATGTAGCTCAAAGATTTGAAGCGGTCAATCCTCGTAAGGATGGGCCGGTTACATATCGTAATAATAAATACGTACGTAGAACTCAGTATAGCAAGGAGCAATACCTGAAGCATTTGGAAGCATGTTTCCGTGCCAATGAGTTTGTCAATATTCGTTTTGCCAACAACGATGTACGCAAGGCAAAGGATGGCGAGGAATATGGCATTCAGATAAAGCAGGACTACTATTCAACCAACTATGGCGATGAGGGTTATTTGTACATTCAGGTAGATTTGAACGACCGGAAAGAACCAATCATCAAAGTTCGTACTTGGCAGCCAGAACCAGATCCAGAAGTCGGTCTGTTTGGGTTGGGCAACTTCTAAAGAAAGGGAAAAGTAATTATGAGAAAATACTTCTTTCTACTTTTATTTGCTACATCTGTTTCCTACGCACAGGACATAAACAGCGACTATAAAGCATACAGAGAAGGACTCTTGAATGGCTATCAAAATTTCAGAAAAAGCATATTGGATGAATATGCCAATTTCCTTGATGGCGTATGGAAAGAGTTTCAGGTATTTCGTGGCGTTAAGCGTGATGAAACGCCTAAGCCTGTAGTTGTGCCAAAGGTAGAAGAGGTACCAGTGTCTCCTGACCCTATTGTTGTTCCAGAACCAACTGTAAAACCGAAGGAAGAACCAGTCGCTCCACAGCCAGAAGAGCCAACAAAGCCCATTACTCCGATAAAGCCGACTATTGCTCCTACGCTGAATTTTTCCTTCTATGGTGTGGAAGTGAATGGCGCAAAGCTGACAACACACAAGGTGTCTTCTATTGAATCTACTTCAATATCTTCTGCATGGAGGAAATATCAGAAAGGAGATTCAAAAGATGTGATAAACTCATTGACGCTAATATCAACATCGTTTGGTTTGAATGATTGGTTCACTTTTGAACTGGTCAGAAACTATACTGATGCTTTGTTGAAGTCTGAATCTTCATCTGACAGAATAGTTTTGCAGCATTTCTTGCTAACCCACATGGGATATGATGTGCGTATCGCAAGAACAAATAGGCAGTTGCTCCTTCTTGTTCCATTTAAGCAAAAGATGTATGAGCGTAGCTATTTGAATATTGATGGCGCTAAGTATTATGTTTTCCAAGATAATATTGCTCCTGTTTCAGAATCATCGATGGGAATATATACCTGCGAACTACCTAACGATGCCTATAAAGGCAAGTTTGTAGATTTGGTATTTTCAAAGCAGAGTCTAAAACTGAGCAAAGGGGCTGATAAAACATGCACACTGTCAGATGGAAGGCTGCATATAACAGGAACTGTTAATAGTGGTATGATGGAGATGTTACGTCATTACCCTCAGATGGATGTTCCTTATTACGCCGAATCTAAGGTGCTACCTCTATTTCACAGGAATATTATAAACCAGTTACGACCTCAGATAACAGGAATGTCTCAAAGGCAAGCTGCTAATGCACTTTTGCATTTTGTACAGTATGCTTTCGACTATGCTACAGATGGCACTCAGCATGGATATGAGAAACCATATTTCATAGAAGAGAACTTCTATTATCCAAAGAATGACTGTGAGGATCGTTCTATTTTCTATGCATTCCTCATACACAATCTTTTAGGACTCGATGTTCATTTGGTTCAATATCCAGGACATGAATGCACTGCAGTAAGTTTCACTGATTCATCAATTCATGGTGATGCCTATACTTATCGTGGGAAAACATTTGTTATTTGCGACCCTACTTTCATTGGTTCCTCCATTGGGCAGTGTATGCCGACCTATGTAAATGTAAAACCTATTGTAGAACAATGGTACTAGCATGAAGCATCAAAGATTACGCAAAATTAAAAACAAGAAACACAATATACTTTGTTCCATAAAGGGAAACAGAAAGAAAAAGAAAGCAAATAAGAAAAGAAGAAATTCTAGCTCCTATTTGCGTAGAACCTCTTTTAACACACAGCAACATGTGTACAGAGGGAAATCTATCAGCCTAACAGATACAAAATCAGGAAATTCATTTCATCCAATGTTACTGTTAGAATATTCAAATGTTTATCCATGGCCGAAGTTAGACCTTATTGATGAGATAAAGAAATTCCCAAGAGAAATGCTCATAAAAATGATATTAGTACTTGGCCGAAATTTTGGAAAGTGTCTAATATCTGAGATGGATAAGCATCCGTTCTTTTCGTACTTTTCTGAGTATTCCAAAGAACGAATGGGATATGTTTTCAATTATATAAGGAGGGAGGGGAAATCTCCTTCTTGTGTGTCATATTCTTCAACGCGCACTCTTTTGGAGTTTTTAAAACTAACCTTTGGTGTCTTGCCAAAAGAGCAATCCGGTATTTATCCAGATTACATTGCCGAAGCAAAAGTTTTTGACCTGCTTCTCGCTATAAACGAACAGAAAGTTACCCCATACGTTCCAAGCAAGAGAAAGAATGATCTCGCGAGAATGATGTATGCCTCTCTATATGCCACAAACGAGTTTACTAATTTTGATGAGAAATTGGCTCTTTCTGAGCAGATGTATTATGCCAAGGTTTTCTTTGATTTCATTACATCAAGAGAAGAATACAAGCACGTGTATGAAAAGTTCTTGGCGAAATTCGACATAGAGAAATGGCAAGATTACTACTTGACAATTGCCGCCCTAAGTGCCCTTGCATTGAAAGAAGGGGTTGGCGTCCTTGACATTAAGAAGCACGATGAGGATCACCTCATCACTCTGAGTGTTGTGGATGCAATTTCTGTTAGTCAACATGATTACATTGAAATAAATGAAGAAATCGGAGACAATAACAGAGACTTTGCAATATTCAGAGCGCGTCCATTAATTCATATGGAATCATCGCAATACATGCTATACAACAAGCCTCTCATTATAGATAGGCTTTACAATAGCATTTATTTCGATTTAATGCCTTATAAACTCAAATACAAGGAGAAATCATATAGCCAGTTCTATAAAGAGGTATTTGTAGAGAAATATCTCTTTGATCATACGATGCTTAATTGCATAAGCGGTAGAAGGGTAGACGTATGTTTTCCTGCAAAAAATGACATAGCACGACTAGACTATGTTGATGAAAAAGAAGTGGTAGGGCAACCTGACTTCTACATTCGTGAGAATCAAGATGTTTACATATTTGAGTGTAAAGCCATTAAACTTAATGGAGAACTCAAATCCAACCCCGATACTGATGGCATTATTGAAGAGCTCTCTAACAAGTTATACCAGAAACAATGGAAGATTGGAAAAGAGGGAAAGAAAGAATCTTTAAAAACTCCTCGCGATGAAGGAGTAGGTCAATTGGTTAATCATATTAAGTCCATTGAAGAAGGCTCTTTCAATTGGGACTCTACTGAGAAAGCAGAATTCAGATACTACCCTGTCCTCGTTCTAGAGAATAGCGAGATAATGCAATCGCCTTTATCTGACATATCTAATGAATGGTACAGCGAATGTCTCAAAGAACGGGTTACAAGTTATAAAAAGAAATGTCGTCCACTGATAGTAATGACAATAAAGACATTATTCTTGTATGACAATTATTTCAAAGACAAGGGATTTGGCTATTATTTTGAACGTTTCTACTCTGAATGCCAATATAAGAGGAATGATGATAGAATTACGATGAGTCCATTCCAATCGTTTGACGAATGGATGACGAGGAAATACAAGAGTCAGAAACAAAATTACTATGTAGATTTAATACATAGCGTTCACTCTGCTATGTAATATACAGACTGACTATAAGCAAAAAACTTGTAGTCAGTCTGTATAAATGAATACCACTAAAGAAGCATTTGTTCTGTCTATTTCAGGATGGAGTCAACTCCCTTCTTCCTTTTAGGCTTAACAGGACCATGAAGTCTTTCATAGTCGTCAATGCCACGTTGAAGAAACAGCTCCATGATGTCACGGATAGTGAAACCTTCCTTCTCGCTGATGTCGTGTACCTTCTGTATAATCTCCTTACTGCACACAAACGAGAAACGTTCCCAATCGCGTTCGCCAGCTTTCTGTTTTGACTTGCTTGTGGCAGCCTTCTCCGGTGCTGGTGGCTTCGGGGGCGGAGTTTCTGGAGTAGAAGGAATAGTTGTCACAGAAGGTTCCTTATTAGTTACAGTAGCATTCACGACCTTTGCTTTCTGCTGGCTGATCATTGCCAGAAGGGGATTAGTTTTGTCCATAGTGATCACTTCTTTAGACGTTCAACAATACAGTCAAGAGGATGCTCCACCAGCTTGCGCTGAAAGTAATCCAATCCTGTGATGGTACGATACTTGCGAGCAACCTTGCTCTGCTTGATGCGAGGAGTCACCCAGCCATACTCCTTCAGGAGTCCAACGGCTTGCTTTCGTGCCTCTTCAAGATCTTCGCCCTTCTCTTCATTTAGGTTGATGCGATTAGGAACGAAGATGAATCTTGCTCTACTCACTTCACGTACTGTCTGGGCAAAACGGAAGGTGGCATCCACATTGACGAAGTCGTATGTGAATGGTACAACGATGATGTCCGCTGCTTCATACACTGGCACCATGCCAGAGTCTGTGATATTGCCAGGGCAATCAACGACAACACAAGAAGGCAACTCCTTCAATGCCTTCATCTGCTCTCTCACGCCATCAACATCTGATGTGTCGAGATACTGCAACTCCCAAGGCACAACCGCATCTGGTGAACCCTGCAACTCAAACATGCGCTGACGGAACAGCGACTGCTGAACATCGGCATCAATAGCCATAACTGGAATCTCCTTCAAACGGAGATAGTGGCAAAGGAGTGCGCTGACAAGGGTTTTCCCACAGCCTCCCTTCCAGTTTGCCACTGCGATAATGTTGTTCTTCATAACTCAATGAAATAGATTTATAAACCAATTATACAATGAAGGAATCCAGTGGAGATACATCTGACCACAGAGATACATGCCTGTAAAACTCATGGATGGAATGGCAATAGTAGCCCAGAATATGAATGACTTGAACGAGAACCAGACGCCATTAGTGCTTTTGAGACTGTCAAGCATCTTCTGCTGACGCTCTTTGAACAACTGCAAGATCTGCTCGTTATGCTTCTTTAGAACCTCAGTTTCCTTCTGCAAGAAAGACTCGTTCGACTTCTGCAGTTCATTCATGAACGCAGTCAGCTTGCCAACGACCTCAGACTGATACTGACGGATAAGCTCGGCATCCTCGTCATTAAGCTTTGTTTCAACAACAACACGCTCCACACGACAGATAATCTCACAGATTCTCTCGCAAATAGATTCAAAGGTCTTGACAAAGTTCTTTGTATTTTGTACAGTATCTTTGAACTTCTGTGTGTTCTCGTCCATAGTCTCAGAAGCCGTGAGATAGACATAACGAGTTGTTGCCCAATCACGCATCACTTGGCGAAAGTCTTCAATGACCTTGTCATATTCTTCAAGCGTCTTTGCCTTCTCGGTTATCTTCTCCATCATCTTGACATTCGTCTGAATGCTTTCGGATAGATTGATTTGAGGTGTTTCCAATGGAACAACCTCAGAGGCACCTTCTTCAAGTGCCTGCTTCAACTCGCCATTTCTGACGAGCTGAAGTGATTTGAATTTCTTATTTCCCATAATTTATCTTCCAAATTTGTATTTAACTTTCTGTTTTGGGTTGCACATGTTGTGAGCCATTGCAGCACAGCGACGAGCCCTTTCCTTATCGTCCTCGTCATCCTTCTTGCCCCAGCCGGATTCTGGTTGGCTGCCTCCACCGCCACATGACTGAGCAACAGTTGTGGCTGCATCAACATAACCGAGGAACAGAAGGACTGCGGTCTTGACAACATCATCAACGGTTGCAACATCGTTATCCTCCGGAACCTGACAATTCTGTTTCAGAATGTCATAGATGCTCTGAGGAATATCAATGTCAATCGTCTTGCCATTGACTTCGTATTTGGCGGTGTAACGTGCTGATTGAGTCTGAACCGCAGGTGTAGGAACAGCAATAACAGGTCGCATAGGATTAGGTGCAGCTGGTCTGAGTACAGCCTTTGGCTGATTCTGCTGAGCCTTCATTTCCTCTGCCTTGCGCTCAATTTCCATCTGCAGATGAATCTTTCTCCACGTAGCCTCAATGTTCTTGGCAGTGAGGTTTCGGCTCTTGCCAAGATCAGATGCCTTGAACTTGCTGTTGCCCATCATGATGACGTAATTCACGACTTCGCCATTGCTGTCACGCTTCACTTTGAGGTCAAGATCGCTGTCTGCAAGGATGCGTCCATAGACATCCCATTTGAAGAATCTCATCTTTTTGAGCGCATTCATACATGCTTCATCAATCTGCTTTTTATGCTCTTCGTGTATGTCTTCAGGTAATTCCCATCCATGTCTGATATTGATGTTATGTATCGCACGAAGTATTCTTTCACCCAGTTTGTGACAGTCAAGTGCCTGACCATTCATGTCTATGCGGTTCACACCTAAATGCAGATGTGGAAGACCACTTTTGCTGTCGTAGTGGATGGCTGCTATGAACTGGCATTTACGCAGGTCGAAGTGAGCAGATGACTTGCGTCCTGTCTTTTCCGACAAATCTATTCTGTTCAGTTCATCGAGCAGTTCATCAAGCAATCTATCAAAGTCTGGTGGTAACCAACGTTTGCTTTCCTCTCTTGAAGGGGAAACCTCAAACTCAATGGCTGTGTTCTTGATCTTGTGGTTCGCCTTGCGGAGATTACGGGTATTTATCTGGTGCAGTTGCATCAGTGCCCAGATACGGTCAGGATCCTTCTCGTCACCAAGGAGATTGGAGCGAAGGAACACCGCTTTCTCCTTAGTGAGGATGTAGTTCATGAGTACTGCCCCATGAGCCACTTCTTTACCTTTGCCCACCATATTACTCAGACAGCTTTTGAAGGATGCGATCCCATTGTTCGATACACTGGTCAACCACGGCAATCCAGTTCTCCATGTAATCTGGATTGTTATGGAAGAACTTCAGACGCTCTTTCTCGTTGAACGAATTGAGGACGCTCTTCAACTTTACGAATGCATCCTTACAGTCTTTGAGAGCCATGTAAACATCGATCTCCTCCTTGGTCAGATGGAAGAACAGGCGGCATCTCTTGATGAGTCGGCAAATCACCTGCGACTTGGTCTTGGTGTTATTGGCGATCAGCTTTAGAAGTGCAAGCTCTACATCAGGGGGAAGACGCACTTCAAGGCGACCTGTAAGCTTTTGCTCCTCTTTTAGGGAAGTGGAACCGCCCTTCTCCGTAACGCTGTGAGGAGCGTTGTTGACACTTGTTGCGTTGTTTTTAATTGTGTTACTCATAATTGTAAATTTGTTTATAACCCGAAATGGAAAACCATTGTGAGCCTGCGAATAATGCAAGAATGCTCATAAGAGGACAGACCAGAGGAACGAAGGTTTGTACTACATGGGCACTTCTTGCTACTGCTATTCAATACACGGCTGACCATGCTCTGGCTTTCTGACGGGTGTTGTTTATAATTCAGTTATTGTAAATCGGCTCGACTAAGCACGATGCCGGAACTATTGACTTCGGATAACTTGGCTCTGACGGTTGTCGGTAGTCATAGGTCTCTGTAAAAAGAGGAAGAGACCTATGCACCATCGGAAGACTTCTTATATGGCAAGGTGTCTGAGGATAGCGTGCCGTCTGACAAGATGATTGTAACTTGGAATGTTGAACCATCGCCAGAAGGTTTGTATCTATGACAGAAGGGAAATGAAAGAGGTCTGAACTGTCAGCATAGAGCCGTTAGTCAAGTCGGTCATAGCAAAGTAGCATTCTGCCTGTGCTGTTTGTCTGATGCTGTATTGCAACCCTGAGTGCATCGGCAATGTTCATTGCCCTTTCATTTGTCCTTGTCATGTACTTATGATTATAATAGTCTATAGCCAGTGGACGATACAAGGTATGGTCACCTGATCGTCCAATCCGAAGAGGAGTTTACTCAGTAGATGTATCAGGAGGTTTGTCCACTCTTGACTCGCCATACTTGATGTGGTTAGTCACGAAAGGCTCAGGAACCTTGGCAGACGGATTGTTTATAGGCTCTCCGTCAACCAGCCATCGTGATACGCAGTGAATGGTGTGAACGGAGGTTCTGTTACCTTGCTCTGAAGTAACCAAGCCCACTTCATTGAACTTGTCAATCATCTTGGATGCAGTCTTGCGGTTGCATTTCCATAATGCCGCAAGTTCAACCTCTGATATTGCCACCTGACCAATCTCCAATACAGATGAATAGCCTTTCTTCTGATATTGGGTTGGTTCACGCGCAGCCATCTCTATCAGACTTACAAGGCAACTCATTCTGTTGATGCCCTGACCGTCTGATGCCAGGAACTTTAGCTGACCACTGGTCAGTTGTAGTTCGTAGTTGGATGTTTCTTTCTCTTTCAACATTGAAATTCGATTTTGATGTTGATAATGTTTACTCTGTGGATGCTGAATACATTGTTGATACTGTCAACACTTTCAACACACTCCACATTGCCGACATTGTGGATGTTGTGGATGATGTAAACACTGTGGATGTTATTCCCATTGTGGATAGTGTGGATGATGTAGATACTATCGACATTGAATTATGTGTATTCACTATCCACACGATGTACGAGTCTGAAGATATTCTCGACATTGTGGATATTGTCTTCATTGAGGATGACATCGACATTGCAGACAATGTGTACAATTCATCAGTATTCACGGAGTAACTGAACTTGGTTCGTTACTTCGCCTTGTTCGGTTTGCGACGGTTGCTTACAAGGATCGCTGCGTTCTGCTCTTCGTCTGTGAGTGGAACAGGGTTCTTGCGGTTCACCTCCAACCACTTGTCGAGCTCGTCATGGTATATCTTCCAGCACTTGCCCAACTTGGAAGCAGGAACCTCTCCGCTCTGCAACTTCATGTAGAGCGTGTTCTTTGGCATACGCAGATACTCTGCCGCTTCCTCTACCGACATAAGACGATGCCTATTCTCTTTCTTCTGCTGATTTTGTCCGTTGTGAAGGCTCTGCAGTAGTAACGCCTTCATGCTCGATACTTCTCTCTGAAGTTCGGCAACAGCCTGTGGAAGACTGTCAAATGATAATGATTCCTTTGTCATAGCGACACGAATGAGAATTTGATCTCGGCGGCAAAGGAACATCATTATCAGAGGGTTATCAATATTATATTTGGTAATGCGTCAGTAATGACTGTATAAGCGGATTAGTGCTGGTAATCGAGGGTTCTTGTTGGGTATAATTGGTAATTATGAATGTCTTTTCATGAGCAGACGTTATTGGCGTAACTACCAAATAGAACTGATAAAAAGTGGGAAAAGAACGCTCATGATTGGTGTTCAGCATGGGAAATGACACAAAAAAGCACAACCGCACAGACTCGTTTGAATCGGTGCGGTTGTGCTGGATGGTGGGTGTTTGTGTGGGTTGTTATTCTTCCTCTTCCTTGCCGTAGTGGAAGGCATAGCTGTTTGCCTCTGGCTTGTCAAGAACGATATTGCCCTTGTTCGCATCTGCTGTCAGACACTGGCTGAGTGTAGTGTCCTTGACATCCTTGCATAGGTCAGGGAACATCTTCTTCAAGAAACATGCACATACAATCGTGTTATAGCCATCGCTCATTCCCATACGTATAGCTATGTTCCATACAAGATGGCGTAGGTCAAGATGCTTTACCTTGAATTTTGCATCCTCTCGCCATTTCCAGTTTCGACCGATAGGACTGTAACCGGAATCGTCAAGCCATCCCTCTATCTCGAGACAGAATACAGGAATGTCCTCCTCTTTCAGAATCGTTGGCACTACATAGTGTACATAATTCATGATTTCTGCTCTCTTCTGCTGTCGATCTGCCTCTGTCTCAACTCGGACTTCCTCGGCACGCTTGACATAAAGCTCGGGATCTGCTGCCTGTACCTGAATCGGAATTACGGGTTCTGCCTCAGAAATCTTCTTGTCAGATTTGCTATCCCAGAACTCGCCTATCTGGACGAACGTCATCATGAAGAGGACGAAGAACATTTCTGCAAGAGCGAAGATTGACCATTGCAGAGTGGCGTATGGAATCAATTCACTGGCAGCAAAGATTCTTCTTGCTGCGAGAATTGAAAACAGGTAGATGATAACGCTGACAGATACAAGTACTGCAACGACGAACAGTTTGGCATGTGTGACATGCTTCGCTGGGAGTATGATACTGTTTCTATTCATATATTATAATTATTTATTAGTTCTTGCTGAATCGTGGTGCAAAGGTACGTATTTGTCTTTATCCTTGTATTACTTTTTATTGCTCAATACCAGTTATTTATACTTATTTAGGAATCATACTTGAAGCGAGTATGATTTTTATTTGCAGATGTTTGCAGATGGTTACTTTGGGGTGAAACCAATGATGGTGCAAAGGTACATTCGAAAATGGGAACCCTCACAAAAGGATTCCCATTTTCATGCAATTTCGATGTATTTTTGTGGTGTTGGTTTCCTTTTGATTGTTAAATGGTACCAACAAATCACTTTCAGGCTTGTCCGACAATCTTCAGCTGTGGTGTTACCTTGGGCTTCAGTGTGATGCAGTTGACACTCTGGCGCTTTGTCTCGTCAGACATATCGGCATATACCTGTGTTGTCTCAACGTTCTTGTGTCCGAGCAATCGTTGAATGGCATAGATGCTGGTTCCTGCATCTGCCTGGAGTGAACCGAAGGTGTGGCGAGAGCAGTGGTAGCTGATGTGCTTGGTGACTCCGCTTGCATCAAGCCATTTCTTCAATGGCTTCTGCGTCATGCTGACGGTTAGCCCTTCAAACACTCTGTCAGTTGGCTTGCAGTTCTCGTCCTTATCATAGAAACCAATCAGTTCAAGAGCCTCTTCGCTGACTGGGTTCTTGATGAGCTGCTTAGTCTTCTGCATACGGACGGTGACGTACATACCGCCATCTCCGTATGGCTGGATCTTGTTCCATGTGAGTGCAAGGATGTCGCTTCTGCGAAGTCCTGTGAGGCATGAGAAGAGGAAGGCTACCTTTAGAATCAACTGCTCGCATGGTGTTGCTGCAAGTGTGATAAGCTCTTGCTGTGACAGATGCTCCTTCTCCGTTGGTATCGTTTCAATCCTGTCAAGAAAGCCATTTGGGTTCTCCTTGATCTTGTGGTCACGATAGGCAGTGTGGAGTACTGCACGGAAGGTTGACCAATAGCCAGAAGCTGTGTTTGTGTGAAGTTTGTTCTCTGGATGATGTATCTGTTTGGTTGTAAGCAGATACTCCATAAACTTAACACAGAAGTCAACGGTGATTTCTCCGAAGGTGCACTTGCCCTCGCAGAATCTCTCGAAGTACTTGTACACGTTCTCCCACTTGGTGTTCTTCTCTTCTGCCTTCTTCTTGAAGTAGGCAAGGAAGTCACCCTTCTGCTTTTCTTTGTCAAAGAAATCGTATCGCTCATTGACGATACTCTCAAAGCGACGGCAACGGATGGCTTCAGCCTTCTCCGTCATGTTGTCGTTGTAGTCACGTTCACGCTGGTTCTTTGGTTTGGAGTAGATGTAGATGCCAAGTGACTCATGTCGCTGTACCTTCATCGTTGACTCATCCCTATAGCCAGGATAGTAGTCAAGATAGAAGCTCTGCATCGTACCGTTCTTTATGGAACGCTTGCGCAAGGTGACTGTCTTACAAATGTTACTCATGTGTAATATCAGTTTTTAGTGAATAATCGAGGCTATGCGTCTCATAGCGAGGGCAAAGGAACTACATTACGTGGCGATTATCAATATTATATGTGGTAATGCGTCAGTAAGTACTCAATAATGGGTTTTGATGGTGGTTGCTGTGTCCTCTTTGGTGAGTTACGCATGTAGTTTTGCTCTTTTCAACTGGTTTATGTTGGATAATCATGCTATGATGTATGAACCGAATTGTGCCATTCGCTCTGCCATGACACCGTCTATCTCTTCTTTGAGAAGTAGGTTTCTGACTCCAACCTTTACCTTGGTGAGATTTCTTGCTTTGACAATGACTCCTACATTGGCGGTGGACATTCCATATTTCTCAGCAACCTCCGCTGTGGTATAGTAGCGGTCATCAGATATGAGGTCTGTTCTACGGAGTTCATCCAGATGATCTTTTGAGTAGTAGGTAACACCATATTCTCGTTTGGTTGGGATATGATGACGGTAGGCGTATGAATGTATGGAACCAGAGTTCATGCCATAGAGTTGAAGGACTTGTTCGGTTGTTACCCATTCCTTGATGCTATCTGCATCGAAGGTAAGTCCGAAGAGCTCATCCATGTGCTTTCTGCTATAGTAGTTCTTGCCAGCTATCCTGCAAACAGGAATCTCGTTTCGCTTTGCAGAGGTGTATAGCCATGACTTCTTGACCTTGTATATCTGCATGACTTCTTCGCCAGATATGTAGTCAAGAGGTTCCTCGGAATGGGATTGTGTAGTTCCATTCCCTTTTGTCACTTTTTCTTTTGACGAAAGGGAAGAGGAAGATTTTACCTTCTTAGGCTTAGATGTGGGCAGGACACGGTGGTATGGATTCCCTGCAAGCATCTGTTCGATGTCTGCCTTGCGGATGAATGCCATTCTTGAACTGATACGTGATGCTGCCAGTTTACCCTCATTTACCAATTTGTAAATGTACTGGCGAGAACATCCCATAAGGATGGCTGCTTTTGAAAAGGTAAGGTATTCCTGGCTCTGTACATCAATGACAGGTTCAACGGCATTGATGAAGTCACGTTGCTTCTTCTTGCGAGCCTCTTTCGCTTTGGTCTGACATTGCTCTGAGCAATACTTCTGCATTCCGCTTCTTGCAACGAACTCTTTTCCGCAGAATGCACACTTTCTGATTGTTCTCATTTTGATGCAATTTTGATGGTTTTACACTCGTTTTGTGTATCTCCACCGTTTTGTCAATCATGATGCACTATGTTCAACCTATGTCAACTCATTCCGCATCGTCACGATTTCCGAAGATATGGCTGCATCTTTGTCTTCACTTGTTTACTCCTGTCAACCCTTGTCAACAGAGTCCGCAAAGTGACAAAAAATAGCTCCTCACATTCTCCGCGGTAGAAATACGTTGCAAAATTAAGCGGAAAATCGGGAACCACCAAATATCAGATTTGAAGTGTTAAAATTTAGAAAGTGCTGTATTTCAATGTTTTATTATTTCTTAGCATCAGTTATTATCAGTTGTTTTGGAGTGGTTACATACAGAGGAAAATTGCTTTTTCGTTTTATGAAGTTTACCTTTTAGAGAAAGTGAAAAACATATTAATATCTATGACGGGACAGGACTGAACTTGACTGAAATATATTTGGGTTTCAATTTGGCGGAAACATTATGGCAGCCCGTACACAGGTTTCTCTCCTGTACGGACTGCCAATTCTATTTGCTCTTATTTCTTCTCGAATATCCGGTCCTTGGCGGTCACCTGAGTGGGGGTGCCTGCCTTGCCGCCTATGTGGCAGTTGGAGAAGGATACTTCGGGGGCCTGGTCAATGCTCATGCCTATCTTGGCTTCGCCCACTTCCACGTTTCTGAACTCCACCCGGCGTATGGGCTTTGCCCCGGTGCCCTGCAGCACAATGGCGGCTGCCGATGCTTGCTGGCACGATAGGCCGTCCACGTAGATGTCGCTGATGTCGGAAAAGTACTTGCTTTTCTGTCCCTCGCCGGCATACATGCTGGTGATGTAGAACAAGTCTTCCACATTGCCGAACTTGCAGTTGTTGACATACAGATTCTTCACGAAACCTCCGCGGTCGGGATTGGTCTTCACATAGATGCCGCGCTTGCAGTAGCCGGCATAGTCGCAGTTCTCCACAAACACGTTTCTCACGCCCGACGACATTTCACTGCCTATCACCACGGCATGTAGTCCCTTGAAGTGACAGTTGCGGATGATTACATTTTCGGTGGGCATATTCGTGCGCCACCCGTCATAGTTGCGTGCGCTCTTGATGGCTATGTTGTCGTCGCCGTTGTCGAAGTGCACGTCCTCAATCAGTATATTGCGCGAGCACTCGGGGTCGATGCCATCATTGTTCACCAGTTTGGCATCGTAGCGCAGGCCGCGGCAAATGATGTTCTCACTCTTCAGCAAATGCACGCACCAGAAGGGTGAGTTGATGATTTTCACGCCTTCCAAGGTGATGTTCCTGCACTGGTAGAGCTGCAGCAGTTGCGGGCGGAGGAACCATCCATCGCCAAACTTGCGCAATTCCAAATGTAGTCCCTCGTTGTTCATGTATCGGCTCTGTTCTTGGCCTTTCTTTTGCTTGCTGCGCCATGTGGCGAAGGTGGTCATGGCATTGCCGTCGATAGTGCCCTTGCCGGTGATGGTCACATCGTGCAGACCATACCCATAGATGAAAGGCGAGTAGTTATAGAGGAAGGTGCCCTCCCAACTGGTGTTGACCAAAGGATAGCACTTCGGGTCGGGTGTAAACTTGAGGGTGGCTCCCTCCTGAAGTTCAAGACACAGGTTGCTCACCAAGTGGAGCGGTCCACGGAGGAAATAGGTGCCCCGAGGCACCACAATCCGTGCCCCACCCTGTTTCTGTGCTTGCTTAAATGCTTTCCGAAAAGCGCGAAGACAGTCGGACTTGCCGTCGGCCTTGGCTCCAAGTGAAGTGATGACAATGGTCTTGGTCGGCAACGTTGCTCCCGTGATGTGGTGGAGTATACTGTCACGGAGTTCAATCCTTCTGTCGTTGGTTGTGCCATGCGCGCTGCCCAAGGCGAATCCGGCAAACAGCAATCCGCACAATACACATAGACGTAGATGTTTGTTTTGCATGATTGGGAAAATGATTTGTTGTATGATAAATATAGGTGCAAAGATAACAAGAATCCGGTAACAAAGCAAGTGGAAATGCTCGGGAAATGGTATATAACGAAAAAGAAACCGAAAAAAACTTGATTCCATTACCATGCTATGTCCACACGCGATTGGGATGTTTATGTTTTCAAGTTGACCTGTTTATACAAAACCGACCGAGCATGGATTAAGTTTCCGTAGTCCATATCTTTTCCATCCGATGACAGCCACAAGTTAGACAGCACCTTTCAACTGAAGCCCCAACACAACTCTTTTCGCTTTCCATCTGATAATGGCATAAAGTTATGTAACCAACAAATCCTGGAAAAACCGAGTAAAGGCAGAGTAACGCATCGTTAATGGCATGTTTACGGATTGTCCCAAGCACTGGGCACTCATTGCCCAAACCACGGGCAGTCGTTGCCCAAAGTGTCGGACAGATTTTGGGCAATCGTTTTAATGTTATTCAACGCTCTTATCGTTGTTGCGAAAGCGTGATAGAGTGATGGATAATTTTGCATCTATCACGCATCTATCACTCATGTTAAACTGCTTGTTGTCAAACAGTTAAGTCGCAGAAAACGCCATTAGTGATAGATAGTGGTGTGTGTTTTGAAAACTTTACCTGCGCGCGTGCGCGCGAGATTGATATTCTCAATATAGTCGCATTATCATGAAGAAAATTGAAACAAAGGCCTGACCACCAGGAGAGTTAATAAGAGAATTATCCGATATTGGAATGTGACAACACAGGCGGTTGTGGTTTACTCCTGTATGGGAAAGCGGTTCCGTCTGGTGATAGGTACCATTTGACGAATCGGAATATCTTTAATCGACTTATTAATTGTGACCACAAAAACGAACAGTGTATCAGGTAAAGTAGAGACCTGTTAAAAGTGGACATTCGATATAGCTACTTCCATTTCGCCAAACTCTATCATCGCATTGAAAAGGCTTAGCTTGTCGGCCTTCAGCAAATCATCCAATGTTATATTGGCTTCAATGATTATTCCTTTCTCTAAAAGTGCGGCTCTTTTCGTTCCGGGCAGTAACGGGTGCTTGGGAGTCAGCCATTGCTTGCCGTCGTATATGGCGAGATTTGTAAACGAGGTGTCCGTTAGAAGCCCGTGCTTGACAATGATGATTTCATCACACGCTCCTTTCTTTTCAATCAAGGCATTGAGGCAGCTTCGGTCCGTACTTTTATAGTCGTACGTTATCGTGTTGTCTTCGACCACTTGCAAGGATTCTATATTGTGCATAGCGTACGGAGCATACTCTACTTTCTCCACCCCTTGTTCGCCATAGACTACTCTCGCCTTGTAACAGTTCATGTTTGCCGTAGGAATTACCAGTCTCCTCAATGAAGGCATGGACGCAGAGCATAACGAAGGGAAAAATTGTCTGATGGTTCTTTCCATCCGACTTTGATGGTACGAAAGGGCTCGTGCCTCTCCATCCTTAATCTTTATTGTCTCTACGAATTGATGTTTCATGGCTATTTTGTTCTATTCAAAAGGGAGATATACTTTCTGCAACACTTCCTCGTATTCTTTTCTGCAATCACTCAGTTATTCCTACGTCAGCCCTTCGCCTATACACTCACCTTATCAAGCGTAAGAATGCATGCCGCCGAGGAAATAGTTCACACCGAAATAAGTCATCAGCACACTGAGGAACGCCAGCACCATATACAGATGGTAAGCACGCGTCTTCATCGCCCCGAGAAAGACTGACCTGTGGAGCGGCACTGCATAGACCATGAGCGTGATGAGCGCCCACACTTCCTTAGGGTCCCATCCCCAATACTTGCCCCACGACACATTTGCCCACACGGCACCCAAGAAGATGCCCACTGCCAACAGGAACACAGCCGGATAGAGCATCAGTCGGGAAAGGAGCGTCAGTGTATCGGAAAGACGAGCGTCGGCCCGGTTGCCCAATGCCAACACGGCTACACCGCAGAGCATGGTGAACGCCAGGAGCGAATAGGCCATCATTACTACACTTACGTGGATGGAGAGCAGGGGCGACTGGAGAACGGGCATCAGGGGAGTAATCTGCGGATTCATCATGCTCAGGAACGACACCAGAAGCGTGAACCCAGCCAACAGGAAGCCGAACGGCAATACCACCGCCATCCTACGACTCACTGCCAATGCCACCACCATGACCGAAAGAGCCATGAAGAGCATCGTCTCATAGCCGTTGCCCAGCGGCACACGTCCGCTCACATACCAACGCAGTATATAGGAAGCCCCCAGCACAAACGTGGCCACGGCAAGCAACACCCAGCCACCACGGAGGAGCCAACGCCTGTGTTTCAGTCCCGGCACAGCCAAGACCACCAGCGTGAGCACACCCAGCGTGAGGCATCCCATGGCAAGCGGCATGTTCACCGGATGCTCGTTGTAGAACACCTCTGCTTCCAAACGCGAGACGTCGGCACCATGGGCAGGCTTGATGAGCTGGCCCTCGGTAAGCATGAGGATGATGCCCACCTTTTCGTCGAGTTCTCTCACCGCCTTTGTTTCGTGTCCGCCTTGGATGGTGGGTTGCAACTTATATTGGCCGTAGATATCGAAAAGGTCGGCAAGCCGCACATATTTTCCCTCCACACCCAACTGCCGTCTGAGCTCGGCATCCTTCACCTTGAGCATGGGTTCCGTCTTCCACACATCCGGCCGCTTCAGCCATCCGTAGACCACCTGTTCGGCAGTAAGCCCGTGATAGGTACTGCTGCCATAGAGTTTGGTGAGGAAGTCGTGAGCCAGTGTGCTGAGCGGAGCCACGCGGTCGTTGTAGACCACCGGCATCCGTGCCAGCCGTTCCGCCTTGTCGCGGTTAAGGGTGGGCAAGCTTCTGGCTTCCAGACCACTGAACGGGGCGGCACAGAAGAGCAGCACGAGCACCAATGCTCCCTCGCGGAGCAAAGGCGAACGCAGCAGCCGCCGGAATGTTTCGCCCTTGGCCACGAGCACCATCACCACCGACACCGCCAAGAGCAGATAGCCCAGATAGGTGATTGGCGTGCCCCAAGGGTCGTAACCCACTGAGAGTATGCTGCCGTGGAGGTCACTGTCGAACGAACTCTGGTAGAAGCGATAGCCCTGGAAGGTAAGGATGTTGTTCATCGAGATGACCCGCTTCTCCACCCTGCCCTCCCGGGTGGTAAACGTCACATGACTCACGAAGTCCTGTGGTGCCTGTGTACCGGGATAACATTCAACGGAGAAACTTTGCAGCGTCAGTTGCCTAAAAGGCAACTGCGCCCTGCCACCGCCTTCAGTCAACGTATAGTGGGTGGCCGACTTGCCCTGTCGCAAATGAAGCGTGCCCTCGGAAGAGGTAATAAAAGATGTGGCAGCCCCGAGCAGGATAACCCCCATGGACACGTGGAGCATGAACACCGCACGACGTTGCCACAGACTCTGCCTTGCCATCACCACACACGCCACCACGAAGAGCAGTGCCCAAAGAGCGAAAAACCACCACGTGTGGTACACGTAACGGGCAGAATAAGCAGAGCCTTGGGCCTGCTCCACAAAAGTGGCCACACCCAAGACTCCGATGATAAAGATGTAAAGAAGGGACAAGCCCTTGTTGATGTGTTTCATTGCTTGGGGTTGAATGTTGTTAGGGCGACATGCCCAGCTAACTTTTCAACGTGTTCTTGTCTTGATTTAGTATATAAACCGAAGATTATTCTACAATTTTGATATTAGAACGCCTTGTACTGCGGACTGTGTGTCTTGCGCACAGCCATACACTCCATCTCGATCAGCCATCCCGGACGGCACACGGGTGCATGGACAATGACATAGGGGCGGCCCTGGAAACGCTCGCTGAAGAGCTTGCTCACTACACTATAGTCAGCCGTGTCGCGCAAGTAGACCACCATCATGCCCACGTCCTCGAACGAGCAGTCGGCCTCGCTGAGCAGTGCTTCCACATTCTCCCACATGCGCTGGGTCTGGCGGCGTATGTCCTTGGGATAGACCACTTCGCCCTTATTGTTGATACTCGCTGTGCCGGAGATGAACACCTGACGACGGTCACCATAGTCAACCATGGTGCCACGTTCGAAACTCACGCCGTATTCACTCGTGCGGTTAAGGTGAGTAGGCGCATAGAGAAACTCCACATGCTCCTTGTCAATGCCCTGCACGGCATAGTTGTCCATCTGCGAGAGCACGTTGGGGTCTGCCTGTCTTCCACCAATGCCAGTAGAAGAGATGAAGTGAGTCTTCGAGGTGAGTCCCTGGGTGAAGAAGAACTGGTTGCGGGCACGAACCACGCCGCCATAGTTCAGGTCCACGTCGTTGACGAAGAACCATGTGCGGATGCAATTGTCCTTCAGAGTGCAGCCCTCTTCTATGAGTTGCATGTTATACTCGTTGAAGAGCAGTCGTGTCTGGTATTCAGAGTTGGCAGCCATGTTGTGGGCGCCGCCGTTCCACAGATGGCGATAGCTTCCGTGGCGCACCTCGTAGAGTCCGCTCTTGGCCACGCCGGTCTGTACGCCGGTCATGAGGTAGGCCCAGAGAGCCACCTTGGTACCGTCGAGCGGAGCCTGCTGGATGATGCTCTTGGCGCAGTCGGTGAGGTCGGCGGCAGCTACGTCATCCTCCTGGTTGGAGGAGTCGCTGAGGAAGTAGCGCTTGAAGATGCACACGGCACCCGACAGCTTGTCCTCTACCACCGAGCCATAAGCGCCGAGGATGGCCTCCAGTTGGTCGGCAAAAGGAAGTGTGGGGTCGTCCACATGGAACATCACGTGGTATTCCGTCACCTCAGTGTCGTTGTCAAACTTGAATATGTCGGCATGAGCCTTGTCGAATTGTAAAGTGTTCAATGTGTTCATAATGGTGAATATGTGTTGTGCGGTGCCTACTTGACACCATTGTCAATCCAGTTGTCTATCATGGGCAGCAGGGTGTTGGCATTGTCCTCCGAGACGAGGTCGAAGTGGTTCATCGAGATACCGTCCACATGCTCGTCGTGGAGCACCATGTGGAGCACGCTGCTTGAGGCATTGCCTGCCTCCACAATCTTGTGACCACTCACGCGCTTGGAGTCAACACCCACCATGTCGGCCAAAGCATGGCCCTCGGTGAGGTTGAGACCGGCAGCAGAATGGTTGCTCGCTCCGTGGCAGTTCACGCACGTGGTGTTGAGGAAACTCTTCTGAATGGCTCCGAACATGCTGGCGTCCATTGCCGACACATCCATGCGGATGGTGTCGCGGATGCCCTCAATGTCGGCCTCCTGCAGGGTGACCACATGTCGGCGAAGGCGGTCGAGCACACAAAGCTGCACTTTCGTCACGTCGTCTGGTATATTGTTCATCACAATCGACACGTTTCCGTTGGCATCAGCCTTCACTCTTTTCGATATTGAGGCATACTCGCTGTCGGATGTGAACCCTGCCACTGCCACGTAGTAGTCGCTCGTCCAATTGTCAAGCCCAGTGAGCGTGCCTGTAAGCTTGAGTGAACGTCCGAAGCTGTCTACATCCACATGGCTGTAGATGCGTCCGTCGTCGCAAGCCGTGAGGCATGTCAGGGCAGTGATGAGAGAGATGAATATCTTGTGTTTCATTGCTTTTGCTTTAGTTTAGAATGCGAACTGCATCATCACGCAAGCCGTATGGGTGCTGATGCCCAGGTCGTCGAGGTCGCGGTCGAGCTGTGTGGCATGACCAGTGCGGCCGATATACTGATACATGGCGGAAAGCTTGATGTTGGTCTTCGGCACAAAGTAGTTCACCACGGCAGCAGGCATGTTGAGGAATCCGTCTTTCGACGAACCGTTGCGGTCCATGAAGTCGTAGCGCAGACCCACCTGCCACTGCGGAGCCACGAAGTAGCCGGCCTGTGCATAAGCACCCCAGTAGTTGTAGGTCTCATTTATCTTCTGGCGCTTGGTGAAGCCCACGTGCATATAGTAAGCCTCGGCAGCGAAATACCAGCGGTTCTTGAGCCAGGCAAATTCCAGTCCGGCACGGAAGTCATTGGTGCTTTCGCTTTCAGCCTCGTTGTTATAGTTGGCGCTCACGCCGATAAGCATCTTGTCGAGGTTGAGTATCTTGGAGTTGCCCTGAGTCATGGGCATAGGTCCGTTGGGCATGTAGTAGAGACGGCCTGCATAGAGGAGTGAAGGCAAATGGTTGTCGTCGCTGAAGCCCTTGGTGGCGGTGTTAACCGAAGCGCCAGTACCATTGAACAGACCTACTTCGTAGCCCACCTTGTTGTTAATCACACCGTGCACCTCTAAGCCGAGGTCAAAGCCTGTGCCAATGGTTGGCGTCACGGCATTGAGCGAATAAGGCATGATGCTGGTGGCGGTGAGCGATGTGGGCACTTGGGGGAAGAGCGTCTCGCCAAGTGTGGTAAGGTAAGCATGGGTGAAAGGAGTCTTGAACTTACCGGCGCGGAAGCGCAGTGCAGGGTTCACGGCATAGTCAATCCATGCCTGCTGGAGTACGTTGCCGCCAGAGGCAGCTGCGTTGATGCACACATTGTAGTCAATCTTGCCGAAAGCCTTACCGGTGAATCCGATGATGGCATAAGGCATGGCGAAGCCGGAATTGGCAATGTTATCCTGGTTGTAGGCCTTGTCGAGTCCCTCGTCGTCATAGTATTTCAGGTTGAGTGTGCTCTGGATGTAGAGGTAGGGCTTGAACACGAAGTTGCCGTCCTTCGACTGCAGGGTGAAGCCACGGTCGTCGGCGATGGGGAGCACACCGTTCTCCATATCGAGTTTGGCTGCGGGAGCCTCCTCGGTTGTGGTGGCGTTGACTTCTTTAGTTTCTGTTTCTGCAAAAGCAGTTGCTGAAAGCAATGATGCCATAGTAATGGCAAATATTCTGTTGTATTTCATTGTCGTTGTTGTTGATGGTTAAAGCGACCAGAGGAACTGAATGAGCTGGTTGCGCTGTGTCTTGGTGAGATTCTTGAATTTGTTCTTCGAGGCTTCGCCCTCGCCGCCGTGCCACATGATGGCCTCGGTGAAGTTGCGGGCGCGTCCGTCGTGGAGGAAATAGGTGTGGCCGTTCACTTTCTTCTGCAGACCGATGCCCCAGAGAGGTGTGGTACGCCACTCGTTGCCGCGTGCCAGTCCGCTGACGAAGTTATCGTTCAGACCCACACCCATAATCTCGCTGCCCATGTCGTGGAGCAGGAAGTCGGAATAAGGATGGATGGTCTGTCCGCCGAGCTTGGGGATGTTGGTGCCTGCCAGAAGGGTGGAGCCGCGCTTCTGGGTGTGGAGCGTGGTGACATGGCAGAGGTGGCAACCACACTGGTAGAAGAGTTTCTCGCCTGCAATCACGTCGGGGTCGTTCACGTTGCGTCGTGCGGGCACTGAGAGGCAGTGCATGTAGAGGTCCACGTCTTCCATCTGCTCGGTGGTACAGTCGAGTTGCTCATAGGAAAGACCCATCATGGAGCCATCCTTCATCTGCGACTGTCCTTCGCATATTTCCTCGGGATAGCGGCTGTTGGTCATACCCATGTCGCTCGAGAAACCGAGTTCCACGGTTAGGTCGGCGTGCTGTGCCTTGTTGCCGGAGAGTCCGAGCTGGCGCACACCTTTCTCGGTGATGTAGTTGCAGCGACCGCTGATGCCCCATTCGGGATAGTTGCTCTTCTTGGCAAGTTCCTCAATCTCGTGGCGGTCGATGGCCATCATCTGTCCCATACCCACGTGGCGCAAAGGCACACGCACGGTGCAGAAGAGGTCTTCGGGCTTGATTTTCTCGGCATACCATTCGGTGATGGAGAACTTGGGCAGGCAGAGCGTGTACTTCTCGCCGTCGGGGAATTGATACTCCATGGAGTCTATCTCTACCTTTAGTTTGCCTTCAGGTTTCACGCCATAGATGGACTGGTCGTGGATCACACGGCCGTAGTTGGGGAAGAAGGTGCCGTTCTTGCGGGTGATATAGATGAGCGATGAGGTGAAGCCGTAAGGGCCCGAACCGTCA
Organism: uncultured Prevotella sp.; assembly: GCA_905198745.1. Taxonomy (GTDB): domain Bacteria; phylum Bacteroidota; class Bacteroidia; order Bacteroidales; family Bacteroidaceae; genus Prevotella. The sequence continues at coordinate 35,857 of CAJKDU010000008.1, read as the reverse complement.
ACCGTGTTGGATGTCTTGTCGGTACGGTTCTTGAAGTTGGTCCAGTAGGTAGGCTCCGTACGTCCGGCGTTGCGGTGGCACGAACCGCATGAATAGCCGGCGTATACAGGACCCAAGCCACCGCCGTGTCCGTTGTTGTTAGACGACTTCACGTTGTCGTAGAGTTGGTCGCCAGAATTGAATCGGGCGTTGTAGGCTCCCGACAGCCAGTCGGCACCCTGGTCGTAGGCTACCGACGAGTTGTAGAACCCTGTGGCTGTACCTGCAGACAGTTCATAGCCATCGGGCACAGTGATGTCCGTCACGTCGATTTGGTCGTCGTCAGAGCAGGACGCCACACCGACGGCAGCCGTGAAGAGCAATGCATATTGCAGGAATATGTTCATATTGTTTTTGTCTTTGTTACTATGGTTTGCTTTTCAGCACAATAGCGAAGACAGGATTCCCTCCATTCAAGGGCACCTGTCTCCGATTTTGCGTATGGGAATGTATGGTCTTTTCTGATTATTTCACGGTGCGGGCCTTGCCGTCCTTGAAGATAAGGAACTCAAGGGTGTGGAAACCACGGAGACCCTGTGCGCTCTCTATCTTATCGTCAGAATCGCCTTTGCTCCAGTTGAGGTCGTTGAAATCCTGTGAATTCAGAATCTGTACGATCTGATCCTGGTCGAGAGGCCAGCTGTCCATATTGGGGTCGAGTTGCAACTCGTCTACAGGACCGAAGAGGAAAGCCTCACTCTGCTCCCAAGGAGCACGGGCATTGAGCCAAGCCAGGGAGCAAGCCTCGAAACTGGCGTTTGAGGGATTGGCCTTGAAGGCGAGCACTGCATCGTTGAGTGTTGAGTTGAGCTGGGCAAGTTCCTTGTAGGTAGGCATCACGACTTGGTCAACATACTGTGTAATCACAGGGTCGAGTGTTGCAGCGTCGTTGATGTTGGCTTGGAAGTAAGGCTTGAGCTCGTTTGAGATGAAATCCTCAAGGTCTGCGCAAGCATCCATAGCGGTAACTGTTTCAGCTGAGTTGATGTGGTTGCGGAAAGGAGGCGTAATGCCTTCAATGGCCTCGATGGCACCCTGGATGAGGCTCTTGGCCTTAGTATCCATTGTCGGATTCTTGGCAGCGAGAACCTTTGACAGAGACTTGTCGCTGATGCTTCCGTCACGTGTGCCGAAGTAGGCATTACGGATGGAACGGATGTTATTGGAGTAGTCTTCGATAGAGTGCCAGCTATACCATGATTCCACTGCATAGAGGGCCTCAGTGGTCTTGCCTGCCACATACTTGTTGTAGGGGTCGCCCATCTTGGTGTCGCCCACCTCGCCAGCGATGTCAATGCATCCGTCGAAGATCTGCTCTACACAACTGATGGCAGATGGATATTCCTGCGAATTGTGTGTCTTGAAAGTTGCGGCATAGCCGTTGTTCCACTGATCGTAGAGGGTCTGTGCATCGTTCTTGAGAAGGTTGGAAACGGTGGCCATGTAGTTGGCCCACTGCTGGGCGTTGGTAGAATTGTAGTCGATGTTGGCTGCGCTGTCGCCGCCACCTTCACCATTGTTGTCGTCGCTGCAGGATACCATGCCGGCAGAGAGTGTGCAAGCTGCTACAAAGAGCATGGCACGCTTGAAAATCTTTTTCATTGTGAATTGTGTTTTTTGATTATTTGAATTAATTTATACCTTATCTCTTATTTCTTGGCGAACCAGAGCATGTAAGCCACTCCGAGGCGGAACTCGTTCTCGCTGTTGTATTTGCCCTTGCCGAACATCTTGTGTGTGCCAATCTGACGTGTGGTATAGTCAGCCTTGACAACGAGGCTGGGCAATGGACGCCAGTTGGCACCGAAGCTCCAAAGGCTCACTTGGTTGCGCATGTCGGCAATGAGTCCCTTTTCGCACTTCTCTTGAGGGTTGTAATAGTTGTAGTGTGCGAAAGGATAGATGACAGGGAAGTTTTCAACGCCAGAGAAGATGCTCTTGAGGTTGACACCCACTTCAGCACTCCAGTCGAGGGCGCGCTTGGCTACCGGTCCCATGCGGGTGTAGGGCGACAGGTTGGAATAGCGACGGTTCTTGGCGGTGATGCCCACGGTCTCGGTGATGTTGCCGGTGAGGAAGTTGGCGCGTGCCGTCACATATTTATTTACATACTGAGCGTCGAACGAATAGATGAATACGTTGATTTTGCCCAGGTCGTCGTAGGTAACGAGCTTGTCGGAGTTCTTGCCGGCATTGGGGTTGTAGAGCACCGAGGCTCCCACGCGGAGACCAGGAACGCCCTTCCAGTCAAGGCGGGCGGTGTAAGCCGGTGCGCTGAAGTTGTCGGTTTCAAGTATACCCTGGCGTCCGCCCTGCACCCAAATGTAGCAATCGAAGCCGTTAGGGTTGAGTCCGGCAGTTACCATGGCTTGGTAGTCGAAGGTGGCAGCACCCTTGCCGAAGGTTCCGAAGAACTCCAGACCGGTCTCATGCCATGTGGAGGCCAACAGAGTAGTGGCTCCCTCTGGGCGGGCCGCGGTGAAGAAATTAAGGGGCTCGTGATGAGAGTTGGTCAGACCTACAGGAATGATGATGTGACCCACACGCACATTGAAAGCTGGAGTGATGAGGCGAGTGATATGGAACTGCTCGAGGGCTACTTCACCACCCTTCTCCATCTCTGTTTCATATTCGCCGTTCTCGCTGCCCGATTGGGCTTCAATCTCTACTGCGGAACCTGTACCGCCCGACTCAAACTCAATTTCGGCACCCAGTATCCACTTGGGTGTAATCTTGTATTCACCCTGAAGAATGAAACGTGGAATTGAAATCTCGTTGTGGTTGGTCTTGGAGTTACCGCTGCCAGCGCCGTAGTAGCGGTTCAATCCGTAGTCCTTAAATGTGGCAAGCATCTCGCCGTAGCTGCCGATGCGCCATTTCTTGAAATCATCGCTTGATGTGCTCTTGGCTTTAGAGGCAACGGCCTCTGAAGGTGCTGCCGAAGTTTCGGTCTCTGCCACCACCGACGTGGAGGCTGCCAGCATACCCATAGCCATAAGAAGGAGTTTGTTGCTCATCTTTATGTTATCTTGTTTGTTATTTTTCGGATGCAAAGGTATAATGATTAGCAAAGGTGGGCAATACTCAAAAAAAGGTAAAAATTAATCTAAAATAACACACTCTAATACCCATTATTCGGTATTGAATTCGTGATTAACTGGACATTAGAGAAATGACTACCTAATTTGTGGTATGTTTTAATGGGTAAAATAAGGATTCTTTAAGTGTTTTTGAGTATCGTAGGATATGGTAATAGCCGAAATGATGGAAATCACTGCCTATCTTGATGCCATCTCCCTAAGGACTGTTAGTGGTAGACTTACGATAGCTAACTGGCATACTTACGGGGGGCTACTGGCATACTTACGTGTGCTAAGTCTACGACTTACGAAGTGTTACTGGCATACTTATGGGGCGTTTTCTATGCTGGACACTCATAGCCGCCGCTGCGGACATTGGTTGTTCATGCCGGACGACTGATTGAGAACACTCCACTTCAACTTGACAGATAACAAGTTTGGGATAGATGTGATGGATATTAAATCCTCCTTCACGCATCTATCACTCCATTCAGACCGGTTCATGGCTGCGGAATCATGTCGGGCATTAGGAAAAGTGAAGAATTTCGCACCATTAATAAGGTAGTTAAATGCACACGCGTAAGGACTGTTGCAAACGTAGTGAGTGGAGGACGAACGAAAAAAGGTTCACCACCATGATGAACTTTCTCATCAGTGTGGTGAACCTTGTAGTGGGTTATGTAAATAGAAAGTGGGTATCGCCCTCTCCTACTTCTTGCGCAACTTGCGCAGGGCCTTGTCGCGTATTTGGCGCACACGCTCACGCTTGAGCCCCATGCGGTCGGCAATCTCTGCCATGGTGAGATGGTCGGCGTCAATGCCGTAGTAGTAGGCCATGACTTGGCGCTGGCGCTCGTCGAGCACGTTGAGCCGACGGCTTATTGCCTCCAAGTCATTCTTCTCTATCAGCGTGTCGTCGGGATGATGGGCGTCAGGGTCGGCAAGCACACTTATCAGCGTCACGCCCGACTTAGAGCCCAACTGCTCGTCGGTGGAGAGCGGACGGCCTATCTTGCGCTCCAGGAGCGTGTCGGCATCCTTGGGAATCTTGTAGAGCGAGGTCTGCTGGTCGATGGCGCGCTCCATGGCCTTGCGGATATAGGGATTGGCAAACGCCACAAAGCGCTTGGACGACTGGGGGGTGAACTTGGCGGCAGCCTTGATCATGCCCACATTACCCTCCGCCACCAGGTCGTCAATGTTGAGCCCTTGACCCTGATACTGGCGTGCCACGCTGACCACATACTTGAGGTTGGCGGTGACGAGCTTTTCCTGTGCACGCTTGTCGCCTGCGGCTATTTTCTCGGCAAGTTGCCGTTCCTCTTCAGGCGAAAGCAGCGACTGCTGTCCTATTTCGTCGAGATAGGTAGTGAGTGAGTCTCTTTCCATTTTCTTACACATTATTGGGGGTTATTCCTCTGGCACGGCATAGCGATCGCCGGTCTGCTTGACAAGCTCTCGTGCCACTGCTTCGGGGAATCCGGGACGCTTCACCGTGGCACCAATACCGGTAGCGGTGCGCTCGAACTTTCCGTTCTTCTCGGGTTTCACGGCCATGTCGTTGTATTTCACAATGAGATAGTAGGCAAGCTGCTTCCAGCGGGCAAGCATCTGCTGTGCCTCGGTGTTGCTGTAGTCATTGAGATATTTCACAGCCTTGGCTGGACTCTCCTCATACAGACGCTGGGCCTCTTTCTCCACTTCAGGCTGTCGGGCAAAGTAGCGTTGCTCCAGAGAGTCGCGCACGTTCTTGAGGGAAGGGAACATGAGCGAGTAGCGGGGATAGACCATGTTGCTCACCCAGTTGCACACCCAGTAGGCGTTCTTGTCGGAGAAAGTCACGGCGTCGGCACCTGGCGTGTTGTAGCACTCGGGTTGCACGGTGTTGCCGCAATAAATGGGGGTGTATGCCACCATGTTGCCGTCGTCGTTGCCAAACCAGAGCACACCGCCGATTTCACGCGGAAGCCAAGAGCGTAGCTGTGCCACATAGGAGAAGCCTGTCTGCTGAGTGCTCGTTGGTCGCTCGTTGAAATACTGCTTGCCGTCCACCTTATACATAAGCGGTGTGGGGCGGTAAGGCATCTGCCATACGCCCTGTCCCATGTCTTTGTCGAGCGAGAGAGCCGTGCCCTCATAGTGGTCGCGCATGCATACTTCCACGTCCTGCACACTCACCTTGCGGTCGGGCACTATCCAGAGGGGCATCTGCTCGGCATTGGGGTCCTTGCCTTCAGCCCAGGGCAGATAGCGGTCGAAGCCTTTGTCGAAATGACGGAAGAAGCTCCACACACGGGCTTCGCAGAAGCGGCGGCCCGAGAAGTCGGCCTTGGCATAGGTGTCCTGCCAGTCGAAGTCCTTGTCGGCACCCTTGTACCAACCCTTGCTGCGGGCAAACTTCACCACGTCCTTAGAGTAGAGCACACTGCCCTTGTCCATCTTCATGAACTGGCGGATGCGACTTTGGTTGGCGTGGGCACAGATGGCGTTGTCGGGAATGCGTACTGCTACCCACACGGCACCCTTGCTGCCGGGTCCCTTGCCCATCATCTCCATAATCCAAGCCTCGTTGGGGTCGCAGATAGTGAAGGTCTCGCCTTCACTGCAATAGCCGTATTTCTCCACGAGCGAGGTCATCACCTTGATGGCTTCGCGGGCAGTCTTGGAGCGTTGCAGGGCAATATAAATGAGTGAGCCATAGTCAATGATGCCCGTCGTATCTACCATTTCCTCACGGCCACCATAGGTAGTTTCGCCGATAGACACCTGGTATTCATTGATATTGCCAATGACATTGTAGGTCACGGGAGCCTCGGGAATTTCTCCATGATACTCCTTGGTATCCCAGTCCACAATCTTGCGCATCTCGCCCTTGGCGTGTGTGCCTGCGGGAAAATGGCAAAGACCGATGAACATGCCATAGTCGTCGGCATTGTAACTGCATATCACGGAACCGTCGGCAGAGGCTTTTTTGCCGACAATAAAGTTGGTGCACGCCTGTGCATAGGACGCGAAGCCAAGCACAAGCGCTGCCAGTAGAGTCAACTTCTTCATCTGTCGCAGGCTTTAAAACTCATGTCCAGTCCTTTCACGGAGTGTGTGAGCGCACCCACGGAAACAAAGTCTACGCCGGCTTCGGCATAGTCACGTATGGTGTCGAGGGTGATGCCGCCACTCGATTCGGTCTCATACTTGCCGCCAATCATTGCCACGGCTTTCTTGGTGTCGGCCACAGTGAAGTTGTCGAGCATGATGCGGTTCACGCCGCCACAGTTGAGCACACGCTGAAGCTCGTCGAAGTTGCGCACCTCAATCTCAATCTTCAGGTCAAGGCCCTTCTCCTTGAGATACTCGTGGCAGCGGTTGATGGCGTTCTCAATGCCACCGGCAAAGTCCACGTGGTTGTCCTTGAGGAGAATCATGTCGAAGAGTCCGATGCGGTGGTTCATGCCTCCGCCAATCTTCACGGCCTGCTTCTCGAGCATGCGCATGCCCGGTGTGGTCTTGCGGGTGTCGAGCACGTGGGTGTGAGTGCCCTTGAGTCGGTCCACATAAACGGCGGTCATGGTAGCGATACCACTCATGCGCTGCATGATGTTGAGCATCAGCCGCTCCGTCTGGAGCAGGGAGCGCACTTTGCCAGTCACCACCATGGCTATGTCGCCCTTCTTCACGCGGGCACCGTCCTGGATGAGCACTTCCACCTGCATGGTGGGGTCAAAGCGGTTGAACACACGCTTGGCCACTTCAACACCGGCGAGCACACCGTCTTCCTTGATGAGGAGGTGCGACTTGCCCATGGCGTCTTCGGGGATGCAACAAAGGGTGGTATGGTCGCCGTCGCCAATGTCTTCGGCGAACGACAGGTCGATGAGTCGATCTTCGAGTTCTTTTACACTTAACATATTCTTTTCTTGATTATATTTGTTTGATTACTTTTCCATCTTGCCAGGCTTGGAGCGTGCCCTCTTCGGCGCGCCGCAACTCTATGGTGCCGCCCAGCCATTCCGTGAGCGGAAGTTCGTCGGTGAAGGTGTAATAGTTGACCACACGGTCGTCCATAATCTCCACCACACACTGCTGGAGTGTGCCGCTCTCCGTAAGCACATAGTGTGCTCCTACCCTTCTCAGTTCTTCCATATTAGCCGTCAGTTATGTCGGTTGACGGGTGTCAACTGTTCGCTGCGTCGTGGAGGCAAAGCTTCCTGGCGTAACTCTTCTGCCCTCGCCTTGCGGAGGCTGTCGGACGAGGAGACCTGTGCGGAGTCCGTCGGTTCGGATGCCGGCTCTGGCAACTCGGGTTGGTGCACACGGATAAGACTCAACTGGCTGACAAACATTAGTCGAAGTGTTGTCTGGGAAGGACTTTCCATATTCTTTGAGAGTGAGATGAAGCCATTTATTGATTTGATGCCCAGGCGTTTATCGTTGAATATCTGTAGCGTTTGTTTGCCATCCGACGAGATGTGCGTTACATTGGTACCCACGCTGTCGTTGTCGAATGTCACGGCTATATAGGCCACACCATCACGCATGCCGTCTTGATAGATGAACTGTGTCTTGAAGTTGAGGATGAATCGGTCACCCTTGTGGAAGGATGTGTCGGTCTCCACCTCAAAGGAATAGTGATTGAAAGGAGCATTGGGCGAAAGCACTATAGCCTGCTCTCCCTTCCAGATGTTGGCAGTATCGCCCGAGAGCGAGATGTCGCCCAATGAGTTCACATCGTCTACAGAAGCACCGAGCGACTGGGCTTCGGCTGTGAGTCGTTTGGCCAGGTTGTCGTAAATGCCCTTGAGACGTTCGGTATGGCGTTGATAGTAGACCATGGAAGAGTCGAACTCTGCCTCGGTCACGCCATGCTTTCGAAACACCATTTCCCTGTAAGCCACCATCCGTTCTGCCTCTGAGCCTCCTTCGTTGCGCTGAGCTATGGCCTGCGCCAGGTGGTAGTCATAGAGAATGTCTTCCATCTCGCCTGGTTGCAGGTAGTCACTGGGCACCTGGGGCTTGCAGGCCACCATGAGAAGCAGTGCCAGAGATAAAGCCAATAGTTTTCTCATTTGTTATCCTTTTGTTCGTTTTCATCTCTCTCCGTCTTCCGTTTCTTAAAATCAAGAGACAGAGACAGTTGTGAAAGTTCGTTGCGGTAAAAGAGCAACAGTGCCACGACACCGCAACTAATGCAAGCGTCGGCAAAATTGAACACGGGGCTGAAGAACACAAACGGTGCTCCACCCTTGAAGGGCACCCATGCAGGATAGGTGGTGCGGATGATGGGGAAATAGAACATGTCTACCACCTTGCCCATGAGCATAGAGGCGTAGCCATGACCGAAGCCAACATATTCGGACACTGTCCAGAATGTACTCTCTGAGAAACACAGGCCATAGAAGAGGCTGTCGAAGATGTTGCCGGCAGCACCAGCCATCACCGCAGAGAGACAAGCCACATAGCCCCAAGAGGCCTTGGCGCGCGACATGCGACGGATATAAATGCCGATGAAGACCACTGCAACAATACGCAGCAGGCTGAGTACGAACTTGTTGATGAAGGTCATGCCGTAAGCCATGCCGTTGTTCTCCACGAAGTTGATGTAGAACCAATCGGTTATGCGGATGTCTTCACCGAGCATCATGTGGGTCTTGACCCATATCTTGATGATTTGGTCGACAAGCAGAATGGCAACTACAATGAGTATTGCCATAGTGCTTCTCGACCATATTTGCTTGTTTTCGTTCATGAATGTCATTTCTTTCTTGACTGCTTGGATGCCACACTCAGCGTGGCGTGGGGCACGATGCGGAGCCGCTCTTTGGGAATGAGTTCGCCCGTCATGCGGTCAATGCCGTAGGTCTTGTTGGCTATTCTTACCAAGGCTGCTTCCAACCCCTGTATGAATTTCTGCTGACGACCGGCCAGCTGTATGAGTTCTTCCTTGCTCTGCGTAGCACTGCCCTCTTCGAGCACTTTGTAAGTGGGCGACGTGTCATCGGTGTCGTTGCCGTCGGCATTCATCAGTTGGCGCATCATGGCATCGTAGTCTCTACGAGCTAAGCGGAGCTTTTCATTGATAATAGCGCGGAACTCCTCGAGTTCCTCATCGCTGTAACGTGTTTTCTCGCTCATAAGAAGTAAGATTTGTCTGGTTTGAAAAGTGAGTAATATGTGTCCCGGCACCCACTTCGATAGTGGCGTGTCGGGACACTGATAGGAATTGTATTAATGTTTCTCAACCTTGATGTTGAGCTTAAAGTCGTCAAACTCGGTTTCTGTTCCGTCGTTGGCAGCCACAACGATGTCGTCGGCAAGCACCTGACTCTTGATGTAGTCGCTGTAAGCGCTGATGGCCTTGTCGGTGAACTCGTTGGGAGCCACGGTGGCAATGATGCGGTCTGTAATCTCAAGGCCTGTCTCCTTGCGAAGGTTCTGGATGCGGTTGATGAGTTCGCGCGCCATACCTTCGTTGCGGAGCTCATCGGTGAGTTCCACTTCGAGTGCCACGGTGAGGTTGCCTTCGTTAGCCACGAGCCATCCGGGAATGTCCTCGCTGATGATATCTACATCGGCAGCCTCTACGGTCACTTCGTTACCGTCAACGGAGAGTGTCATGCTCCCCTGCTTTTCGAGGGCTGCAATCTCTTCCTGGCTCAAGGCGCCCATGGCGGCTGCAATGCCCTTCATAAGCTTGCCGAACTTCTTGCCCATGGTACGGAAGTTGCACTTCACCTTCTTCACCAGGATGCCAGTGCCCTCTACGAACTTCAGTTCCTTGACGTTCACCTCGTTCATAATGAGGTTCTTCACTGCCTCGATGTGGCGCTTCTGCGTGTCGTCTACGGCAGGTATCATGATGCACTGCAGTGGCTGGCGCACCTTGATGTTCACCTTGCGGCGAAGGGCAAGAACCATGGAAGTGATCTTCTGGGCCATGCCCATGCGTGCCTCCAAGTCAGCGTCGATGAACGAGTCGTCGGCTTCAGGATATTTGGCCAGATGCACGGAGCATACTGTGTCACGGCCTGTTGCACTGACAAGGTCCATATAGAGTTTGTCTGCATAGAAGGGAGCGAACGGCGCGAGCAACTTGGCCACAGTCTCCAGACAGGTATAGAGAGTCTGGTAGGCAGAGAGTTTGTCAGTGCTCATCTCCTTGCCCCAGAAGCGTTTACGGTTGAGGCGCACGTACCAGTTGGACAGGTCGTCGTTGACAAAGGCGTCGATAAGACGTCCGGCACGGGTCGGGTCGAAGTTGTCGAGTTCCTTCTCCACACCCTTGACAAGTGTGTGGAGCACGGAAAGAATCCAGCGGTCAATCTCAGGACGCTCAGCCAAGGGCACGTCCGGCTCACTGTAGGTGAATCCGTCGACGTTGGCGTAGAGGCTGAAGAATGAGTATGTATTATATAAGGTGCCGAAGAACTTGCGGCGCACTTCGTCCACTCCGTTGGGGTCGAACTTGAGGTTGTCCCAAGGCTCTGAATTGGTCATCATGTAGAAGCGCACAGGGTCGGCTCCATACTTGTCTATCATCTCAAACGGATTGGTCACATTGCCCACGTGCTTCGACATCTTGTTGCCCTTGGCATCGAGTACAAGGCCGGAAGAAATAACATTCTTGTAGGCCACGGAATCGAACACCATGGTAGCGATGGCGTGGAGTGTGAAGAACCATCCGCGTGTCTGGTCAACGCCTTCATTGATGAAGTCGGCCGGATAGAACTTGGGAGGAATGGCGTAGCCTTCATACTGGCTATGGATGAGTGCCTGGCGGTCGGCCTCGGTGCCGCGTGCCATCTCGCCCTCGAACGGATAGTGAAGCTGGGCATAAGGCATCGAACCTGAGTCGAACCACACGTCGATGAGGTCGCTCTCGCGGTACATAGGCTTGCCCTCGTCGTTTACGAGCACGATGTTGTCCACATAAGGACGATGGAGGTCTATCTTGTCGTAGTTTTCCTGGCTGTAGTCACCTGGAACGAAGCCCTTGTCTTTCAGCGGATTGCTCTTCATAATGCCGGCAGCCACACTCTTCTCTATCTCAGCATAGAGTTCTTCCAGACTGCCGATGCACTTCTCTCCTCGGTTCTCGTCGCGCCAGATGGGCAGCGGTGTTCCCCAGAAACGTGAACGCGAAAGGTTCCAGTCGTTGAGGTTCTCGAGCCAGTTACCGAAGCGGCCGGTACCGGTAGATTCGGGTTGCCAGTTGATGGTCTTGTTGAGTTCCACCATACGTTCCTTGCGGGCTGTGTCCTTAATAAACCAGCTGTCGAGCGGATAGTAGAGGATGGGCTTGTCTGTACGCCAGCAGTGAGGATAGTTGTGCACGTGCTTTTCTGTCTTGAAAGCCAGGCCTTGCTGCTTGAGTTCCATGCAGAGCACCACGTTCAGGTCTTCATCCTTCTCTGAAGCTTTCTTGTCCCACACGCCGTCTTTATTATACTTCGGGTCGTAGGCATTCTTCACGTAGTCGCCTGCATGATGGGCATAAGCGTCCTTGTTCACGCAGTGAGCTATGAAGTTGTCGTCGAGATCTTCCAACACGTAGAACTTGCCTTGAAGGTCTACCATCGGGCGTGTCTCGCCCTTCTTGCTGATGAGATAGAGGGCCGGTATGTTGGCGTCCTTGGCCACCTTGGCATCGTCGGCACCAAAGGTGGGTGCGATATGTACAATGCCGGTACCGTCGTCGATAGTCACGTAGTCACCGAGAATCACACGGAATGCTTCGCTCTCCATTTCCACGAACTTGTCGCGTCCGTCTTCGCTGGCGAACACCTTATCGGGATGAGCCTCTGCATAATCGTTGACAAACTTGGGTGCGAACTCGCCTGTCTTCTCACAGGGCTTCACCCAAGGCATAAGCTGCTCATAGTGATAGCCTTCAAGGTCGGTGCCTTTCATGTGGTCAACAATGCGCCATGGGCACTGCTTCTTCTCCTTGTCGAATGGCAGCAGGTCGCCCTCCTTACATTCCTGGTCGGCCTTGAGGTAAGACGTCACAAGAGCTTCCGCCATGACGAGAGTCATCGGCTCACCCGTATAGAGATTATAAGTCTCCACAGCCACATAGTCAATCTTCGGGCCTACGCAGAGAGCCACGTTGGATGGCAGGGTCCACGGTGTGGTGGTCCATGCCACGAAGTAAGGCTTGCCCCAACGCGTCCACTCGGCCTTGGGATCCTTGATGAGGAACTGTACGGTGGCTGTAAGGTCTTTCACGTCGCGGTAGCATCCGGGCTGGTTGAGCTCATGAGAGCTGAGACCCGTGCCGGCACCGGGCGAATAAGGCTGAATGGTATAGCCCTTGTAGAGCAGGCTCTTGTTGTAGAGCTGCTTGAGGAGCCACCAGAGCGATTCTATATACTTGTTGTCGTAGGTGATGTAGGGATGGTCAAGGTCTACAAAGTAGCCCATCTTCTCCGTCAGTTCACGCCACTCGGCAGTAAACTTCATCACATTCTCGCGGCACTTATGGTTGTAGTCTTCTGTCGAGATATATTTCTCCGAAGCCTTGTTGTCAATGTCTTTCTTGGTGATGCCCAGCTCTTTCTCCACACCGAGTTCCACAGGCAGTCCGTGGGTGTCCCATCCAGCCTTGCGGTGCACCTGGTAGCCTCGCATCGTCTTGTAACGGTTGAAGGTGTCCTTGATGCTTCTGGCCAGTACGTGGTGAATGCCAGGGTGTCCGTTGGCAGATGGAGGACCCTCGAAGAAGATGAACTGAGGACATCCTTCACGCTCGTCAATGGACTTGTGGAAGACGTCATTGGCCTCCCATTTTGCTAATACATCGTTGTTTGTTGCGGTCAAGTCAAGACCTTTGTGTTCGGCAAATTTCTTAGCCATAGAGTATAATGTTTTAATACGTATTATTTTTATAGGGCGCAAAGTTACAATTATTTTTTCATTCTACCAAATTTAAGGTCCATCAGGCATTGGGAGCGATACTTGTTGCTAAAAGTATGGATGGATAGAAACGAAAGTTGAAAGCCCTGCCATTACTTTGTTCCATTTCCCGCATTGCAGGATAGCCGCGCTACGCGCGCACGTAAGTTTTTGAGTTTTTTCACCACTATCTATCACTTTTCTCGATATCTGACATTTTCCAGTTGGTGGTGAGTAAGATAAGCCGAGTGAAAGATGGGTGATAGATGGGTTTTATCCATCACTATCCATCACCGATTCGTCGTTTGTCAAGTTCAAGCAAAACGTCCGAAATCCGTTTAGTTGTCTATGCTATCCATGCCTACACCATGGGGCAATAACTGTAATGGTTGGCTTTCCTCGATACCTACCCTGACCAAGCAAGGAAAAAGTATAGTCAACTATCTGTGTTTCAGACTACTTTTATTACTGCAGGGCGTACGTATAACCCCATCGTTACCCAGGGTGCCGCTTCGCTTGCCCTGGGCTGGCTACACGTTGGGCTTTCAGCTCGCTTTTCCGTTTGGACCTAACAATGACAAACAATCATCACTCATATTCCGGAATAGCCATAAATCTCTCCCAAACAGAATACGCACACCATGCAACACGTATGCAACCGCGTTATGGCTGGCTAACGAGGCGCTAATGGCTGACTTGTTCCTGGTTCCACAGCCTGGGCACTCATTGCCACGGCCGTGGGCAAAGAGTGCCCAAACTACAGGACAGATTTGGGGCACTCCACATGAACTTGACAAGTGACAGATCGGTGATAGAAGTGATAGATGTTTTGCCATCTATCACTTATCTATCACTCTATATATACTGCTAACAATCAACGGAATTATGTAAGATATCAAGAAAAGTGATAGATAGTGGTGAGAAAACGAAAAACTTTTCCTGCGCGTGCGCGCGTAAAGGATAGTCATCAAGCAAGAAGTCAAGCGGATAGTCACCGATAAATATTTGGTTTTCAGACCTCTTGTATATCCAACTAAACTTTTACACCTAAAGTCTGTTACGGCAAGTGATTGCCTATTACAAACACTCAACAAATCTCACATTCTATAGTTAAAGCGCTCACGCCGAACGCTTTTCTTTTTTGCGCTCATTCTCGAAACAAATCGATAGTGACCGTTTTTGCGTCTATTTTCGTACCGCTGTACCGCAAGGGAAAAGAGAGGCTCTGAACGAGGGCAAGGTGATGGAGGAATGTAACAATGGTGCGCTATCGTTCACGATAATTCCTTCATAAGGATGTTTAACAGGGAGAAGTAACAACATGTTGGACCAAACTAATTGAGAAAATGACCGCAAGCAAAATCGAAATTCACAAAATATGTGAGTATTGTGGAAAGACGTTTTTGATGAGTTGCATAAACAAGTTGCAAGTGTTGCCCACAGGCTTTGTGGCATGTACGGCAAGAATAGTCTCTTCCTTGCTGGTGGTTGTGGCAATGGCAAAACAACCTTTGTCTATGCCATGCAGAACCTCGTCAATCATTTGGGCATCAAGAATCAAGTGACAGGTCAGAACTTTGGCATCAGCCTCTACAATGCCAAAGATCTTGCCAACATCTGCAAAACGCATTCCAAAGATTGGCGGTCACTCATGGACAAAGACATCCTGGCAATTGATGACCTTGGTACCGAGCCTCGCGAAATCATCGAATACATATTCTTTTCTTTATGTCAATTGTCGTAACATTGAAAGCACCTTTTCCTTTTCACTACTCCCTTTAGTAGAAAGTCTCAACAACGGAAGACCGTAATTTGACATTATATGATCCTTCATCAAGTCGCGTTGATGCTGCACGGTTTGGTCATTATGATATGTATAGCCATCAGTTTCAATGGCAAGTATAGGTAGCTTGGAAACTCTATTGATAATTAGAAAGTCCAAATGAGTGCTATAGTTGGTAGCATATCTCAATTCATCTTTGTTCATGAGAGAAGTGTCTTTCACAACTTGGCGTAGTGGAACATGACACAACACCTCGAGAACATTGAAGCGAGAATCTGAAGCAATCACATCATTAAGCATGGCATAAGTCATGTTTTCGGATGCATACTCTGAGATTTGAGGATTTGCCTTTAGAATTGCCATGCGTTGTTCCGTGTATTGGCTATAAAGATAGTCAAAGATAGAGGCCAACTTGCTTTCCGTTACAGTACAATTGTTGTACGCTATGTAGTCAAGCAAATCCATAATATTGCCATGCTTTTCCTGTTCGTTGCCAGTCATCACAAGGCAAAATTTCTTCTTGGCTCTTGACACAGCCACATTCAGCATATTGGCATCATCAGCAAAGTCAGTAATCTGATTGTCCACCACACTCATAATAATGGCATCGTTTTCACGACCTTGATATTTGTGAATAGTACCAGCCTTTACTCCTATGATCTGCCGGTTGAAGGCATCTACTTGATTATTGTACGGGGTAATAATGCCTACGCTGTCATAGTCTTTCAGAGCAGGCAATTCCTCTTCCTTCACAACGTCAATTTCTCGCTGATTATAGTGATTAACGGCATGGTTGCCTTTGACAGTCCTTATGGCAGTAAGAACATCTTCCTCGCCTTTATCCTCTGTCATAATGAGCAGATTGCCACCGTATAACTTTTGGTTGCAGAAATTTATGATTCGAGGATGACAACGGTAATGTTCTCTCAATAATGTCTCTGGCACATTCTTTATCACATTCAAAACAGACTGCAAGAAACTGTTCTTGGCACAATCATAACCTTCATCGATGTTATATTGCTTCATAATTGCATCCAGTTTCATCCTGTCCTCATCTGTCACAACATTTGGAAGTTGCAGCGTATCTCCAACTATAACGGCATTGGTAGCACAAGTCAGAGCCAAAGCGCCTGTATCTATTGAGACTTGTGAAGCCTCATCCATAATGATGTAATCGTATAGCTTTTCCGTGAACATACACGACCGAGCGGAGAATGTAGTGCTGAGAACTACAGGATATTGCTGCATAAAATCATTTCCGCGCCTTCTCATATCATTTGTATCGACAAAAGTCATGCGGTCATGCTTTGCGTAGTGGGTATGCAACGTTGATTTGAACAGCGACATGGATAAGCCAGTCAACGTATCTGTCAAATCTTTTGCATTGTACAAAGCCAGATTCCTTTCTATAGAGGCTATCCGATGGTTTATTTCTTCAAGTCGGTTCTGATAATAAAGAACTTGCAATTCTCTAATAAGGGGTGTGAGGTCATTCTTATTAAATAAACTCACAATATGCAGCCTATGCTTGCAAATCCACGTCATCCACCACCATTTTATTTTCTCCTTCCATTTGGAAAACCAAGTAGTGGGTTCTTGCTTTTCTCCTTTAGCATAGACTTGAAATTCCAGCCATAGTGATATTATCCGCTTGGAACTTATGCGGTTTCTTCCATTCGTATCATTATCCAAATTGTTATCTATGCAGAAGTGTTTCCACTCCAGTTCAACAGTTTGTTGTTCCTGCAACAATTCTGCCCGCTCATTCTGTAAGTCATATACCTTGTCAAGCTGTTGCAAAGTCGAGTGTAGTTTCTGTTTATTGCCCATAGAATCAGACATCGACATTCCCCATGTGTTACATTCTGTTGGGACCGATGGTTGATTTGCGATAAATGTCTCTTTGTTTTCTTTGCTTCCAAGAGGAGCAACAATAAACGATGTGCCATACTTTTCCAACTTCTCCATTACATTGGTTGTTGCCGAGTTGTTGTTGGACACCACCAACACACTTTTTCCTTGACGCACAATGTTGGCAATAATATTTAGTATCGTTTGAGTCTTGCCAGTTCCAGGAGGACCTTGTATCACACTCATTTGGTGTTCAAAAGCGGCAGCAACAGCTTTCTTTTGGCTTGCATTACATCCAAAAGGATATATCAGGTCGGCATGTGCCAAGCTCATTAGCTTATGTTCTTTAGGATTAAGATAACAAGCCGCGACAGAAGTTTTGTCAACAAAATCCACTTTATCATACATCTCTGTTAAAATGCCATCGCTGTCTTGATCCTTGCCGAGAGGATTGATGAGGGCAACATTTTTCAAGTAGGCAAACGCGTCCTTGCACGTCTGCTCCCCAAGACAAGATGTAACAACCATAATGCTGTTATCGTCTCCTTCTTGCACATAACCATTGGTATGCACAATGCGCCAATAATATTTTGTGCCACCAGAAAACCTCCATATCTCCCTGATATTGATTTGTTGTGAGCCCCCAATATATACCTTGCTGTTTGTTGGGGCTATCCACTCTGGATGGTTGAGCCATACCACTTTGTCTCTACCATAGTTGTAGCTTCTTGCGCTATTCTTGAATAGTACACGATATCCACCCACTTCATTCTTTTCGATAGAAGAGATTTGCAGAGTCCTTGGTTCGCCATTGAGCAATATGAAATGACGTGAAAAGTCCATATGAATTAATCTGACAATTTTTTATAAGCCTTATGAATAAGTAGAGCCATCAGTTTGCGACGTTTAACAAGAAAATCCATATACTCCAAATTTTCAAAGTTCTTAGGCAATGCGTTTTGGGCACACGCCTCTTTATAGCCATCTTCGCCAAGTCGCTTACGATAAGACTCTACATAATCTGCTGGCGGATTATCCGAAATATCAATATTGGTTGAATAATCCAAATAGGTGTAGTTAGCAATTTGATTGCGATCTCTATCGTTATCAAATCCTTGAAGAGCCAAAAAATGCTTTGGAAAAATATGATGTATATCTATTGCTGACTTCGTTCCATGCGCCCCAATCACAAAATATTTAGACGTTGGAGTTGTGCTGAATAACATTGGAGTATTCAACACATTTAGCGAGGCTACATAACCATACCATATTGGAGATGTTGTAGATGATGTTACAAGATCAGTAAGAAGTGTATAATTGAAATAGTCCTCTGTAAATTGATTCTTTATCTCGTTATCAAGATAAGCGACAAAATCGTCTGCATTCTTGACCGAACGAAGGTCTGCCAATTGTCGTTCAACCATAGACTCAGGAGAGTCCGTATAGAATCCACGGATATTTGCCATAAACACCCATCGCTGCATAATACGCTTCAATGCTACAGGCTGCACTTTGTATTCAGTCTTACCAATAAGATAGAGGAGATATGAAAATATCACTGCATTGTCTGAAGAAATTAATGATTTTTTCAAATAACCAGCCTCTGCCTCTATGTTCATAAAGGCATGCCAATGATTAAGGTTCATAACCACTGCAAGCGCATCACGGAATTTTTTAAGGTTCTCTTGTTGTGTTTCAGCAGAAGATTTGCGAGTATTCAAATCCTTTCCTCTTAATAACAGATAAGCATATCTCAATCGAGCGCGTTTAAAAGCCAATCCAACAGTTGCCCGAATAATATGAACAGGGTCTACCTCTAAAATATGATTGTATGATGTTCCGTCTTTTGGTATACGCGACTCTTTACAAAATTGGTTTATACTCATGTGTAAATCATTGTCATACACAGCAAGTAGTGTCTCTATGAAATTCTTTTCCGTGAGTTTCTGTCCACCAGAATTCACGCGTACAAAAATTTCTGCCACTTCTTCTTCATTGGCGGTTGCTTTGATTTCGAGAGTTGGTAAAACATAATCGGACAAGTTCAACAAATCGTTGATGTTGTCCTCTATTTTTATTTCTTCTTCATCTGTCAGTTTTTGCGCTCCATCTTTCAGGCGCTTGTCATTCAATTGCTTTATGTAGTTACGGCGAAATTTAGAAACTGCATTGTTGTCTTTTGCAGTAAACACTTCGCTAATAGCACTAATCCATTCTTGAGAGCTTTCGTAAGCTTGCGACCACACTTCAAATTCACGTTTCAAGGGATTAAATGATATCTTAATAGAACGCTCTTTGTAATTCACATCTTTTATTTGCACACCTTTGATGGCAGCCAGTAATGCCGTCAAACGTTGCTGTCCATCAATAACGAGGTCGCGTGGAGTCTGCCAATCTTTATCATTGTTGCCAATTTGCTTTTTATTGACATACTCTGCAGGTGATTCCCAAAGCATAACAAAACCGATGGGAAATCCTTTAAGCATAGAGTCTAACAATTCGCGCACCTTTTTGTCTTTCCATACAAAAGGACGCTGAAGATCAGGCAAACCTATGCGACCATTTTTCACTTCTGCGAGTAAATCACCCACTTTCCTGTTTATTGGAGTATAAAGTTCGTTAGCCATATAATATTTCTTAAAGATATTATTTCAATATTTGTTTTTTACATTCATCATATACCGCCTGCCCTTTAATCGTCAAAAGATATTTCTGCCGAGGATGACGGGGTGAGTTTGGAAATTTCATTTTTACCAAGCCTTCAGTAATGGCTGGTGTAAGAGAATATTCAAGGAAATTGGGACGATTCTTCAAAACGATTTCCTCCATAATTTCCTTTACGCTCTTTTCATCTGTACCAATCACAACAAGTAAACGTTTTATATTTTCAGATAACGTAGATACCGTTTCATCAGAACTTGTATGGGTACTTGTATGGGTATCACCTACATCGCTATAGTCTATCAACATATAGCGGTTCTTCAGTTCATGATGTTCGCCCAACATCAAATTACGGAAGAACCTGATGAGATCTGCTGAAGACCTGCTGTAGTTCCAACAGGAATTTTATCTATATCGCCCGACTCAAAGAGACGGTGTGCATTGTCTAACGACTTTTCATCAATTTCCTTTGTTGTCATAATCATTAAATTGTTTTCGTCCTATTGGGTTTAACGATATAATTAGAAGTTCCTCCGCTTCTATCCCATTATAGTTTTCCATGTTTGTACGATGAGCAATCGAACATTCACATGAAGGATTTCTGCCCATTGTAGAAGTTTTTCCTGTATCGGCGGCGAGCTGTTAGTACACCACTTTGTTCAAGGTGACAAATTCTTTATCTAATTCATCTGTCAATCAGTTGATTCTTGTCTTCCTCTACACTTGCAACTCATGCGGTTAGCCTTTCTCTTGTCTTCGACCAATACGATTGATGGCTTCTCTTGACATGTTTTTCATTTAATTTCTTTAAATAAGAAAAAGCAAAACTAGAAAGAATTTCCGAACAAGTTTGGTGATCTGTTGAACATTGCTAATCATTAGGCACAAAGATAGCAACAATCTTTGACAATCAAGAAAAATTATAGAAATAAATATCCATGATATTGCTTTTTACATCCATTCTACTAGAAAGGACATTTATTTAAAGCACAACAATTAAAAGTCTGTGATTTACTTCTCCTTTATCACTGATAATATACGCGATTCTCACCATACATCCATGAAACCTCATCAGATAAGGGGATTATTTATCCATCTAATATCTACTCCATTTTCACCGACCATTCCGAATAGCTATTGGACTTTGAGTTGTCTTGCACTCTCATCCGCAGTCAAATGCCTTGTATGAAGTTTCTATACGTTAGGTCAGATGTTTGCCGCCGACTTCTTTCAGATTTCATCTCACGATGAATACTCTTGCCTTTGGCTATGTAATTCCTGCTATTAGGGCTTACTCGGGACTTTCACCTGTTAGACAAATACTCATGCCGAGCATACAAGAAAAGGGTTCAGACCCTCCACGAATGGATTGGTCTGAACCCTTATGATTAAAAGCCTTGCTGCCTGTGGGCAGTGACTTACTTGAAATATCTCTTGTAGAGACCCATGAAGCCGGCGCAGTGGCGTGCTTCATCCTTAGCCATCTCATGCACAGTGTCGTGAGTGGCGTCCATGTTGGCAGCCTTGGCGTTCTTGGCAATACGGAACTTGTCTTCGCAAGCACCCTTTTCAGCGGCAATACGTGCCTCCAGGTTGCTCTTGGTGTCACCAAGCACATCGCCCAACAGTTCTGCAAACTTGCTGGCGTGCTCTGCCTCTTCGAATGCATAGCGCTTGAAAGCCTCGGCAATCTCGGGGTATCCCTCACGGTCGGCCTGACGACTCATGGCCAGATACATGCCTACTTCACCACACTCGCCTGTGAAATGGGCGTTGAGGTCCTTGATCATTTCCTCGTTGGCACCTTCTTTAATGGCAGCACCGAGAATGTGGGCGGTTGCGAAAGTGGCGTCTGTATCCACGTCGTCTACTTCCTTAAACTTGCTGGCAGGAGCCTTGCATATTGGACACTTTTCGGGAGCTTCAGTTCCTTCATAGATGTAACCGCAAACGGTACAGATAAACTTCTTTTTCATAATGCTTTTGTTTTTGTGTATTAGTTAATGTTATCTTCCAATTTCTTACACTGAGAACATACGCCCTTGTAGTAGAGCTGCGCCTCCTGTATCACGTTACCTCCTATCATGCGACCTTTTTCGACGGTAGGCACCGGTTCCTCAAAGAGGTCGATAATGCGACCGCAATGCTTGCAGAAGAAATGAACGTGCGGAGTGGTATTGCCGTCATAACACACATTGTGGTCATTGATGGTTATCATCTGTGCCACACCATGCTCGGAAAAGAGACGGAGCGTGTTGTAGACCGTGGTCAGGCTCAAGCTGGCAATCTTTGTGCAAAGCCCCTTGTACACATCTTCCACTGTTGGGTGTGTGTGGTGCGTCATAATGTATTCGCATATCGCAATGCGTGGCTTTGAAGGTTGAATGCCGTGCGTGCGCAGTATCTGTATGGCGTTGATGCTATTTCTCATTCTCTGTTTGTTTTTGCAAAGGTAACTACTATATTTTGAATACACAAATTAAATTGCAATTATTTCAAATATTTATCTTCTAAGTCTCTTTTTGAGTTTCAGTTCAGGTATCTTCACCCGGTCGCCTTCCTCAATGGTTTTCTTTCCATTGACCACCTCAACATAACACTCCATTCCCGGTCCGAGATTTCTGTCGGAAATGCTTTTCAAAGTTTCTCCCGAACGAGCCGTAACTGTCTTGCTTACACCTACTATGGAATAGGCACCAGTGCGAACGCGAACATCCATTCTGTCATATTTTTCGGTGTCTACGGCACGGCTTTCGACTTCGTTTGCCGCAGGCTTTTTCTCCTTCCTTGCGGGTGTGGTAGGTTTCTCGTTGGCAGATACCGGCGAAGCCTTCAATGCTTTTCGTGCATCGTCTGCTGCTGTTGTAGAAACTCCAACTTCCGATGTGGTTTTAACTGTATACACTTTGGTCTTTGGCTGAACTACCTTCCTGACCACTTTCTTTCGTGGAGCTGGTTGAGGAGAAACTGTTTCGGAAACCGGTGATGAAGAACGGGCTCCGAAGTAGAAGCCTACAAAGCCCGCAGCGGCGGCCAATGCTATAAACAGAACACCTGTTATAATAGGTTTCCACGCATTTGACTTATTCTCTGTCTCTTCTTCCTCCTCTTCGGTCTGTTCTTCCTCTTTGGCAGACAAGCCGTGGATAGAACTTTCAGGAGTAACGCTTGAAGCTGTGGGTGTTGGCCCGTCGGAAACTAATTGCTGATCGGTGGCAGGCTCCGCCTTTGGGGCGGTTTCATCTGTAGTAGCGCCCTGGAAATTGTCGGCAGGAACAGATACAAAATGTTCCTTCGTATCTTCAAGATGCGTGACTGCTTCGTCTTCCATCTGTTGAGTGATGGGGTGTGAATCAGCTTGTTTAGACTGTACCTGTGTACTGGATTGAGCAGCAGGTTTAACAACATTCACTCCTTCCGATGTATTATCATGGTGCTCATCGGTAGCCGTTTGTGGAGCTTCTGCTACAACTCCGTCGGCCTGTTTGTCCACTTGAGAGTTGGGAGTCGACAACTCATCATCTTCTCCCATCTCAGTCTTGTCTACTTGAGCATCGAGCTCGCTAAAATCAACACCTTCGTTGAGCACAACGGTCTCAAACTGACTGAAGGGCTTGTTGACCATATCACGGAGAATGGCATCGGGAGTAAAGGTGATTTTCCCGTGTCCACTGATAACAACACGCTCTCCCGTGTTGACGTTAATGCTCTCACGGTCTTTCACGTTGGTCACTTTGAATGTGCCGAAGCCCTTGATTTTGACCTGCCGTTCGGTGTCAAGACCATAGTTCACCACGTCAAACAAAGCACTCACAAAAGACTCTGCCTGGGCTTTGGTCAGTCCGCGCTTCTGCGAGAGGACTGACGCCAAATCCTGTATTCCCAACTTAGACATCGGCATTGCCTCCTTTCTTGATGCGCTCCTTGACAGAGGCTACAGGTTTGAAGTTGAGTATCAGTTTCGGAGGGACAAGCATGCGCTGGCCTGTGGAAGGGTTGACGACAATGCGCTCCAGTCTCTTTTTCACATCAAAAGATCCGAAACCGGAAATGCCCCACGTATTGCCGTCCTGGAGTTCATCGCTCATGGCATTGACTACCGTGTTGACAAGTTTTTGCGTGTCATCACATGTATAGCCCGTGCGTCGCGCCAATTCGGCTATAAATTCCTTATTGTTCATACCTTGTTATTTCTAGACCACTTCACCATAGAGGTCGAATTCCTCACTGGCAGTAATATTCACTTGATAGAAACGGCCTACTCTCAGCGACTTCTCTCCTACGGGGATAAGCACCTCCGGGTCTACTTCCGGACTACAGAATTCAGTGCGTCCTATGTAGTAGTCGCCCTCCTTTCGGTCTATGACCACGGTGAGCGTCTGCCCAACCTTACGTGCTTCCACCTCGGCACTCACTTCCTGCTGAATGGCCATAAGCTCGTCAAGTCGGCGGTTTTTAACCTCTTGTGGCACATCATCTTCATAGTGCTCGGAACTGTAGGTTCCATTCTCCTCTGAATAGGTAAAGGCTCCCATGCGCTCAAACTTGGCCCAGCGCACAAACTCCTTCAGTTCGTCGAAGTCTTGTTCGGTCTCTCCAGGGAATCCAACCATCAGTGTTGTCCGGATATGTATGTCGGGAACCCGGCGACGCATCTCTTCTATGAGGTGCATGGTCTCTTGTTTGGTAGTGTTGCGGTGCATGCGCTCGAGCATGTGATCGGAAATATGCTGAAGAGCAATGTCAAGATACTTGCACACGTTGGGCTTGTCACGCATTACATCCAGTAGTTCCATAGGGAACTGGTTGGGATAGGCGTAGTGCAGGCGTATCCATTTCACGCCCTTGATGTCGGCCATTTTCGAAATGAGTTCGGCAATATGGCGCTTGCCGTCAATGTCAATGCCATAATAGGTGAGTTCCTGTGCAATGACCTGAAACTCCTTCACACCCTGAGCCACAAGTTCTCTTACCTCATCAAGAATGTCGTCCATCTGACGGCTCTGGTGCTTGCCTGTAATGATGGGAATGGCACAATAAGCGCAGTGACGGTTGCAACCTTCACTGATTTTAATGTAAGCATAATGGTGAGGAGTGGTCAGATGGCGTTTGCCGTCGCATGCAGCATCGTCAGCCTTGCCGAGGTCTGTAATGAGCTTCTTATAGTCGAACTTGCCGTAGTATTTGTCTACTTGGGGAATTTCCTGCTCAAGTTCCTTGCGGTAACGCTGGGAGAGACATCCCATGACAAAGAGTTTCTTCAGTCGTCCTTCTTCCTTGGCCTGTACGAACTCCAAGATAGTATCAATGCTTTCCTGTTTGGCGTCCTCAATGAATCCACAAGTGTTGATGACAGCAATCTCGCCTTCCGGACGATGGCTGTCGTGAACACAATGATATCCGATGGCTTCAAATTTGCGCATCAGCAATTCGCTGTCGACGAGATTCTTGGAGCATCCCATCGTAACAAAGTCTATTTGGTTTTTCTTCACTTCTCTGTATTGAATAATGAATCTACAAATTCTTTTCTGTTGAACAACTGGAGGTCTTCCATTCCCTCGCCAAGACCTATATATTTAACGGGTACCTTGAGTTGGTCGGAAATACCAATTACCACACCGCCCTTGGCAGTTCCGTCAAGTTTGGTGATAGCCAGACTCGTGATTTGTGTCACGGCTGAGAACTGCTTGGCCTGTTCAAAGGCATTCTGACCGGTAGACCCATCAAGGACGAGAAGCACTTCGTCGGGTGCCTCTGGCAACACTTTCTTCATCACCTCCTTGATTTTCTTCAATTCGTTCATCAGCCCCACCTTGTTGTGCAGACGTCCAGCCGTATCGATAATGACCACGTCGGCACCATTAGCCTTGGCAGAACTGAGTGTGTCGAAAGCCACTGAAGCCGGGTCGGACCCCATCTGCTGCTTCACAACCGGCACGCCTACACGTTCGCCCCAAATGCATATCTGCTCCACGGCAGCAGCACGAAATGTGTCGGCAGCTCCGAGGTAAACTTTCTTACCGGCCTTCTTGAACTGGTAAGCGAGTTTACCGATGGTTGTGGTCTTGCCCACTCCGTTGACTCCCACCACAAGAATGACGTAAGGCTTATGGTCGGAAGGAAGATCCCACTCCTCATTGTCGCTGCTGTTGTTCTCGGCCAGCAGGCTGGCAATCTCGTCTCTCAGAATAGAATTAAGTTCGGATGTCGACACATACTTGTCGCGTGCCACACGTTCTTCTATACGCTCAATGATCTTGAGCGTGGTGTCCACACCCACGTCCGAAGTGATGAGCACTTCTTCCAAGTTGTCCAGCACATCGTCGTCTACCTTCGACTTGCCGGCAATGGCGCGTGTGAGTTTGGAGAAGACGCTTTGCTTTGTCTTCTCGAGTCCCTTGTCAAGTGTTTCCTTTTTACCTTTAAAAAGTCCAAATAGTCCCATTGTTATTATCTATTTTGAGATTTATAAATCATGCTTAAATGCCGGTTCCTTATAAGGCAGTCCGATATTTGGCGTCCTGAAAAACTCCCACCGATGATGTGCATCAAAACGCAGGATATCGGCAATCGCCATGCTTGTCACTCCGTGTCAATATAGATGAGGCTACAGGCCTTTGCATTTCAAGGCAATAAATTGCCCTTCACAAGTATTGACAGCTCAAATTGAATGTCAATGTAAATCGTCCTCCCATTGCAGAAATCACCCTGACTCATGTGATGACTGTCCGACAGAGCGACAAAGAAGCTTATTTCCCGATGACCAGAAGTCACAGCTTTACATGACAAAAAGAGTTGTAGAGTATCACAAAACATTTTTGTTTTGCCGAGAATCCCCTATCCTATGCAAAGTTACGCCAAAAAGAAGACAATTCAAAATAAAAGCAACCTTTTATTTATAAAATAGGTGTAAGTTTAGCGTTGTCATCCTGAAAGCAGACTTATGAATAATCAAAAAAGGAGACACAACAGATGTTGCATCTCCTCATAGGGTATAATTAGAATAATCAAATCTTATTTGAAGAAGTCCTTAACAGCCTCATTGGGAACCATACGCTCATCGAAAACATAAGCGCCAGTCTTAGGACTCTTTACCATTTTGATAACCTTTGTGTAAGCGCGACCATCCGAAGATCCTTCGTGGAGGGTAGCGACCGCTTTCTTTGCCATAGTGCTTTATTATTACTTAATCTCCTTGTGAAGAGTCATCTTCTTCAGGATTGGGTTGTACTTCATCAACTCCATACGGTCTGGAGTGTTCTTACGATTCTTGGTGGTCACGTAACGGCTTGTGCCGGGCATGCCACTGTTCTTCATCTCGGTGCATTCGAGAATAACCTGAACTCTATTGCCTTTTGCTTTCTTTGCCATGGTTATTATTCTCCTATTACTTTAATGTCTTTCCATTCGCAGTAGCCCTTGTTCACAGCTTGCTTAAGTGCTGCATCGAGACCTACTTTGTTGATGAGACGCAATCCTGCGGCACTAATCTTCAAGCTAATCCAGCAACCTTCCTCTACATAGTAGAACTTCTTGCTGAACAGATTCACGTCAAAGCTACGCTTTGTACGATGTTTTGAGTGGGAAACGTTGTTGCCCATCTGAGCCTTCTTTCCCGTAATCTGACAAATTTTCGACATTTCTATCTAAATTTTTTGTTTTCGTTTTTTGATACTTATTCCAAACAGGGTGCAAAATTACAAACTTTTTCCGTTTCTGCAAATATATGGGTATAGTAAAGGCCGTGTTTTAAGATTTTTTATTACTTCTACCCTATCTTTCTCATATTCATGCTTTTCCCATTAGTGATATTCTGTCTATTTCACAATATTGTAGCGGGCAAATTTGAGAAGTAAAATCTTTGGGCCTGCATGCTCGAACCGGATGGTTGCCTTGGCATTTTCGCCTTCGCCTTCGAGAGCTATCACTTCGCCTATTCCGAACCGTTGATGTTCGATTACATTACCCACGGCAAGTTGCCCTGAGGGAGAAGATTTTGAAGAACCGGCAACTGACGTGGCGGCAGTCGACGATTTTTGAGAAGGCATTTTCCTCAACCGTGCTCCACTCTCCATTAGCTGGCGTTTACGGATTGCTGAAAACGAGTCAGCGGAGGCTGGTGTATGGAGAGACGACGTGGCCTTCGGTTTGGGGTCGGCACGGAACTGAGAGGCAACAGGATGGCTGTTTTGATAACGAGATCCGTAGTCTTGGGAAGACGAATCATGGGAATTGTAGTTGTCTGACCAAGAATGTCTTGCACCATAAGCGTCCGAACTGCCGTAGCCGCTTCCCCACACAGTCCCGAAAGAACCATATTGCCGGGCTTCTATCAGTGAAGGATCAATGTCGGTTAGGAAACGACTGGGCTTGAAACTTTCCATATGTCCGTAGCGGAATCGGTTTTTGGCGTAAGTGAGAATGCAATGACGCTCAGCACGGGTGATAGCCACATAGAAGAGCCTGCGCTCTTCTTCCAATCCACGCAGCGTGTCGATGGCCATTTGACTGGGAAAGATGCCTTCTTCCATTCCCACGATAAACACCGTGGGAAACTCCAGTCCTTTGGCGCTGTGAATGGTCATCAGCGTCACGCGGTTTTCGTCTTCATCTTCTTCGCTGTCGATGTCGGAAAGGAGCGACACCTCTTGCAAATAGTCATTCACGTAGACTGCTTGCCCTTGGTCTTCCTCCTTACGACCTTCCACAAAGTCCTGCACAGCATTCAGGAGTCCCTCTATATTCTCTCTACGCGCCTGTCCTTCAGGTGTGGTATCACTCATGAGTTCTGCATAGATGCCGCTCTGTTTGACAATGTCGCTCCCCAGAGCAAACGCATCCTCGGTATCTGCACGGCTGATGAACGAACTAATCAACTCGCGGAAGGCCTGAACCTTATTCAAGGCAGCACCTTTCAAGATGAGTCCATGGCCGAGCGGGTCCACAATAGTGTCCCAGAGGCTGGCACCGGAGCGTGTGGCTGCTTCGGTAATACGTTGCAAGGTAGTGTTGCCAATGCCGCGTGCCGGATAGTTAACAATACGGCGGAAAGCCTCTTCGTCGTTGGGATTGGCAACCATACGCATATAGGCTATGACATCCTTGACTTCCTTTCTTTGGAAAAAGCTCAACCCTTCGTAGATGCGGTAGGGCACTCCCTCTTTGCGGAAAATCTCCTCAAAACTACGGCTTTGCGCGTTGGTGCGGTAAAGCACAGCAAAATCGCTGTATTGACCTTGTTCCGATTTCATAATCCGCAGAATGTTGTTACACACCAGTTGTGCCTCCTCCTTGTCACTATAAGAAGGTTGCAGTTGCAACTTCTCACCCTTGCTGTTCTCGCTATACACATCTTTCTTGATTTGCCGCTTGTTGTGCTGAATCAAGCTGTTGGCAGCCTGTACGATGAATTGCGTGGAACGGTAGTTGCGTTCCAGTTTGAACAGCAAGGCTGAGGGATACAGTTGCTGAAAATCGAGGATATTGTCGATGTCAGCTCCCCGGAATCCGTAGATACTCTGTGCGTCGTCGCCTACCACACAAACTCGCTGCCTATCACGGGTTAGTTGCCACACTATTTGTTGCTGGACATGGTTAGTGTCCTGATACTCATCGACGAGCACATACTCAAACCGCTGTGCGTAGAAGTCGCACACATCAGGGTGGTCGCGGAAGAGTTCGTATGTCTTGACCAGAAGGTCATCGAAATCCATGGCATTGGCATTCTGCAAGCGAATGTTGTAAGCCTTATATATATTCTGCACCTCCGGCACCTGCTGTTCCAAATCCCGTTCGAGAGCATAGCGGTCTTCGGCATAATCGATAGGAGAAATCAAGTGGTTCTTGGCCATGGAGATACGCCCCTGTACGTTGGCAGGCTTGTATTTCTTCTCGTCAAGTTGCATTTCCTTCACAATATTCTTCACCAACGACCGGGAATCTGACTGATCATAGATGGTAAAGTCTGAATTGTAGCCAAGAAGATGTGCCTCCCTACGGAGTATGCGGGAGAAGATGGAGTGGAAAGTACCCATCTGCAACTTGCTTGCCACGGAGGGACCCACAAGTGCGCCAATGCGGTCTTTCATCTCGCGGGCAGCCTTATTGGTGAAGGTGAGGGCCATGATGCGCCATGGTTCCATGTGATGCTGCAGCAGATAAGCTATCTTGTATGTCAGCACACGAGTCTTGCCCGAACCGGCACCGGCTATGACAAGCGATGGCCCGTCATTATATTCCACTGCCTGTCGCTGACTGTCGTTGAGTCCTGAAAGGAGGTCTTCGTTCATGATAAACAAAAAGGTATATATAACATAATGTATTTACTTTCTTCTGTGGTATATTCCACCGGCAGACGTGTTGGGGTCTATGTCCTCTCCTTCTTTGGGGAATGAAGGAATGAAGCGCATCTGTGCTTCTATCTGGTGCTGACGTTTGCGCATGTAGGCTCCAGGATGACTGCTGTCGAACTTCCGTGGATTGGGCAGTGTGGCGGCAATGAGCGCACATTCTGAACGCGACAGACGGTCGGCTGTAGTGCCGAAATGATATTCTGCCACAGCGTCCAAGCCATAAATGCCATTGCCCATCTCAATTGAATTAAGGTAGACTTCCATGATGCGTTGTTTGCTCCAAAGGAGTTCGATAAGTGCAGTGAAGTAGACCTCGAAGCCTTTGCGCACCCATGAGCGGCCCGGCCAGAGGAAAACGTTCTTGGCTGTTTGCTGGCTGATAGTGCTGGCACCATGTTTGCGTTTGCTGTTGCGGTTGTGACGCGCGGCTTTCTCTATGGCTCCGTAGTCGAAACCATGATGCAGGAGGAATCGTTGGTCCTCACTCGCCATGACCGCCACTGGCATGTGCCGCGACATTTCATCAAGCGGCACCCAATGGTGATGCATCGTCATGCTCTCGCCTTGTCCGACTTGCTGCACACAGCGGATGAACATGAGGGGCGTGAACCACACGGGTATAAAACGATAGGCCACGACAGCAAGTATCGTGGAACTGAAAAACAGGGCTGCCGCCCATTTCACTATGTTAGACACTAACTTGATTTTCATTGTCTTGTGTAAGATTGCTTGTGATGAATGAAACAAGAAAAAGAAACTGCCCTCACTTCACAGCGGTGGCAGTTTCCTTGACTTTTTGCCAGCATCCGCTGATGCCAGCGTAAAGTCTCATCATATATTTATAGTATATCTTTTATTTTAATGTACCGTTCTTAGCGGCCTCTACCATCTCCTTGCTTGCATAGAGATACACCTCCACGCGACGATTCTTCTGGCGTCCCTCTACCGTGGCATTGTCGGCCACAGGATTGCTGGAACCATAGCCCAAAACATTCTTCAACTGTGATGCGGGCACACCACAAGAAAGGAGATAATCGCGCACTGCATTGGCTCGGTTCTGGCTTAACGGCTGGTTGATGCCATCGTTGCCCGTGCTGTCAGTATAGCCCTGCACGTCAACTTGACAATCAGTGTTGTTTTTCAGCACATTGGAAAACTTGGCCAGTTCTGTTTTGGAATTCGCCTTCAAGTCATACTTGTTGGTGTCGAAGAGAATGCCTGAATCGAATGTAAGCTTCACGGCACTCAGACCATTGTTGTCTGTCACCTGTTCCACCTTGGCATTCTCCACCTGCTGACGAGCCTGCTCGGCCACCTTGTCCATGTGCTTGCCTATGATGGCACCTGTGGCAGTGCCTACCGCTCCGCCGATAGCGGCGCCTACGGCTGCATTACCTGCCAACTTTCCTATAATAGCGCCCACCACAGCACCACCTCCGGCGCCGATGAGAGAGCCTGTACCCTGCTTTGTGCTACAACTGAACACGAGTGTGGAGAAACACACACCCAGTGTCACTACTTTTACCTTGTTCATGATATTCTTGCTCTAAATTAGCTTTTTATATGCCATCCCGACGGATGACTGTTGCAAAGATACTACTTTTTCACATACACGTGCAACAAATTCCGTATTTTTTTGTAATTTTGCCGACAAATTAAACATTAAGATATACAAGATGGCTAAAGAACTCAAAGAATTAACCAAGCGCGCTGACAACTACAGTCAGTGGTACAACGACTTGGTGGTCAAGGCAGACCTCGCCGAGCAGTCTGCCGTTCGCGGATGTATGGTAATCAAGCCCTACGGCTATGCTATATGGGAGAAGATGCAGCAGCAGCTTGACAAGATGTTCAAGCAGACTGGCGTGCAGAATGCTTACTTCCCCTTGCTCATTCCCAAGAGCTTCCTTTCGCGCGAAGCTGAGCACGTGAAGGGCTTTGCCAAGGAATGTGCCGTGGTGACTCACTACCGCCTCAAGGCAAGCGACGACGGCAACAGCGTGGAGGTGGACCCCACAGCCAAGCTCGATGAGGAACTCATTGTGCGTCCCACATCCGAAACTATCATCTGGAACACTTACAAGAACTGGATTCATTCCTGGCGCGATCTGCCACTGATGTGCAACCAGTGGTGCAACGTGATGCGTTGGGAAATGCGCACACGCCCATTCCTCCGCACTTCCGAATTCCTTTGGCAAGAGGGTCATACTGCCCATGCCACACGTGAAGAAGCCGAGAAGAAGGCACAAGAAATGCTCCATGTATATGCCGACTTTGCAGAGCAGTGGATGGCTGTTCCGGTGGTGCGCGGTGTGAAAAGCGAGACAGAGCGTTTTGCCGGAGCACTCGACACCTATACCATCGAGGCCATGATGCAGGACGGAAAGGCTCTCCAGAGCGGCACGAGTCACTTCCTCGGACAGAACTTCGCCAAGTCGTTCGACGTGACATATCTCACCAAGGACAACAAGCCTGAATATGTTTGGGCCACTTCATGGGGCGTTTCCACACGTCTTATCGGTGCACTCATCATGACCCACTCTGACGACAACGGACTGGTACTGCCTCCGAAGCTCGCTCCGCTCCAGGTGGTTATCATCCCTATCGGCAAAGGTGCCGACCAGATGCAGGCCATCAGCGACAAGTTGGCTCCCGTCATTGCCGACCTGCGCAAGGCGGGCATCAGCGTGAAATATGACGATGCAGAGAACAAGCGTCCGGGCTTCAAGTTTGCCGACTATGAGCTTAAAGGTGTACCTGTGCGCCTCGTAATGGGTGGCAGAGACCTGGAGAACGGCACCATAGAGGTGATGCGCCGCGACACACTCGAGAAGGAAACGGTAAGCATCGAAGGCATTGCCGAGTATGTGGAGAAGCTGCTCGACGACATACAGGCCAACATCTTCGAGAAGGCCAGAAAGTATCGCGATGCCCACATCTACGAGTGCGACAACTACGACGAGTTCAAGGAGCGCATCAAGGACGGCGGTTTCTTCCTCTGCCACTGGGACGGCACAGCCGAAACTGAGGCCAAAATCAAGGAGGACACACAGGCTACCATCCGCTGCGTGCCATTCGGCGTGGAGCAGACACCCGGAGTAGACATGGTTTCGGGCAAGCCTGCCACCAAGCGTGTGATCATTGCCCGCAGCTATTAAGAGGACTTTACGAAAGGCAAATCATATCACAAGAGGCAGACAGCGATACACTGTCTGCCTCTTTTTTAGGAATTCATGAGTATGAAGAAGAAAAAAACTTATGAGGTAATCGTCCCTGGGGGTGCCCGGAAGGTACTGCTCCACACTTGTTGTGCGCCCTGTTCGTCGGCCATCATCGAGTGTCTTTTGCAGCACGACATACGACCCACCATTTATTATTGCAACCCCAACATCTACCCGTTGGAGGAATATCTCATCCGCAAGAACGAATGCACGCGCTATGCACAGGCCTTGGGGCTTGACATAGTGGATGCCGACTACGATCATGAACAGTGGTTGCAATGGGTGAAGGGACTTGAGGCGGAGCCTGAAAGGGGCGGACGGTGCCTGAAATGTTTCAAGCTCCGACTGCGCGACACGGCACGCTATGCCAGCAAACACGGGTTTTCTGTCATCACCACCACCCTCGCCTCTTCACGTTGGAAGAGTCTTGACCAAATCAACGAGGCGGGCGCTTGGGCTGTGGAGCCCTTTGACAATGTGGTTTGGTGGGACCAGAACTGGCGTCGAGGCGGACTCCAGGAAAGGCGAAACGCCATCATCAAGGAATACGGATTCTACAACCAGCTCTACTGTGGCTGTGAGTTCAGCATGAGAAGTGTGGTGGAAAAGAAAGCGTAGCCCCTCGGAGGACTACGCTTTCTTGATTTCTTCCAGTGCACAGCAGAGTTGGTCGGGACAACTTGTCCCCTTGCTGCCGCACTGAGTGCCCTTGAGCCGGGCTATCACGTCGTCGGCTTTCATGCCTTTCACCAGTTGTGAAATGCCTTTCAGGTTGCCGTTGCAGCCACCTACGAACGACACGCTCTGAATCACATTGTCTTCATCCACAGTCAGGTCAATGAGCCTGCTGCAGGTTCCTTTTGTTTGATAAACCAAATGTTTCATAATGTTCTTGCGTTTGAAAATCAGCGCAAAGTTAGTGGAAAAGAACGAAACACAGAAACATTATCCTCTTTTTCTCACTCTCGGACGACTCGACACAGAAATTCCTACTGCATCATTGGCCGGAAGCTACCAACGCACGTACAACATTTATTTGGCATTCCGCTGTATTTTCAGTAACTTTGCACTTGATTTCAACAAACTTTTTAGAATCATGGCCAAGAGAGAATACATGCAAGCCAACAAGGAATGGCTCGCCGCCAAGGCGAAGGAAGAGGGAGTGAAAGCACTCGACAAGGGTATATATTATAAGGTGGTGGCAGAGGGCCGGAACGACGGAAGGCATCCCTCGCGCCGCGACATCGTGACTGTGCACTACACGGGATGGACCATCAACGGCAAGAAGTTCGACTCGAGTCGTGGCGGCACACCGGTGGCTTTCCGGCTTGCCGACCTCATAGAGGGATGGATAGTGGCCATGCAACAGATGTGCGTGGGCGACAAATGGGAAATCTATCTGCCTGCCGAAATGGGCTACGGCAAATATTCACAGCCTGGCATTCCGGCTGGATCCACGCTCATCTTCGAAATAGAACTTATCTCCATAGCATAGAGTAGGGAAAAACAAGTATGAAAGACAGGATAATATCATTTTGCTGGCAGCACCTGTTGCTGCTCGTTTCTCTTTGGATCATGACCGTGGGTGTGGCTGTGTGTGTGCGTTCGGGAGTTGGCTCGAGCGTAATCAGTGTGCTGCCCTACGTCTTTGAAAGTGCCGGAGCACAAAGCATCTGCGTGCCGGCGCTCACCATCGGACAATACACTTACATCATGAATGCCATCTTGGTCGTAGGACAAATTGCCGTACTGCGCAGATCGTTTGAATGGGTTCAGCTGTTTCAATTGGTAGTGGGCTTTGTGTTCGGCTTCCTCATCGACTTCAACATGGCGCTCACCTCATGGCTCACACCGACCCTGCTATGGCAGAAAGCCGTGGCACAGCTGATGGGTTGCACCATCCTCGGCATAGGCATAGCCTTCGAGGTGAGATGCGGCAGTGTGACCATGCCCGGTGAAGGATTCCCCGTGGCCATCAGCCGAATATCGGGCGTGCCCTTCCCCAAGGTGAAAATTGGCGTAGACACATCGCTCGTCGTACTGGGCATTGTGGCGTGCTACGTGTTCTTCGGCAGGTGGCAGTGGCACATCATCGGCCTGGGTACGCTCTTTGCCATGTTCTACGTAGGCTTTGCGGTGAAGGCAGTAAGCCATCGCATCGGATGGTTCGACCGGCTCCTCGCCTACCGTCCCGGGTTCCGGCGCTACATCTATGGTTTGGCCCGCTATATCTACAATCGTCACTAAACCATGGAATCCTATGCCATGAACTATTCGGTTAGAAAAGCAACTTCGGGCGACATCGCATCGTTGGTTCGTCTGGCAGACCTGTCGCGTCAGACCATGAAGCGCACGGGGAATGCCAGCCAATGGGCCAACGGCTATCCTTCGGAAAGCATTTTCCGTGAAGACATCGCCTCAAACGACTGCTATCTTGTGTTGAGCGGCCGTGTGGCAGTAGGTGCCTTTGTGCTCCGCAAAGGTCCAGACCCGACCTATGCAGAAATATTCCAGGGCCAGTGGCTCGACACGGCTCCCTATTCTGTGATACACCGAGTGATGAGTGATCCCGATTATCACGGTGTGTTCAGTTGCATCATCCGTTTCTGCAGGGAACAATGCTCCCATCTCCGCATTGACACACACAGGGACAATGCCATCATGCGCCACCTTGTGCAGAAGCACGGGTTCGCTTATTGCGGCATCATCCACATAGCCGACGGCACCGAGCGACTGGCTTTTCAGTGGACTGACAACAGTCACAAATCGTCTCATCCCCATCAATAACCACCCCCAAATAATCCCCACAAACGTCACGAATTGGACAATGACATTTTACAGTTCGTAGACTTAGCACACGCAAGTCGCACACTTAACACTCGTAAGTCGCACACTTAGCACACGCAAGTCGCACACTTAGCACACGTAAGTCGCACACTTAGCACACGTAAGTCGCACACTTAGCACACGTAAGTCGCACAC
>CAJKDU010000007.1 GCA_905198745.1 uncultured Prevotella sp. | reverse complement strand
GCCTGTAGCTAGCGTTCATCCTGAGCCAGGATCAAACTCTCCATTGTAAAATATCTTTTTGCCATACCATAAAGGAATGGCGGTTTGTCTCTGTCTTCGGATGACTCATCCTTTTCCACTTATCGTAGTCTAAAAGCACCTTCCTATTTCTATACAAAATTGAACGGTTCGTTTCTTTTACCCAAGTATGCATTGCTGCACACTCGCTTCTTGTACTACTTCTCTGTTTATGTAAATCCTTTCAAAGAACTCTTTCTTTCATTTCGCTCCCGAGCTTGTTTCTCAAAAGCGGATGCAAAGGTATGGCTTTTTCGCACACGCTCCAAATGTTTACGCCTTTTTCTTTCTGTTTTTAACAATTGTTAGCTGTTTTGCGCGCGCACAGGGCTTGGGTGGGAGGGAGACACCTTATTTAATTATAGCAGATGCGATGGCAGCCACGCGGGCGGATGGGGTATTAGGGGGTGAGGTGGATAGGTTCATCCGACATTTGGGGTGACGCATGATATTGTGGCATAGGGTTGGCAGGACATGCGGGCTGAAAGCCCAATCTGTCCATAGCCCAGGGCAGCGCCGGGGGCACAGCCAAGCGTAGCCACGCCCTGCAGGGGCAAAAGTAAAGATAACCATCTGTGTTTCAGCTTACAATACCGGAAGAGCCGATAATATTTGGCTTCATCAATATGTTACTATAACTGGATGGACTGCTGACATAGTTGCTCTTCTGCCCTATTCTTTCGCGTACGCGCGCGCACGCAGGAATTGATTTTCACAAATTATCCATCACCTATCACTTTTTACAGGATTTCTTACATATATTGGCTGGCAGTCTGTCAGTTAAGGCGAGTGATAGATGAGTGATAGATGGGTTTTATCCATCACTTTCCATCACTCTGAAAAAAGTGACTTCTTGCACGTAAGTGGAAGAGTTACATACAGCAAGTCGTAGACTAAGCTCATGTAAGTCGTAGACTTAGCAGCCGTAAGTGGCAGAGTTACGGTCTGTTACTGGCCGAGTTACGCATCATTAACGGCAGAGTAACGCAACGCTAAGGCAGCGTAATGACATAGTAACGCGATTTTCACCAACATGGGTACTCAATTCACCCACCGAGGAACAAGGTTTGGGCAATACATCTTACATATACTATAACCTGATTTTTTTGCCCAAGAAGCTTTATAGTTCGGGATTTTTCTCTATTTTTGCAGAAAACTATCAGAAACGAATGAAACAGCAAGAACAATTCACAAAATGGGTCAGTTGCTGGGGTAATGCCACTTCAATAACAGACAGACGGGAAGCCGTCTATGCCAAGAACATCACCTTGCGATACCCCATCCATATGGTTTTCTCGGGAAACAGGTTGAGATTTCGTTTCTCCAACCTTACCGGCACGGAGCCTGTCACCATCAGCAAGGCTTACGTGGCATATAACCTGGAGGGGAAAACACGCCGTCATACGCCTATCTGTTTCGGCAACAAAACGAGTACGGTCTTAGCCCCCGGTAAGGAAAAGGAAAGCGATGAAACGGAGTTTGAGGTAGAAGCGGGCGACACCGTGACGGTGAGTTTTTATCTGGAGGGGTACACACAGATGAACGCAGGAACGCTCGTCACCGGACCACTCTCGAAAGGCCAATATAGCTATGGTGATTATGCCTGTGCAGACACGCTGCCACTGGACTTGACAAGGCACACGCAATGGGTGTATTTTCTCAACACGATCGATATATTAACCGAAGAGAAGAACCATGCTGTAGTATGCTTCGGCGATTCCATCACTGCACAGAGTTGGCCTGACTGGTTGACACTGCAAACAGAAAAAGCGGGCATCACGGACACAGCAATAATACGCCGTGCCGTAAGTGGGACACGAATCCTACGGCAATATGATTGCATTACTTATCAAGCCTACGGACTGAAAGGAAGTACGAGGTTTCCTATTGAGATGAATGTAAGTGGAGCCACCGACGTGATTCTGCAACACGGCATCAACGACATCATACACCCTGTGGGCATAGAAGTAAACCCTTTCCGTCCGTGGAGCGACATGCCGACACTAGAAGATATGGAAACAGGTGTGGAAAAGATATACGTAAAGCACGCAAGGTCACTGGGACTGAAAGTGTGGAGCGGCACCCTGTTGCCCATTCTCGGCTGGCGAACTTACAACGAAAAGCGTGACCGGCTCAGAGAACAGTTTAACGACTGGCTGCGCACCTCTCCCCTATTCGACGGATGCGCGGACTTCGACCTCACCGTGAGAGACAGCGAAGACCCAAGAGCGTTCGCACCGGGATACGACTCTGGCGACCACCTTCATCCCAGCGAACAAGCCTACCAAGCCATGGCTCGATGCGCCTTGGAAACAGTTATCAAGACAAAACTATAATCACACATAATTACAATGAAACACAAAATTGCACTCA
Source organism: uncultured Prevotella sp. (assembly GCA_905198745.1). Lineage (GTDB taxonomy): Bacteria > Bacteroidota > Bacteroidia > Bacteroidales > Bacteroidaceae > Prevotella. The sequence continues at coordinate 70,565 of CAJKDU010000007.1, read as the reverse complement.
TCACAGGAGCCACAAGCGGCATAGGAGAAGGTTGTGCCAGGAGATTTGCCATTGGCGGTTATGATCTGATCCTGACAGGAAGAAACGAAGAGAAACTCAAATCCTTGAAAACAGAACTGGGTAAAGAGGGCGTACGCGTGCTACCTCTGGCATTCGACGTAAGAGACAGACAAACAGCCCAACAAGCCATCAATGGATTGCCAAAAGAATGGAAGAACATTGACGTGCTCATCAACAATGCAGGATTGGCCCGAGGCTTGGAGCCCGAATATGAGGGAGACTTTGACGATTGGGACCAAATGATAGACACCAACATCAAGGGACTGCTCACCATGACACGCCTCATTGTGCCGGGCATGGTGAAGCGCGACCACGGACACGTCATCAACATTGGCAGTGTGGCAGGTGATGCGGCCTATGCTGGCGGCAATGTGTATTGTGCCACCAAGTCGGCAGTGAAGGCTATCACAGACGGACTGCGTATAGACGTGGCCCACACCAAGGTGCGCGTAACCAATGTGAAACCAGGATTGGTGGAGACCCACTTCTCCAACGTGCGTTTCCATGGCGACGACGAACGTGCTGATCGTGTGTATCGTGGCATAAAGCCGCTCAATGGTGACGACATTGCCGACGTGGCTTACTATGCAGCCAGTGCTCCTGAGCACGTACAGATAGCCGAGGTGCTGGTGCTCGCCACACATCAGGCAAACGGTACCGTCATCCACAGAGAAGAGTAGACAGTATGGATAAAATCAAAAAAGAAAAGACATGAAGAAGATGAATACTTTGATGGTGTTGAGCATGATGCTGATGCCATCGCTGACATGGGCACAAGATTGTTGTCAGAAAAAGGATGTGAAGAAATGCTGCGATAAGCAAGAGGTAAAGTCGTGCTGTCAAATGGAGAACGCTGTGATTCAGACCATCATGAACCGCCAGTCCATTCGCAAATACAAGGACACACCCGTGGAGCACGAAAAGCTCGCCCTTATTGCCAAATGCGGAGTGCATGCACCCAATGGGATGAACAAACAGCCTTGGGCCGTGCGCGTGGTGGAAAGCCAGGATTTCATCAAGGGAACCACGGAGATATTCAAGAAGGCGAACCCTGAAATGGTGAAACGTGACCCGAACTTCAAGAACATGTATCGCAATGCACCCAACATCATCGTCGTGGCCACGCCGAAGAACAGCGGCATGGTGGACGCCGGCCTCCTGGGCGAGAACATCATGCTTGCCGCCAAGTCGTTAGGATTGGGCACCTGCTGTCTGGGAAGTCCAGCTCCCTTCCTCCAGAACAACGAGGCATGCAAGCCTTACCTTGCCAAGCTCAACCTTCCGCAAGGCTACGAGATTTGCTACATCATCGCCGTTGGTTATCCCGACGAGACACCGGAGATGAAGACACGCGACGAGAGCAAGATAGAATTTGTCAAGTAAGAATACCATCATCCACACATACTTAAAAAGCTCGGTTCCCTTTCGGGTTCCGAGCTTTTTAAGTATGTGTTTCACAAGTTTGCTATTATTCTATGACCACGGTTGTCCATCCATGCTTGTCTTCTTCTGTTCCATACTGGATACCGCGAAGATGATGATAGAGTTTGGTAGAGATAGGACCTGGCTTGCCATCCTTGCTGAAGGTGTAACGCTTGCCGGTGTCGAGGTCGTCGATATAAGAGATTGGACTGATGACGGCAGCCGTACCGCAGGCACCAGCCTCCTCAAAGGTGTCGAGTTCATCTTCAGGAATCTGTCGGCGTTCCACCTTCATGCCATAGTCTTCAGCCAACTGCATCAAACTCTTGTTGGTGATGCTGGGCAGAATGGATGTAGACTTAGGAGTGACATAAGTATTGTCCTTGATACCAAAGAAGTTGGCAGCTCCACACTCGTCCATGTACTTCTTTTCCTTGGCGTCAAGATAGAACTCGCAGGCATAACCCTTCTCGTGCGCAATGGAGTTGGCCTTAAGCGATGCGGCATAGTTGCCACCCACCTTATAGATGCCTGTTCCAAGCGGAGCAGAGCGGTCAAAGTCGCGAATAATCACGTATGGGTTGGTAGAGAATCCTCCCTTGAAATAAGGACCTACCGGAGTGACAAAGATGAGGAACATGTATTCCTTGGAAGGATGTACGCCCACCTGTGCGCTGGTACCGATGAGCAAAGGACGGATGTAGAGCGTGGCTCCGCTCTCATAGGTAGGAATATATTCTTGGTTGAGACGCACCACTTTCTTGACCATCTCTTCAAACAGTTCTGTAGGAACTTCGGGCATCAGTATGCCACGGCAAGTGCTCTGCAGACGTGCTGCATTCTCGTCCATACGGAAGACTCGCACCTTGCCGTCTGGGCAGCGATAAGCCTTGAGGCCTTCAAATGCTTCCTGCCCGTAGTGCAGACAAGTAGCGGCCATGTGCAATTTGATGTATTCGTCGGAGCAAACTTCTATCTCGCCCCATTTTCCGTTGCGATAACAGCAGCGTACATTGTAGTCGGTGGGCATATAGCCAAACGACAGATTAGACCAATCGAGATCTTTCATAACACTATGCTTTTATAATACGTCTATTAACTTCGTGCAAAAGTAACAAAATTATTGTACATCTGCAACAAATCCGAGCAATTTATTTTCTTTTTGTCGCCTACTTATCGTCTGCAAGTACCTTTTTAATTTCCGACTCTGCCTTGGTCAGTTTATCGGTACACAGTTTGATGAGCTGCTGTGCGCGTTTGAGTTTGACGGATATTTCATCGATGTCGAGTTCGTCGGCTTCCAGTTTGCGGACGATGTCTTCCAGCTCGTTCATCGCTTCTTCATACTTCTGAACCTTTTGCATGTTCTGTCATTTATATATTAATGCTGCAAAGTTGGCATTTTTTTACTTAAGCCCCAAAATCTTCCTAACCTATTTTTCCCCATTAGCTCTTTTTTAACACTTAGGGGGTACCCATTTTCGAGAGGTTGCGTCTAATTAGTAAAGAATCATTGGATTATATTGTTAAATATATTACAAAAGTTATCTTTATGAGAAAAGAAAGATTTAAAATGTATCTTATCGCTCTTGGCATTACTATAAGCATGTCAAGTTGTGAACAAGAGAGAGAAGACGTGCGTAATGTATTGGGGAACCATCCCAAGTTCTTAACCGTAACGGAAGCGTTTTAAATGAACATTATAACATAAACCACAAATAGAAAAAGCATGAAAAAAATTATCTTTGTTACTTCTGTTGTGCATCTCTTTACATACTTATGCACAGTTCAACGACTACTTCCAGTACAAAGCCCTTAGCGCTTATGCAAAACAAACGTACGGATTGGAAATGGGTATACCGAAAAACATGTACGTTATGTCTGTACCCGACCAAGAGAGATGGAACAATGAGAAATCACACAATCCCTTCATCACGGGTGGTGGCATTGCGCTCTCGGAAGATAAGAACTATATGCTTGTATATCCATTAATCGAGACAATGTGGTTAGGATGTCAGGCCACCGATACAACAAGCAAGAAGTATATGAATATCGGCTATACAGCCCGAGTTCTTGCCGACAGCGCCCATGCGAAATACACAGGAAAGGTGCTGAGCAACTCTGGACTTTGCGGAGGAGCGGACACCATTATCATATCAGAACTGAAAATATGCCCTTCAAGTGCCAAAACGACACCTACTTGCAACTACAAATTCAACACACAAGTAAACATCCTGATGTGCAAGAAGGATTTTCTGCCCATGGTATTCCGCATCTACTTCAACCAAGAAGGACTAAAGCACAAAGACCAAACCATAGACCAAGTGCTCCAGGTCATGAAATTCGGAAATAGAAACGACTTCATAGAAAAGAAACGGAAAGACAACAAGTATGGAAACTTCAAGAAGTTTCTGAAGGAAAACGGATATGCCAAATACTTCCCCATGACTTCCGACTTCTACGAACTTCCTTAACTGACAGGCTTTATTTGGGAACTGTCTGTATTCGTCTTGACTCAGCAGATTATTACTACTCACTATAAATGCCATACGAACAAATTCTTTTGAATTGTCCGTATGGCATTTATAGTTTATATCATTTGTTGTTTCCCCCTCATCCTTCAAGAAACAGAAGCATGTAAATGGTCAAGTCATAGGTATATAGTCACTAAAAACAAACTATGCTCCTACCTGTTTATTCCTTCTTGCCTCCAGATTTCTGCCCAAGGTATTGACACGTGCCATATTGATTTGGCGCCAATAGACAATACACGCCGTGAAGAAATAGACGGCTGCCTGAATCCACAGGGCCTGATACTCAAAGCGCACATCTTCCAGACTTGCCCCGAAACTGTTGGCCTTGACAAAGGCGTTAATGCCGAAGGTGGAAGGGAAGAGATAGGAAACACCCTTCCACATGCCCGAAATGGCACTGCCGGGCCATGACACGCCCGAAAGAAAGAGCAGGGGCACTGAGGTGAAGAGCACCAGCAACATCACGTTCTCACGATAGCGCACAATGCATGAGAGTGTCATGCCGAAGAAAATGCTTGCCAACACGTAAGGCAACAGTATGCCTATCAGTTCGCGTGCCGGAGCCAACTGTATGAAATTGAATATGCGCGGTATGGCAAGCGTTATCCACACCGTGACAAGAAGATAGATGGCAAAATAGCAGAGGCTTTTACCGAAGACGATGCGGAACATTCCATTGTTGTGACGCTTCACGGGCACCAACTCATTGTAACGGTTGCTCTCGCGAGCCGTACCGGCAGAGAGGCCGATGCCGAGCAACAGCGTCTGCTGGATGATGAGCACAAGCACTGCCGGCAGCAGGAACGAGCCATAGCCTCCTGCAGGATTGAATATCTGAACAGCCTCCATTCTGACGGGCGCCGTGGTCAATTCGTCGTCACGGTCGGTGAAGTCGGTGGAACGGGAAATCTGTATTTCACGACCCATGTCGAGCGACACGTCGGTAAGGGCGGCAAAGATGGCCTTATAGTAGAGCATGCCGCTCATGTCGGCAAAGAACTTCACATTGGTCTGCTCCTTGAGGTTGATTTTCGTGCCGAAGTCCGAGGGAATGTAGACAATGCCGTGGCAGTCTTGCCTACGCTGCATCTCTCTTGCATCCTCCAAATTTCCCAGAACGGCAGCCACCTGTATGCCGTCGGTGGCGTCACATTTACGGATAAACTCGCGGCTGAGGAACGAATGCGACTCATCGACGAAAGCCGTGGGCACATCCTTGATTCCCTCGTTGTTGTAAATCCATCCGTAGAGTAGCGGATAGCCCAGGGGGACGAGGATAAAGAAGATGAGCACACCCTCGTCGCGAAACACGTTCTTCAGTTCCTGAACGAAGATGAAGCTCAGGTCGGATATGGCTTGTTTGATTCTGAACAGCATAGTACTATGGAATGTAAACGTAGTGGAGCATCACCTTGCGGATGCGGGGAATGACAGTAAGCGGCAGGAGGATGAATGCCAAGAGAATGAGATAGTACACCTGGGCATAATGGGGAGCATAGCCGTTGAGTACCGTCATTTGGTAAATCATGAAATAGCTGCGCATGGGGAACAGGTAAGCAAGCGCCTGGAGCGGTGCATCCATCGCCTCCACGGGGAAGGTGAAACCACCGATACTGAAGCTCGCCACCGAGAACAAAGCGCACAGGCTCATGGCCATGCGAAGCGACGGAAGCAGTCCAAACATGAACACGCCGAAGCCCTGGCAGGCGAGCACGAGCAGGAAGCCGTTGAAGAGAATGAGTTCCTTGGAGCAGTAGTAAGGAAAATGCATCACGCCATAGAGTCCGTAGAGATAGGCAAAGACAATGGCTGTGAATACGAAAGTCTGCGGCAGCATCTTGGCCGTCATGGCAATCCAGATGTTTCCCTTTGCCTGACCCATCCATCGCTTTCCGCTGCGGAACTTCAGTTCCGTGCCAAGCGAATAGACTGTGATAAGGAAGATGAAGATGCCAAGACAGGTGGGAATCATCGAGGTGGAGAGATAGACGTTGTAGTCCATCGTGGGATTATGGGTAATGCGTGTATCCACAGTGATGGGCTGCAGGTTCGCCATGATTTCACGTTCAGTCATACCGAGGGCGGCAAGCTTGGTCATGCCCACGGCTGCAGTCCCGAGGGTGGCTGTGGTCTTCATGTCCTTGTAGAGCATGGATCCAGCGAGAATATAACCACCATTGTAATAGAAGGAGACAACAGGTTGTCTGCCTGCCTGTACATCCTTATTGAAATTCTCCGGAATGTAGAAGAACCCGTATATTTCTCCACGCTGCATAGCACGCCTTGCCTCAGTGGCATTAGGGTAGATTTTCTTCACACTGGTGAGTTGCATGGCATCGAGAGTGCGCACGAGTTTCCTGCTGGTCGAGGTCTGGTCGAGGTCTACCGCACCGGCTGGCATGTCAGTGGGCAGTCCGTTCTTCATCAGGTCGGCGAAGAAGAAGGTACATAGCAGAGGGAACACCACCATGCACAGGATGTAGACATAGTTGTACACCATCTGTACGGCCTGCCTCTTGAGCAGTCCCCAGAGCGTGATGAGTTGCTGTCGCGGTGTCATTTATTCTCCTTGATGATGAGCGACATGCCTGGGCGCAAGCCCTCAAGTTTAGTCACTGGACGCGCCTTCACCTCGAAAGTTTTGAGGTCGTAGTCGCCGTTGGCCTTGGTGGCCTTCCATGCGGCATAGCTACCTTGGTCTTTCATGTAGTATACCTTCATCTTGATGTCCTTGTTGAAGGCTGGTGAGTAGGCTGTAAAGGTTTCGCCGACCTTCATGCCGGCCAGTTGGTCTTCACGCACATTGAACGTACCCCAGATGTCGTCCATGAGCGAGATGCTCATGATGGGTGATCCCATGCCAACGAGTTCGCCGACCTTGGGATAGATGTCGCTCACCTCGCCGTCATACTGTGCCACCTGCACGGTTTCGCGGAGCAGCGACTTCACCACGTCTACCATGCCCTGAGCTGCCTTGACCTGTTCGGCTGCAGCCTTTTTCTCTTCCTGACGTGCACCGTTGCGTGCCATGTCATACTGGCTCTTGGCAGCCATCACCTGGGCTTCGCTTGCCTTGTAGACTGCGAATGCCTCGTCACGTTTCTGTGCGCTCATCACGCCCTCGTCGTAGAGGTTCTGCATACGGTCATAGGTTTTCTTGGCAATGTCACGTGCGGCCTGTGCCTGCTGCACCAGCTGGAAGGCAGCCTGCACCTGTTCCTGGCGTGCGCCCTTGTCGGTCATGGAGCTCACGGCACTGGCTGCGCCCTCCGTTGCCTCGGCACTTTTCTTCTGTGCGTCGACCTCCGGCACTTCGAGTATGGCAAGTGTGTCGCCGGCATGAACATAGTCGCCCTCTTTCACCCGGATTTCCACCACGCGTCCGGGCAGTTTCGAAGACACCCGGTATTCCGCCACTTCCACCTGTCCCTGGATAACCTCTGTTTGCTTGCCGAGCAGCAGGTAGCCTGCTACGGCAACAATAACGATGACACAGGTGATGACGCCTGTTGTGATGAGGATATTCTTGTGTTGACTTTTAGCTGTCATAATTTTCTCTTTTTCTATGTTTGTTGTTCTTCTCCTTGATTCTATTGCTTGAGTTGTCCGAGAGCCTTTCGCAGACCTACCTGCGAGAGTTTGACGTCAATCTCGGCATCTATTTTCTGGGTCTGTGCCTGTAGCCAGGCTGTCTGTGCCGTCATAACGTCGGTGGTCTGCATCACGCCCTCCTTGAAGCCAAGGTTGGCACAGCGCAGGTTCTCGTCGGCACTCTCTATGTTTTTCTGTGCCATGCGCAGTCTTTTGGAAGCCTCGCCCAGCTTGTAGCGACACTGGTTGACCTGGAGGTTTACCTTTTCCTGCGCGTCGCTCAGCTCCAGCGCCGCAATGGCTGCCGCGTTGCGACTGGCGCGCACCTTGTAGGCACCCTCAAACCAGTTCCACACCGGCACGCGTACCAACACGCCCACGTTCCAAACGCCTGCGAATTTCTTCTCAAAGCCATTGAACACATTGGGATTGCTCACCATGTAGCCGCCCGTAAGCGCCACTTGGGGCAGATAGGCAGCACGCACCAACCGGGTGGACTGCTTGGCCAACTCCACAGCGTTTTGAAGCATGAGGAGTTCGGGACGGTTCTCGATGGCTTCCTCGTTGGTGCCTATTGGGTCTGGCTGCTCAGAGCGGAAGTCCTCACGGTCCTCGTCTGCCAGGGTCACCTGGTCGCTCACGGGCATGCCGCAGAGTTGGCAGAGCAGCATCTTGGAGAGCGACAGCCCGTTCTCCACTTGGGTGAGCGTCATCTCTGCCTCGTTCACTTTCACGTCTACCTTGAGACCGTCAGCACGTGTAGCCACACCTTGCTTGATCATCTTGTCCACATCGTCGCTGAACTTGTTGACGAGTTTGAGATAATTGTCAGCCAACTTCTTTTTCTGCTTGAGCGACACCACCATCCAATAGGCTTGGTCAATGTCGTAGAGCGTTGACTGGAGTTGGCTCTGCCGGTCGTTGGCTGCGAGTTGCTCGCTGATGTCCGCCATTTTGTTGGCAGCGATGATGGCACCACCCATATATATAGGTTGGGTAACCATGACGGATGCTGCAAATATGTTTCGGGTGTCAGTACGGAAGGCGTCGGTCACCTTACGTCCTGCCTGGTTGAGAGGCTCTGCCATGTCTTGACCGAGTTTGCCAAGGACCTGGCCGAACTGTCCAGCCTGTTCCGCACTGATAAGTCCCTGCTCCACAAGTCCTGAGAGTGTAGGTTGAAGGTTGGCCGAGAGCCCCTGCACAAGATTGGAGCCCAGTCCGTTGAATGCCGCCTTTTGCTGTTTGTTGAGGAGTGAGATTTCACGACTGGTAAAAGTGTATCCGCCCACCACGTCGACATGTGGCAGATACTTGGTGCGGGCCGCCTTGCGGGTGTTCATCGCCATCTCCTGCTTGAGCCTGGCAGTGCCCAGTTTTTTATTGTTGCGCAGCGCCATTGCGCGGCAACTGTCGAGTGTGAGCACCTGCTGCGCTCCCACGTCAACGGTTGTCGCGGCTGCCAATGCCGCTAAAACGAACGTTCTGATATTCATAATATACGTATGGAAAACTTTCCTTTATTTAAATGTGAAACTTCTGGAGCCTATCATGTTGCCGCCTTCAAAGATGCTCACCAAATAGGTTCCGCCGTCAAGCGACTCTCCGATAGGCCGATAGGTAACCACGGATGTTTCCTGTCCGCCATATTCTATGCTCTTCTTCATGGAGCACTGCATGTTGCGGTTTTCGTAATTGAAGGAGCCTCCACCTTGCAGGACGGCACCGGTTGGCGTAGTGATGCGCACGTAGAGGGTACGCACGCCGCTCTGGGCGGTAACGTTCTTGGCTATTTTGAAACTCACCTGTATGGTCTTGGCCTTTTTAATGCGGTCGGTGGGCTTGTGATTACTCTTGAGCATGGACATGCTGATGCCAGTGGCATCGAGTTGCGAAGCGATGGCCACCTTCTCCGAAAGCGATGCCTTGTCGGCACTGATATTCTCTATCTGTTTCAAGCTTTCAGCATACTGTCCCTTCACGCGTGTATTCTCGGCCGTGAGATTCTGGTTGAGGCGATTGAGCGAGTCTATCTCAAGAATATAGTTGCGGAGCACCTTGCGCACGGTGGCAAGTTCCCGTTTAAGGCGCATAATTTCGTTGGCGTCGTTGCTCTTCACGCGTTTGAGTTCGCTAAGAAGCTGCTGGGTGCGCAGTTGTTCCTGGGTGAGTTGCGCCACGATAGAGTCGTTGTTGATGCGCGTCTTCATCTCGCTGTACTGGTCGGCGAATTGCTGGTATTCGTTTTCCATCTCCTTCTTGTCGAGTTCCGCGAGTTCCTGCATGTCCTTGTTGGCCTGTTTCTGGCGTGAAAGGCTGTAGGAAAGATAGGCGATGCCAGCCACAAGAAGAAGGCCAACAACAATAACAGGGATCAATACTTTCTTATTCATTTTTACCTTAAAAGCTTTTATTTTTATTAATAACTATAGTTAACTGCAAAATTAGACTTTTTATCCTTAACGGCAAAACATTTGGGCATTTCAATTCTTTAATTACTTAAAAAATAAGTAATTTTGAAGAAAAAGGGAACAACCGGACCGAAAGACACTAAAGCCCCATCCGTGATGGACAAGTGAATGGTTTATCCGGGATTTGCAATGACCATTTCTGTTTGAACGTTTCGATTGACTGATAGACAGATTGAAAGCCGTACCATTATTTGACTTTGTCCTTTTGCCGTCTTTTTCGGTAACCTGACGCGTGCACAATGAAAGTTTGTGGATTTTTGCCGAAGTCCATCACTTATCTTGATATCAGACATTTTTATATTGGTTATGAGCGAGATAGACCGATTAGCAGGTGCATGAAAGATGGCCAAACATCCACCACATTCACCATCGATTTGTCGTTTACCGATCTCTAACGGAATGCCCAAAATCTGTTCTGAGGTATGGGCATTCATTGCCCACGGCCGTGGCAATGAATGCCCAGGCTGAGGGACCAGATGGAAGTCTGCCACTAAGGAATCGACAACGTGTCGCTAACAAGGCATTGGTGTGCCGTTAATGGTTCTTTAATGTGGCGTTAACTATTTGTTAGTGACACACTTGCGCTTGGCCCGCCTGTTTGGGCAACAATTGTCCAAACAGGCGGATTCATTTTGAACATTCTACTTAAACTTCACAAGTGATGGATCGGTGATAGAAGTGATGGATAGAAAGCCATCTATCACGCATCTATCACTCCATCTATATCGCTCAAAACCAACCGAATATTGTAAGATATCAAGAAAAGTGATAGATAGTGGTGAAAAAACGAAAAACTTTTCTTGCGCGTGCGCGCGTGAAAGAATCGTTCATTCACCAAGTAGGCAAGAAGATAAAGACTAACAAATGCAGGGCCTTCACTTCGTTTTTGTGTCAATCCTAACTTCAGATCCACAACTATCTCTACATATTCCGGATGCACCTTTCCTATTATCTATTGTCTTCGATTTGCACAATCCTTGCATAAGATAGGCGCCACCTCAACAATAAAAATAAAAATACGGTAGCTTTTTATTTTGTATTGTCTTCGATTTACACTATCTTTGCACATATTTATAAAACAATGGAAAACAAGAAAGCAGCATTGGAACTGGGCACAAAGCCAGTGGGGCAACTGCTCACGCAGTATGCCATCCCTGCCATCATAGCGATGACGGCATCTTCGCTCTACAACATGACCGACAGCATCTTCATTGGTCAAGGTGTGGGCGCACTCGCCATTTCAGGATTGGCGATCACATTTCCTTTGATGAACCTGGCGGCAGCCTTCGGCGCCGGTGTAGGCGTTGGCGCCTCAACGTTCATCTCCATGAAACTCGGACAGAAGGACTACAAGACGGCAGACAACATTCTCGGCAACACAGTTACCCTCAACACTATCATCGGCCTTGCCGTAGGCATCGTGAGCCTTTTGTTCCTCGACCCCATACTCCGCTTCTTCGGAGCCAGCGACAACACCCTTCCCTATGCCCACGACTACATGGTCATCGTGATGGCGGGCAACCTCATCTCCCACATGTACTTTGGTCTGAACGCCGTGCTCCGCGCGGCAGGCAAGCCAAGGATGGCCATGTATCTGACCATCTTTACGGTGGTGCTCAACGCCATCCTCTCTCCCATCTTCATCTGGCCCCTGCACATGGGCATACGCGGAGCTGCCCTTGCCACCATACTCTCGCAGTTGGTGGCTCTGTTGTGGCAATTCCGCATATTCAACAATAAGAACGAGATACTCCACTTCAAACGGGGCACCTACCGGGTCAAGTCCGACATTGTGAAAAACATACTTGGCGTGGGAGTATCTCCTTTCGCCATGAACGTGTGTGCCTGCATCGTGGTCATCTTTATCAACCATGGCATGGTGACCTATGGAGGCGACCTGGCTGTGGGGGCCTATGGCATTGCCAACAAGGTGGCATTCATCTTCGTGATGGTCAACATCGGACTCAACCAGGGCATGCAGCCAATTGCTGGCTACAACTATGGTTCGCAGCAGCTCGACCGCATGCTCCACGTGCTCAAGCTCTCGATGATAGCCGGCACCATAATCATGACAAGCGGATTCCTCGTGGCCATGCTGCTTCCTGGGTTCTGCGCCCGACTGTTCACCACAGACCAGACGCTCATCGAGATGTCCATCAGGGGTATCCGCATCGAAATGCTGACGTTCCCCATCGTAGGCTATCAGATGGTGGTAACGAGTTTCTTCCAGAGTATCGGCAAGGCGAAGATCAGCATGTTTCTCTCGCTCTCGCGCCAATTGCTCTTCCTGCTCCCCATGCTCATCATCCTTCCGCCGCTATTCAAGATAGACGGTGTGTGGGCAGCCATGCCTGTGTCTGACCTTATTGCCGCCATCGTCGCGGGATGGATTATGACTGCTTATATGAAACGATTTATGAAACAACATAAAGAACTCACCAATGGAAGACAAGAAAATAATCATTAACATAGGCCGACAACTGGGCAGCGGCGGACACGACATAGCCAAAATGCTCGCACGCGACTTTGGATGCAAATTCTATGACAAGGAGTTGCTCAACCTCGCAGCCGAAGAAAGCGGGTTCAGCAAGAAGTTCTTTGAGCAGAACGACGAGCAGAAAGGCTTCTTCAAGTCGCTCTTCCACATCCACATGCCCTTTGCCAGCGACACCACGTTTTACAACAACAAGTTCTCGCAGGAGAGCCTGTTCCAGTTTCAAAGCGACGCTATCAAGAAAGCCGCCGATGAGGGCTCATGCGTGTTTGTAGGCCGCTGCGCCGACTACGTGCTGCGTGACTACGAGAATACGGTGAGCGTGTTCATCACAGCCGACATGAAAGACCGGGCCATGCGCGTGAGTCGCCGCCATCTGTGCGACATGGAGACCGCCGAGCGCATCATCGAGAACCAGGAGAGCGACCGCTCGTCGTACTACAACTACTACACGGGCAAGAAATGGGGACACGGAGCCAGCTATGACCTGTGCATCAACTCGAGCATCCTGGGCATTGAGGAGACGGAGCTGTTCATCAAGGCATTCATCAGGAAAAGATTCGCAATGGAATGAAACGCATAGGAATCATCAGTGACACCCACGGCTACTGGGACGAGAAATACGAACGGTATCTCGGAGAGTGCGACGAAATATGGCATGCCGGCGACATTGGCACAACCGAGCTCGCCGAACGATTGGCAGCCATCAAGCCCTTGCGTGCGGTGTGCGGCAACTGCGACGGCGGCGACCTGCGGTATATGTATCCGGAGACACTCCGTTTCAAGTGCGAAGACGTGGATGTACTGATGAAGCACATCGGTGGATACCCGGGCAACTACGACCGGAGCATACGCGGCCTCATCTATGCCAGTCCGCCACAGCTTTTCATCAGTGGCCACTCGCACATACTCAAGATAAAATACGACAAGACGCTCAACCTGCTTCACATCAATCCCGGGGCAGCAGGCATGCAGGGATGGCAGAAGGAGCGTACACTGGTCAGACTCACCATTGAAGGCAAAGAATTCAAGGACTGCGAGGTGGTGACGCTGGGCAGCAACCATTAACAGAAACAACAGAAAATACAAGAAATATGAAGACTTATCTCGTGACCGGTGCTGCAGGTTTCATCGGTGCCAATTTCATCAAATACCTGCTCCACCGCAAATACAAGGACGAAGACATCAAGGTGGTCATCCTCGACCTGCTCACCTATGCCGGCAACCTCGGCACCATCAAGGACGACATCGACGGCGAACGTTGCGTGTTCGTGCGCGGCGACATACGCGACAGAGCCCTTGCCGACCAGCTCTTCAGCGACTACGACATTGACTACGTGGTCAACTTCGCCGCCGAGAGCCACGTGGACCGTTCCATAGAGAACCCGCAACTCTTCCTCGAGACAAACATCCTCGGCACACAGAACCTACTCGACGCTGCACGCCGTGCCTGGGTGACCGGCAAGGATGCCACAGGCTACCCCACCTGGAGAGCCGGCAAGCGCTACCACCAGGTGAGCACCGACGAAGTTTACGGCTCACTGGGTGCCGAAGGCTTCTTCACCGAGCAGACACCGCTCTGCCCCCACAGCCCATACAGTGCATCGAAGACCAGCGCCGACATGATTGTCAAGGCATACCACGACACTTACCACATGCCTGTGACCATCACCCGGTGCTCCAACAATTATGGCCCTTACCACTTCCCCGAGAAACTCATACCACTCATCATCAACAATATCCTCGAAGGCAAGAAACTGCCTGTCTACGGCAAAGGCGACAACGTGCGCGACTGGCTCTACGTGGAAGACCACTGCAAGGCCATTGACCTGGTGGTGCGCGAGGGTCGTGAAGGCGAAGTCTACAACGTGGGTGGCCACAACGAGATGAAGAACATCGACATCGTGAAACTGACCATCAAGACCATTCACGACATGATGGAAAAGGACAAGACGCTTCGCAACGTCCTCAAAAAGCAGGTCAAGGATGCCAACGGCGACATAGACATCAGTTGGATTAACGACTCGCTCATCACCTTCGTCACCGACCGTCTTGGTCACGACCAACGCTATGCCATCGACCCAACAAAAATCAAGGAAGAACTGGGATGGTATCCCGAAACGAAGTTTGCCGACGGCATCGTGAAGACAATCAAGTGGAACCTGGAGAATCAAGACTGGATCAAGGACGTGACCAGCGGCGACTATCAGAAGTACTACGACCAGATGTACGGCAACAGATAAAACAGGGACGAACAACAGACCTTTCAATCAATCAAGACATAAAAATGAAAAAGATTCTTTTACTTGGCTCAGGAGAACTCGGCAAGGAGTTTGTCATTGCAGCCAAGAGAGCAGGTCAATATGTCATTGCCTGCGACCGTTACGCCAATGCGCCTGCCATGCAGGTGGCCGACGAATGTGAAGTGTTCAGCATGCTCGACGGAGACGCTCTCGATGCCGTAGTAAAGAAGCACCAGCCAGACATCATCGTGCCCGAGATAGAAGCCATCCGCACCGAACGTCTGTTCGACTACGAGAAGCAGGGCATACAGGTGGTGCCGAGCGCACGCGCCGTTAACTACACCATGAACCGCCGTGCCATCCGCGACCTCGCTGCCAAGGAGTTGGGACTGCGAACCGCCAAATATTTCTACGCAAAGACATTTGATGAGTTCAAGACCGCAGCCGACGAGATTGGCTTCCCTTGTGTGGTGAAGCCGCTGATGAGTTCAAGCGGACACGGACAGAGCTACGTGCACAACGACAATGAACTGCGCGAGGCATACAAGGAGGCCATGGAGGAAGGACGTGGCGACGTAAAGGAGGTTATCATAGAGGAGTTCATCGACTTCGACAGCGAATTCACCCTTCTCACCGTCACCCAGAAGAACGGCCCTACCCTTTTCTGTCCGCCCATCGGCCACGTGCAGAAAGGCGGCGACTACCGCGAGAGCTGGCAACCATTCCACATCTCCGACGAGGCGCTTGCCCAGGCACAGCACATAGCCGCCGAGGTAACCAAGGCACTCACCGGCTACGGCATCTGGGGCGTGGAGTTCTTCCTCACCAAGCGGGGCGAAGTAATCTTCTCCGAACTCAGTCCGCGTCCACACGATACGGGCATGGTAACACTCGGCCACACAACCAACCTTAGCGAATTTGAGCTTCATTTCCGCGCCGTGATGGGACTGCCCATTGCCGGCATCCATCTGGAACACTGCGGGTGCTCTGCCGTTATTCTCTCGCCCAGCGAGACCAACGACCCACTTCCCTACAACCTGGTGGACGCCCTCAAGGAAGACCGCACTCGCATTCGCATCTTCGGCAAGCAGGAAGCCCACATAGGTCGGCGCATGGGCGTGGTGCTCTGCTACGGCGAAGTGGGCGACAACATCAACCAACTGCGCGACAAGGCCAAACGTTTGGCCAAGACTGTGCTCGGCACGGATCCTTACATGAAGAAGTGAAAGATGAAAGTATCAGAAGCCAAAATCATTGACATCCCGAAGATAGAAGACCGGCGAGGCAACCTTTCCGTGGTAGAGGAATATAACCAGATTCCCTTCCGCATAGCGCGCGCCTACTGGGTCTACGATGTGCCAGGAGGCGAAAGCCGGGGTGGGCATGCCCACAAACGACTCAAGCAATTGCTCATCGCCGTGAGCGGAAGTTTCACTGTCACACTTGACGACGGCACAGAGAAGCGCACCTTCCTGCTCAACCACCCCTATCAGGGACTCGTCATCGAAACCGGCATCTGGCGCACCCTCGACGACTTCTCGTCGGGTGCCGTGTGCCTGGTACTTGCTTCGGAGGTCTATGAGGAGGAGGACTACATCTACGACTACGACGAATTTCTGAAATACAAGGGATGCTCACGATAAGCAGATATACTGCGGCGGACGAAGAGGTATGGAATGCCTTCGTGGAAACGTCGAAGAACGGAACCTTCCTCTTCGACCGCCGTTATATGGACTATCACCGCGACCGCTTCACCGACCATTCGCTCATGGTATGGCTTGACCATCGCTTGATAGCGCTACTGCCGGCAGACATCAAGGGAAACACACTCCGCTCACACGGCGGGTTGACCTATGGAGGACTGGTCACCGACAGGCACATGACCACCGAGCTTGCCCTGGAGACGTTCAACGGCATCAACAGTTTTCTTGCCAGTACACAGCAAATAGACAAGGTGGTCTACAAGCCTACTCCTTGGATATACCACGATGTGCCTGCCGAGGAAGACCTTTACGCACTGACAAACGTATGCCACGCACGCCTGTCTGCCCGCGAAGTGTCCACAGCAGTGAGCCTTCCTGCGAGCATAAAGATAAGCGAACAGCGCCGAAGAGGGAGAAACAAGGCCATGCGGAACGGAGTGGAGATAAAGGAAAGCCAAGACCTTGAAAGCTTCTGGACAATGCTTCGAGATAATCTCGAGAGCCGCCATCATGTGGCACCTGTACACACAGCAGAAGAACTGGAGCTACTTGCCCGTCGCTTTCCCCGCCACATCCATCTGTTCACAGCACTAAAGGGGGAAAAATTGCTTGGCGGCACACTGGTGTTCGACTGCGGAAAAGTGATACACACACAATACATAGCGTCGACCGAGGAAGGAAAGAAACTGGGAGCACTCGATCTCTTGTTCTCCACACTCGTCAGCGAACAATATGCCGACCACGACTATCTCGACTTCGGAAAGTCGACCGAACACCAAGGTACATGGCTCAACAAGGGACTCATACACCAGAAAGAAGGCTTCGGCGGACGGGCAGTTTGCTACGACACTTATGAATGGGATATTAAACAGCAAATATGATTCAATACCTAAACCTTAAGAAACTGAACGCCCAGCATGGCGAAGAAATAAAGGACGCCATCAATAAGGTGGTGGACAGCGGATGGTATCTGCGAAAGGAGGCCACCAAACAGTTTGAAGAACACTACGCACAATACATCGGCACGAAATACTGCGTAGGCTGCGGCAACGGACTCGATGCCCTCACCCTGATATTCAGAGCCTACAAGGAAATGGGCATCATGAAAGACGGCGATGAAGTCATCGTGTCGGGCAGCACTTTTATAGCCACCATCCTGTCCATCACGGAAAACAACCTCAAGCCTGTGTTCATCGACTGCCGCTTGGACACCTACCAAATAGACGACTCCCTGATAGAACAGGCCATCACGCCCAGGACACGTGCCATACTCATCGTGCACCTCTACGGCAAGTGTGCCTATACGGAAAAGATAAGGGAACTCTGCAAGAAACATGACCTCAAGCTCGTTGAGGATAATGCCCAGGCACAGGGATGCCGCTTCGGCAATAAGCATACGGGATCGCTGGGCGACGCTGCAGCCCACAGTTTTTATCCCGGCAAGAACCTGGGGGCATTGGGCGACGCCGGTGCAGTGACGACAAACGACCCGAAACTCGAATCGTTAGTACGCGATTTGGGAAGCTATGGTGCCAAGATTCCCCAGGATTTCTACATAAAAGGACGCAACAGCCGCATGGACGAAATACAGGCTGCCGTGCTCGACGTGAAACTCAAGTACCTTGACGAGGAGAATAGACGGAGAAGAGAAATTGCCGAATACTATTGCAAGAATATCCACAACCCTGCCATAAAATTGCCCAACAGCGACTATATCAAGACCAGTGTGCACCACATATTTCCTGTGCTGTGCGAAGATTCCATAGATTTAATGCACGACCTTTTTGCTTCCCACGAAATCATAAGCGCCTGTCACTATCAGCTTCCACCGCACAAGCAATATTGCTATCGCGAATATGCCGACATAGAACTGCCCAATACGGAAATGCTCTTTACACATGAACGGAGCATTCCCCTCAATTCCACATTGACACAAGAGGAAATCGAGACAATCGTGGAAGCGCTCAATTCATACCGCTACTACGGGGCCAGTCAAAAGAACATGGGGTAATCTTGGCTCTTCCGGAATTTGGAGTGACAACAGCTGTCATTGTATCAGAATTGATACGCTAAATCATTTTCATCCGGATATCCCCATAAGATAATCCGCATGCCGTTTGTTAATGGCAGACTTACGGGGTGTTAATGGCAGGTTAACGAAGTGTAAGTGGCAGACTTACGCTTCATGCAGCAGCTTGGTCAATCATTTCCATGGGCGTGAGCAACAAGTGTTCAAGCAACAGAACCGATTTTGAACGCTCCACTGAATCTTGCCAAAAGGCAAACCGGTGATAGAAGTGATGGATATTAAACCATCTATCACTCATCTATCACTCCTTCTATCTCGCTCGCATTCAGCCGAATAGTGTATAATATCAAGAAAAGTGACAGATAGAGGTGAAAGAACGGAAAGTTTTTCCTGTGCGCATGCGCGCGTTAGGCACATGACGAAAGTCAACACGCAAGACTGCAAGAAAATAAAGTCAAGAGTTTGCAGAGCCTTAAGTCCGCAAACCAGGCACACACAATACGACGGACATTAGGCGTAACTCCAAATACCGGGTGGACCTTAATCCTTACTGCGGAAAAGGAATCCCGTTGACGCTGAAATCACTTTACCACCACAGCCCTTAGAATGCGCACGTCTTCTAAGGGGCGGTCATTCTTGTCTGTCTCCACCCACTGGATGTCACGCACTACATCAATACCTTCCAGCACTTCACCGAACACCGTGTACTGACCATCCAGATGCGGCGTGCCACCTTTAGCTTTATAGACTTCACGTACTTCGGGAGTAAGTTTCACCTCACCCTTGGTCTGTTCGTCAAGTCGTGCCTGCACCTTGTCGAGCATTTCATCCGTGAAACGCCTACCATATACAATATAGAATTGGCTGGCTGAGGAAGCCCGCTGCGGATTGGCGGCATCACCCTCGCGAGCTGCTGCCAAAGCTCCACGCTTGTGGATAATTTGTGGATAACGAATCTCTGCCGGCACAGTGTAAGGTTCGGTGCAGTCGCCAAGCAACGTCCCCGGAGCAGCATGGCGGCTGGCTGAGTCGCCTGCCTGAATCATGAATTTCTCGATGACACGATGGAAGAGCACGCCATCATAAAATCCCTGGCGCACCAGTTTGAGGAAGTTGTCACGGTGGAGCGGCGTTTCATTGTAGAGCGCCAGGCGAATGTTGCCTTTCGTGGTTTCGAGCAGCACCTCATGGCGCAAGGTGTCTTGCTGGGCCATGGTGGCAAGTGTAACGCACAAAAAGGCGAATAGTATGAGCTTTTTCATATCTTGTTTGTTAATTTCATCTACAAGTGCAAAATTACGGATTATCTGCTGTACCGCCAAACAAACAAGCCATCAACAGCTCTCAAGGTCGGCAAACGCCACTACTTTACCTCAGTACCAACTTCAGACAACATAAATTTGGAAGTTACATGAAATCTTCATACCTTTGTGCATACAAAGGCTATACAGACGTATAGCCGCATACGAACAATTCAAAAAACACATCATCATGAAAGCAAGGATTCTTCTCACCGCCATACTATTATTAGCCACCACACTACACACAGCTGCACAACCTGGACCACGCGATCCCGACTATACACACGACAGCCAGTATGTGTACTACCGCGGAAAGGTGGTGGCCGGGCTGAAACCCGCTGGACTTGTCCTCTTGGGACACGGTTATGCCAAAAGCGGAAGCGACGTATACTACAGGGGTGAACTGTTGCCCTACGTAGACGGCACAACCTTCAGACTGAAGCAGGAGCCATGGTCGGAAGGAAGAGGAGGAGCCGACTACATGAAAGATAATTTCAACGTGTACTTCAACGGCAAGAAAATTGTCGGTGCCACCGCATCGAGTTTCACCACCCTGGACGACGGCTATGCCAAGGACAGTTTCCATGCCTACTATTTCGGGCAGAAGATTGGCACCACGACCGGCAACTTCAGAGTGCTCGGCGACGGCTATGCACGCGACACGTTCACCGTATGGTATATGGGGAAAAAGATTGAAGGCAGCGCCATGGGCGACTTCAAGGTGCTCGGCAACGGTTACGCACGCGACTCGTTCAACACATGGTACCTGGGCAAGAAACTGAAGTAAGGAAACCATGATAGACAGAGCCACCATAGACCGCATCATGGACGCAGCCAACATTGTCGACGTGGTGTCGGAGTTCGTCACGCTGCGCAAGAGCGGAGCCAACTACAAGGGGCTGTGCCCGTTCCACAACGAGCGCACGCCTTCATTCTACGTGTCACCCTCGCGCGGCGTATGCAAGTGCTTCTCCTGCGGCAAGGGAGGCAACGCCGTGGGATTTATCATGGAGCACGAGCAGATGACCTACCCCGAAGCACTGAGATGGCTGGCCGCCAAATACGGCATAGAAATCAAGGAGAAGGAATTATCCGAGGAAGAGAAAAGAGAACAGAACGAGCGCGAAAGCATGTTCATCGTCAACGAATGGGCTGCCGGCTATTTCGAACAAGTACTCCACAACGACCCCGACGGCGTTGCTGTCGGCATGCAATACTTCCGTTCCCGTGGATTCCGTGATGACGTTATCAAGAAGTTCAGGCTCGGATTTGCACTCAGCCACCGCACTGCCATGTCTGAACAAGCATGTGAAAAAGGATACAATCCCGAATTTCTTGTCAAGACCGGACTCGCCTACCGACGTGAACAGACGGGGGAACTCGTAGACCGCTTTGCCGGACGCGTCGTCTTTCCATGGATAGGCGTGAGTGGAAAGGTGGTGGCGTTCGGTGGCCGCGTGCTCGACTCACGCACCAAAGGCGTCAACCAGAAATACGTCAACTCACCCGAATCGGAGATATTCCATAAGGACCACGAACTGTACGGCATCTACCAGGCCAAGAAACAGATAGCAAAGGAAGATAAAGTGTACATGGTTGAGGGCTACATGGATGTGATTTCCATGCACCAAAGCGGGATTGAGAATGTGGTGGCCAACTCTGGCACAGCACTCAGCGTCTACCAAATTCGCACCCTTCACCGATTCACGCAAAACATTGTGCTCCTCTACGACGGTGATGCCGCAGGCATTCATGCTGCCCTCCGTGGCACCGACATGCTTTTGGCTGAAGGCATGAACGTGAAAGTATTGCTTTTTCCTGAAGACGAAGATCCCGACAGTTTTGCCCGGAAACATACAGCCAATGACTTCCGTCAATATGTGGAAGACAACCAAACAGACTTCATCGTCTTCAAGATCAACCTTATGCTCAAGGGAGTCACCGACCCCATGAAACGGTCTGAAGCCATAAACTCCATTGTCAAAAGCATCTCTGTCATACAGAACCAAATAGTACGCGCCACTTATCTGAAGGAATGTTCACACCGCACAGGCATCTCGGAACAGACGCTCATCAACACCATGAACGGCTTCATACAGACAGGACGTGAACAGGCGACCAAGGAAATGCGTAGGGAACAAGAACGAAAGAACAACACTCCCGTGGCTGACGCTCCACGAAAAGAACCGGAACGTATGGTGGAACAAATGATCATACAACTGGTCATACGCCATGGGGAAGAGCCTATCACCGTGAAGAACGAGGACGACGAAGATGTGTCATTACCTCTTGCACAATACGTGAAACTCGATCTCGGTGCAGACGGACTGCATTTCCACACGCCGCTCTACGACAGGATACTCGACGAATGTGTGGAACACCTCGACGATGAAGGATTCAAGGCTGAAACCTACTTTACCCATCACCCAGACTTAGAAATCAACAAGCTCGCTATAGACATGAGCATTGACAGGTTTCAGCTGTCCAAGAGTTTCGCAAACCAGAACATCGGCTACAGTCTTACCAACCAAATCCTTCACCTCATCCTCGACTACCGCAAGGACTATATAGACCAGATGATAAAACAAAAGGAGAATGAACTGAAACTTGCATCGTCCGACATGAACCGTATGATGGACATCATGGCCGAACTCAAAGAGTTGCAAACCATACGCAACGCCATAGCAAGGAAGCTCGGCACGGACATCATGGTGTGATGGCAACGGTGTGAGAGAGGAAACAAGTGCACAAAACAAAATAAAAAGAACAACATGTACTACGTAGAAAAAAGACTCGAAATATCGGCGGCACATCGCCTCGAACTCGACTATGAAAGCAAGTGTACCAACATACACGGTCACAACTGGATAGTCACTATCTATTGTAAGGCACGCGAACTCAATGATGCCGGCATGGTGACCGACTTCACTGAAATCAAGAAGAAGGTACAAGGGATGCTCGACCACAAGTATCTCAACGACATACTGCCCTTCAACCCCACCGCCGAGAACATGGCACGCTGGATCGCCGAGCAGATTGACCACTGCTATAAGGTAACCGTTCAGGAAAGTGAGGGAAACATCGCCTCTTATGAAATTGACTGATAGGGCATGAAACGCATCAACGAAATATTCTACTCTTTACAGGGAGAAGGGCGCAATACAGGACGCGCAGCCATCTTCATCCGCTTCTCAGGATGCAACCTGCGGTGTCCATTCTGCGACACTGACTTCCATGATTACACAGAGATGAGCGACGAAGACATCGTCAACGCCATTGCTCCCTACGAAACGCGGTTGGTAGTGCTCACCGGTGGCGAACCGACCCTACAGGCTGACGCCCCATTCATAGCCCTACTCCACTCACACGGCTATGAAGTGGCTATGGAAACAAATGGGACGCAGCCATTGCCCGAAGGACTCGACTGGTCAACCGTGTCACCCAAGGCGCTGTTTACAGGAGCTCCAGGAAGACCAGTAGTAACTCGGTGCAATGAACTGAAATGCATATTCGACCATACCGGACGAGTGGAGGACTTCGGTATCAAGGCCGACTACTACTATCTTCAACCTTGCGACACGGGCCATCCGCAAGCAGACAAGCAAACCCTGCAGGCCTGCATCCAATACATCTTGCGCCACCCCAAGTGGCAATTATCCCTGCAAACCCACAAGCTCATCGGTGTAAGATAACAGAACAGGAAGATATGATTTACGTACACTGGCTCGTCATTCTCGCCTACACGATTATCGTCGTGGCTGCCATGCTGCATGTGTTGATGGACAACCGCCAACCTGCCAAAACCATGGCATGGGTTCTTGTGCTCTCGTTCATGCCACTTGTGGGCATCGTGCTCTATTTCTTTTTCGGGCAGAACACGCGCAAGGAGAAGGTGGTGAGCCAACGAAGTCTGGACCAACTGACCAAGCGCTCCATGCTGGAATACGTGGAGCAACGTGGACTTAACCTCCCCACCGAACACCAGGCACTCATCAAACTCTTTATCAACCAAAGCGTGGCCCTTCCGTTCAAGAACAACCACATCACCACCTATACAGACGGCTACGCCTTCTTCCCGGCACTTCTTCATTCCATCTCACAGGCTAAGCACCACATTCATCTTGACTCCTACATCTTTTCAGACGATCCATTAGGCAGGCTTGTGGCCGATGCCTTGATAGACAAAGCCCATGAAGGAGTGGAAGTGAGGGTTATCTATGACGATGTGGGCAACTGGCACGTCAAGAACCTTTTCTATGAGCGCATGCGTGATGCCGGCATAGAAGTTCACGCCTTCATGCCTGTAAAATTCCCAGCCTTCACCAGCAAGATGAACTACCGCAACCACCGCAAGCTTTGCATCGTTGACGGAACCACAGGCTTCATCGGAGGCATGAACATAGCCTTACGCTACGTCAAGGGCAACGGCAAGCAACCTTGGCGTGACACACATATCAAGATAGAAGGAGGAGGAGTATACGGACTTCAGCGTGCCTTTCTCGTTGACTGGTATTTCGTAGACCGCACCCTCGTCACCAACCGGAAATATTATCCGCCTCAGCAAGTGGAGCCCAACGACTGCATTGTTCAGGCGGTGACAAGCAGTCCTGTCTCGCCATGGCCCGACATCATGCAGGGCTATGTGCGCATTCTTCTGTCGGCACGCCGTTATGTCTATCTGCAATCACCTTATTTCCTACCCACTGAGCCTATTCTCTTCGCCATGCGCACCGCTGCACTTGCCGGAGTTGACGTGCGCCTGATGATTCCCTGCCACAGTGATTCCAAACTGGTAGAGTGGGCAAGCCGCTCCTATGTGACCGAGATACTTGAGGCTGGTGTGAAAGTGTATCTTCACACGAGTGCCTTTCTCCACTCCAAAGTCCTCGTGTGCGACGACACACTCTGCTCTTGTGGCTCCACTAACGTGGACTTCCGCAGTTTTGAAAACAACTTCGAAGCCAACGCTTTTATCTACCATGCGCCTACCGCCTTGGCGATGAAAGCCATGTTCATCGAAGATATGAAACATTGCATCTTGCTTAACAGTACAGGCCACGAATCGCACAGGCCGTTCTTCGCTCGGCTGTGGGAATCACTTGTCAGACTTCTCTCGCCTTTGTTGTAACAGGATTGTCACTTGTTTTAAATGCCGTTACAACATGAAATGTGTACCTTTGCATCCGACAAAGAACAAAAAGCACACAAGTATTCATGAAAAAAACTATTTTGGCAGCCCTCTTCCTCACAGGCTACGCTATTGCCTCCATGGCACAATCGTGCGGAGCCTACGAACATCCCAAACTGGTAATCGGCATCATCGTTGATCAAATGCGATGGGACTACCTCGACTACTATTACGACAAGTTCGGAGAAGGTGGGTTCAAGCGTCTGATCAGCGAAGGCTACAACTGCGATAACCATTTCATCAACTACATTCCCAGCGTCACTGCCGCCGGACATGCCAGTACCTACACAGGTAGCGTTCCTGCCATCAACGGTATAGCAGGCAACAACTTCATGATTCACGGACAAAAGACCTACTGCACAGACGACCCGACAGTAGCCCCCGTGGGAAGCAGCAACAAGGAGGGTAAAATGTCGCCGCGCAACCTGCTCACGGCGACCATAGGCGACCAGTTGAAACTCGCCACCGACTTCAAGTCAAAGGTTATAGGCGTGTCTCTCAAAGACCGCGCCAGCATACTTCCTGCCGGACATGCCGCTGATGCAGCCTACTGGTTCGACAACAAGGACGGGGTGTTCATCTCCAGCACCTACTATATGGACAAGCTTCCCCAATGGGTGAACGACTTCAACCGCCAGCACTGCCAGAGCAAGGACATCCGCCTCACACCTATGGGCAACACTATCGTGGCAGACATGGCGATGGCGGCCATCAACGGGGAAGAGCTGGGCAACCATGAAGTGACCGACTTCCTCGCCGTTAGTTTCTCGTCGACCGACTACATCGGTCATGAATACGGCACCCGCTCGCCCATCACCCAAGAAGCCTACATACAACTCGACCGCGACCTGTCGCGAATCTTCGACCTGCTCGACCGCAAACTCGGCAAAGGCAATTATCTCGCCTTCCTTTCAGCCGACCATGCTGCTTCTCACAATGCAGACTTCCAGCGTGCACACAAACTCGCTGCCGGTGTGCAGAGTGCATCGGCAGAAATAGAAAGCGCCAACAAATATCTGAAAGAAAAGTATAGCACAAGCACACCGCTTGTGAAAGATTGGATAGAATACCGCATCTATCTCGACCATGAAGCCATACAAAAGGCAAGGCTCAAACTGGACGACGTGGAAGCGACACTCTGCGACTATCTTGTGAAGGACGACCAGATACAATATGCAGTACCCTTCGACAAGGTGGAAACAAGCACCATGCCCTCGCCTATCAAGGAAAAAATCGTCAACGGCTATAATCCCAAGCGCAGTGGCGACATACAGATTGTCACGACTGTGGGCGTGTATGACGACAAGACGAAGCCCCACGGCGGCACAACCCATGGCACTTGGTGCCCCTTCGACACCCACATTCCCATGCTCTTCTATGGTTGGCACGTGCCCCAAGGCCATACTACCCGCACGACCCACATCACCGATCTGGCTGCCACCGTGTGCTCCATGCTCCACATCCAAATGCCCAACGGATGTATAGGCACGCCGATTGAGATGAAATAAAGGTAGAATCGGCATGCTTAGACCGAAAGCCACTCTCGGCTACCCTACCCGATAGTCTGCTCCTTAGGCCAGTTGACCAAGTACAGTTTCTCTGTGGCACGTGTAAAAGCGGTGTATAGCCAATGCACATAGTCAGGCGTGAGCATGTCATCCGTCATATACCCCTGGTCCACATACACGTGAGCCCACTGTCCGCCCTGTGCCTTATGACAGGTAGCTGCATAGGCATACTTCACCTGAAGTGCGTTATAGTAGATATCCTCTCGCACCCGTTTCATGCGGTCACTCTTGAGCGGCACGTCTGCATAGTCTTCCAGGATGCCATTGAACAGAAGGTTCTGTTGCTCCCTTGTCAAGGCAGGAGCCTCCGACGTCAGACTGTCAAGACAGAGTGTCACCTGCAGTTCATAATCATCATAGTCAGGAAAACGCAACCACACGTCGGCAAAGTGGAAGCCGTAAAGCTCTCTCGTGTTGCGCACCCTGTAGACCACACAGCGGTCGCCGTTGGCAATGAAAGCCATAGGCGACCGTTTGTCGTCCTTGGTCCAGAAGTAGTTATTCTTCACCACCATCAGCATGTCGCCCGCGGCAAGCACCTCCTCGCGGTCGAGAATCATGTTGCGAATGCCTTGGTTGTAGATATTGGCACGCTTGTTGCTCCGTGTGATCACCATCGTTTCGTCCTCGCCCACTTGGTCATAACTCGACGCTATCTGCTCCACCAGTTCGTTGCCCGGCACCATACTGATGTCAGCAAAGCCCGAGAACCGGATACGGGGCAGACACGTGATGTCATCATGGGTAATCATGGAACGCACCACCGTGGCATTGTAGAGTATGCCCGACTGTGCCGACTGGCGCAGCACTTCATTGAGGTCGGCACTCCACACTTCCAGCCCATAGCCTTCCAACACTCCGTCGCAAAGAGCCGGCGACTCGTCGTCGCCCACTGGAGGAAGCTGCGCTTTGTCGCCTATAAGCATGAGCCGGCAGTTGCGGCCGGCATAGACATAGCGTATCAAGTCGTCAAGCAGACATCCACTGCCAAAGGCAAGATCGGAAGAACTGTAATTGGAAATCATCGACGCCTCGTCTACAATAAACAGAGTGTCCTGATGCAAGTTGTCGTTGAGGTTGAACCCCGTCATCTCCCCCGTGAAGGTCTTTTGGCGGTATATCTTTCGGTGTATGGTAAAGGCAGCCTGTCCGGCATGAAGTCCGAACACCTTGGCAGCGCGTCCCGTAGGCGCCAAGAGCATCACCTTCTGCCCGAGCGCTACCAGCGTGCGCACCACGGCACCTGCCACAGATGTCTTGCCCGTGCCGGCAGAACCGCGCAGAATCATGGCAGCATGAGTCTGGCGGGAAGTGAGAAACGAGGCAAAAGTGCGTAAGGCTTGCGCCTGCTCGTCTGTAGGTTCAAAACCAAAGTGGGTTTCTATCTGGTATACAATCTCGTCTTGCAACATCTTTTCAACGTTTTCTTGCAGTGTGTGGAATCTTTTTCGTAACTTTGCAAAGTTACACCAAATTAGTGGAATAGCGAACTAAATGAAGAACAATTATCTGCTCACGGCATGCGTGCTGGTGCTCTTGGTGCTCATTTCGCTGAGCATCTACAGTCCCATCCGCTTCGGCAAGCAGCAGGCGCTGCGGGAAAGAGCCGTCAAGGAAAGGCTCTTGAAGATAAGGCGTGCCGAAGAGGGCTACAGGAAACGACACGGTGTCTACACCGCCAACTGGCAGTCGCTTGTTCAGGGGGGCTTTCTTGCCGACTCGCTCCAATTCATCCCCTACTCGGAAGGCAAGCGCTTTGAACTCTCTGCCGACGTAAAGATAGGCAAGTCTGGCCGCCAGATGCCCGTCATGGAGTGCGGGGCCAACTATGCCGACTACCTATCCGACCTTGACGCCGACCAGACGGCAGGCCTCATTGAGGAAGCCAACAACTCCGGACGTTATCCGGGACTCAAAATAGGAGACATCTTAACACCAAACAACAATGCAGGAAACTGGGAATAACCATACTCTCCCCCGACTCAAGAATAGGCTCGTCATCCGGGTGAGCCGTTCCTCCATGTCTTTCTCCGTGGCCGATCCACAGGCGGAGGCACAAATAGTTTATGAGCCTTACGCCGTGAAAAGTGGCGTGTCCATGGCCGCCAATCTCCGCGAGGCTTTCGGCGAGAGCACCCTGCTCACCGAAGGGTACCAACGGGCCAGGCTGCTCATAGACTCGCCCGTGCTGCTACATCCCTCGGAGGAATTCAACGAGACGCTAAGCGAAGCGCTCTACCAATACACTTTCAAGGGACATGAAGGCGAACTGGTGCTCAACAAACCTATGGCAGAGCAAGATGTAGTGGCTTCGTTCGGAGTGAACCGCGACCTCAAGCTTGTGCTCGACGACCACTTTGCCGACCTGCGCATCACACCCGTCTCGCTTCCAGCATGGAATTTTCTCTACCGACGGAGTTTCACCGGACCCTGGAAGAAACTCTTCGGCTACTTCCACGACCGCAAGCTGGACATTGTCTGCTTTCAGAAAAACCGCTTCAAGTTTGCCAATACCTACGACACCGAGAGTGCCCGCGATGCTGTCTATTTCCTGCTCTACGTGTGGAAACAGCTGGGTCTGGACGCCGAACGCGACGAATTGCACCTGGCGGGCAACACGCCTCAAAGCGAGTGGCTCACCGGAAGTCTGAAGAAATACGTGCAGAAGGTGTTCATCGTCAACCCATCGGCAGAGTTCAATCGTGCCCCCATCACCCAAATCAAGGAACTTCCCTTCGATTTGCTCACCACCTTCGTGAGCAAGTCATAACCCGCAAAACCAACAGAACATGAGAATTATCACAGGACTATATAAGGGCCGCCACTTCGACGTGCCACGCTCATTCAAGGCGCGGCCCACCACAGACTTCGCCAAGGAGAACATCTTCAACGTGATGAACGGCTACCTCGACTTTGACGACACGATTGCCCTCGACCTGTTTGCCGGCACGGGCAGCATATCGCTCGAACTGCTCTCGCGCGGATGCCGGGAAGTGGTCAGCGTGGAAGCCGACCGCGACCATGCCGCGTTCATCCGCGAATGTGTGAAGAAACTGGGCGTGGACAACGACATACTTATCCGGGGCGACGTGTTCAGATTCCTGAAAAGCTGCCGACAGAAGTTCGACTTCATCTTTGCCGACCCACCCTATGCGCTCAAGGAGTTGCCCACCATTCCCGACATCATCTTCGAGAAAGGCCTGCTTGCCGAGGGAGGCTACTTCGTCTTCGAGCACGGCAAGGACCACCAGTTTGCCGACCATCCACACTTTGTGGAGCATCGTTCCTACGGCAGCGTGAACTTCAGCATATTCAAGTAAGCGCATCCCACAGATACAGAAAGGAGCTGCAACTCAAGCAATCGAGTCGCAGCTCCTTTTTCGTTATCACCAAAACTACAATCTATTATTCGTTACCCGTGAATTGCCCCATGAAGAGGATGGCACCACTCTGGCTCTCGGTGATGAGATACACGAACGGACGGTCGCAATGGAAGTCGGCCGTACGGGGCTCTTCCTGCATGGCAGAGGCACGCATCACTACGGCAGCAGTCACGGCAGCCGCCTTG
This sequence comes from uncultured Prevotella sp., assembly GCA_905198745.1. Classification (GTDB taxonomy): domain Bacteria; phylum Bacteroidota; class Bacteroidia; order Bacteroidales; family Bacteroidaceae; genus Prevotella. Next base: position 40,393 of record CAJKDU010000007.1, on the reverse strand, counting down.
GTGCCCTCTTCGCCCACTTCTATCTTGGCCTTCTGGAGCATCTTCGACACGAAGAAACTGCCGTCAGCCATATTGCTGAAGTCGGCCTTGCCGTCTACGAACATGGTCGGGGCACCCAGTTTTGCCACGATGTCGTTGAGGTCTTGCGAGGTCTCCACCGTGAAGCGGGGCAGTTTCACATCCACCCTGTATTCCTCCATCTGCTGTGTCAGGGCATGAAGACGCTGAGGATTCATCTCCTTCAGCACGTCCTGTACAGACTTGTTCTCATTGGGCAGAAGGATGGTCATGCGGTATGAACCATTGCCGTAGGGCAAGTTGAGAGCCGCGCACACATCGTTGAAGCCATAGTAATAGTCGGCCTTGCGGTGCATCATTTGCACCTTCTGGATGTTGCGTGTGTAACCCCGGAAGTTCTCCTCACGCGTGCGTTCCTTATTAAACTTATCGGTCCAGGCTCCGTTGAAATAGATAGCGTTGAGCAGATAGGACACCGCACTGGGTTCCACCTGGTCTATAATCTTCGGAATCATGCCGTCGGTCTGCTTCTTGCACCAGCCGTTAATGGTGGCCAATGCCTTGGAACTGGTGAAGTCAAGTCTGTCAATGCCTGCCGAATAGTTGTCGGTCACAGCCTTGACAAACTCCAGCTTCATGGGTTCTGCCGTTTTGTTGTAGGCAATGAAGTTGGCTATGTTGATAATAGTGGAAGGATCTGCCTTGGCTGCATTGAGCATGAGAGCCTTGCAGAAAGCGTTGATTTCCGCCACCGTGGCACCCTTCCATCCGAGTGTGTTCAGTATTTCAGCCTGAGTAGCACCATTGGCGCCGTTGGCGAGCATACCCATCAGATAGGTCACGCTCAGCGGCGACACCACCTTGCTGTCCATGCCCGACACCTGGGTGAAGAAGTTCCAGGCAAAAGTATTGTTCTTGGCCACCATATCGTCGTCGGCAGGCTGGGCAAAGAACGGATCCATCTCCATGCCTGGAGCCGGCTTTGCCACCACCATGTTGTCGTTGGCTTTCTTGGTCGAGCTGCAAGCCATCATCAGCGACGCCATGCCCACCAGGGCTGCGCCTTTCATCATCTTGTTCATATCTATTGTCGTTTTATTGTTTTCTACTGATGATGAAACGCACCCCGACACAGTTCCTTGCATCCCCTTCTCGGTTTTAATTGATTTTAACGGTTCACCCACACGTTGCGTATCCGGTGCTTTCGGTAGTTTGTTTCACTGATTCTGTAATTTGTTTACCTTTTATATCCGTAAGATTATGTAATTTTGCAACGTGAAACGATATAAGAAATAAAGACATGTATTTGGAAAACATTCATTCTCCCAAAGACGTGAAGGCGCTCTCCATGGAGCAACTTTACCAACTCGCCGGCGAGATACGCCAAGGCGTGCTCAACCGCGACAGCAACATAGGCGGCCACGTGGGCCCGAACCTCGGCATCGTGGAGGCCACCATCGCCATGCACTACGTGTTCAACGCACCTAAGGACAAGTTCGTGTTCGACGTGTCGCACCAGAGTTATCCACACAAGATGCTCACCGGACGTGGTTTCGGTTATTATGACAACAACCGTTTCCAGGAAATCTCTGGCTACAGCAGTCCTGCCGAATCGCCCGAATACGACACCTTTGAACTGGGCCACACGTCGACTTCCATCTCGCTTGCCACAGGTTTGCAGAAGGCACGCGACATCAAGGGCACCGACGAGCGCATCGTGGTGCTCATCGGCGACGGCTCGCTCAGTGGCGGCGAAGCCCTCGAGGGACTTGACGAGGCTGGTGAACTGGGCACAGGCATCATCATCATCGTGAACGACAACGAAATGTCTATAGCCGAAAACCACGGCGGCCTCTACAAGAACCTCGCTCTCTTGCGCCAGACCAACGGTCAGGCTGAATGCAACCTGTTCCGGGCCATGGGCCTGGACTACGTGTATGTGGAAGACGGCAACAATGTGGAAACGCTCATCCAAACGTTCGAAAGCGTGAAAGACACCCAGCGTCCTGTTGTGGTGCATATACACACTCTCAAGGGCAAGGGCTACACGCCAGCCGAGACCGACAAGGAGCGCTGGCACTGGAGCATGCCGTTCGACATTGCCACGGGCAAGCTGAAAGACTCTTCAAATGCAGAAAACTATGGCGAACTGACAGGTGCTTTCCTCCTCGAGGAGATGAAGCACGACCCGCACCTCGTGGCGGTGACCTCGGGCACGCCTACCGTGGCAGGCTTCTTCCGCAGCCGACGTGAAGAGGCGGGCAAACAATTTGTCGATGTGGGCATTGCCGAGGAGCAAGCCGTAGCCATGATTTCTGGCATGGCCAAGGGTGGCATACGTCCGGTCTACAACGTCTACAGCACTTTCATACAGCGCACCTACGACCAGATTGCCCAAGACCTTTGCATCAACGGCAACCCTGCCCTCATCAATGTGTTCATGGGTTCGGTGTTCGGCATGAACGACATCACGCACATCGGGTTCTACGACATTCCCATGCTGAGCAACATTCCCAATCTCGTCTATCTTGCGCCTACCTGCTGGGAGGAGTACCGCGCCATGATGAAATGGGGCATCAGCCAAACCTCACACCCCGTAGCCATCCGTGTGCCCGGCGGTGCAGTGACCCACAGCAACCGTCGTTTCGACGAGGACTACAGCCGGCTGGACCGTTTCGAGAAGGCCCGCCAAGGGAGTGACATAGCCATCGTGGCACTCGGCGCCTTCCATGCCCTGGGCGAGCAACTGGCAGAGGCGCTCAAGGAAAAACGAGGCGTCAACGCCACGCTCATCAACCCGCGCTTCATCACCGGACTTGACAAGGAGATGCTGGAAGACCTGAAGAAAGACCACCACACCGTGGTAACCTTGGAAGACGGTGCCCTGGAGGGCGGCTTCGGCGAGAAGATTGCCCGCTTCTATGGTCCCAGCGACATGAAGGTTCACTGCTTCGGAGTGAAGAAGGGACTCTACGACCGCTACGACTATCAGCAAATGCTCAAGGACAATAACCTCACCATACCGCAAATGCTCGACATCATTGGCTAAAGCCAAGCAATAGAACTGAACCAAGCAGAGATAAATGCCAATCAAAGGCATTTATCTCTGCTTTCATATTTACTCGGCAGATTCTTCTTGTCGAGCACACGAAGGGGAAGCCCCGCATTTGCCATTCTTTATCCTTCAGAACCTTGTGTGACGACCGAACTTCACGCGCGCACGCGCGCAGGAAAAGTTTTTCGTTTTTTCGCCACCATCCATCACTTTTCTCGAATTCTGACATTATCAAGCTAAATATAAAGAAGTTAGATAGAGTGATAGATGCGTGATAGATAGGTTAACATCCATCACATCTATCACTGACGCTTCGTTTGCCAAGTTCAAGTGGAATGCCCCAAATCATTCACGCAGTTTGGGCACTCGTTGCCCACGGCCGTGGCAATGAATGCCCAAGCAGTGGAGCCCAATGAAAGTAAGCCTCCAACGTTCCGTTAGTGGCTGGTTAACGCCCCGTTGACTGCCGAGTTACACTTATTCCACTGCGTGGACGACTCGTCCAAGTTTCCCTTTCACCCTCCTGTCCATCGGTATTGAATCCATGCCGGCCGTGTCGTTTGACCATTCCGACACTTCCCTCCGCAGTTTTCACCTCAAGATTTCTTGCCCCAACCGGGCACGCCACCCCACTTTCATGCAACCATGCCACCCATGCAAGAAAAAGGGGAAGTAGCCTCCGAAGAGCCACTTCCCCTATATACTGTTGCCACAAAGCCTCATCCTCAAACAGCCTTGCACTGTTCACGATAGACCTTTGGCGATATGCCCGTGTACTTCTTAAAGTATTTGCCGAAGAACGACTGGGTGCTGAAACTCAGGTTCACGGAAATCTCCTTGATAGACCGGCTGGAGTATTTCAGTTCCTGCTTGGCCTCGTTGATCACGAGGTCGATGATCCACTGCAATGCCGGCTTGCCGGTTTTCTGCTTCACCACCGTAGAAAGGTAGCTTGGCGAAACACACATCTGCTCGGCATAAAACATCACCTCGCGGTGCTCGCGGTAGTTGTTGAACACCTCCACGAGGAACTGATAGACGAATGCGTCCGTGCGGTCGTTGTAGCTCTTGGTGGGAGCCGCCTTTTCCAGACACACGTCGAGCATCTTGAGCACAAGCCCGCGAAACATTAGCATCACGAATTCGTGCGCCACAAGCGCTTTGGGCCCCGTGAGGTTTGACGACTGCTCATAGGCTATGCGACGTTCGAGGTGAGAGGCAATGCTCGCCATCTCGCCGAAACGGTAGGCTTCGAGATGCACCAACGGGTGCTCACGATAAAACAATTGCGTATTTACATCGAGAATTTCCTTCACGATGGGGAACATGAGCGATGACTTGGCGGTCATGACGTGGCCATGAAAGTCACTGCTTATATCAACTATGTGCAAATACATGAATGCGTTGACGAACAACATGTCGCCCTTCCCGATAACAATCTCTTGGTCGTTTACATTCACTCTCATCTGCCCTGCGTCACACAGATAGATGGACATCGTGCCCCAATCATGGCGGGGCAATGTTTTCCTGACAGTTTCCTGATCCGAGCTGTCCATAGTCACTTCCTTGCAGGTGACGGGCAGTTGTGTTAGATTTCCCATATTATCAGTTTTAATTGAGCAACAAATTTACCGCTTTGCAACTTATCTGCAAAACATTTTAATATTTTATATCTTTTGATTAAGGGAATTGAACAACAACCAAATATTATTGACCTTAAACCCCTTTGCAATAGAAAGAAAAAGAGTAACTTTGCACGCATGACTACATTTCATCCTCTCCACACCAGCCTGCCTCTTCCCGACAAGTTCACTTATCCGTTCTGCTACGAGCCTCATCCGCTCGCCCTCGAGGCTTGCCGGCAACTGCAACGCTACATCGCCGCCCAGACACAATGGGCGGAAGAACTGCAGCAGGGCAAGATGTTCGGCGTGCTCGTGGTGGAGCGCACCGACGGAACCATCGGTTTCCTGGCTGCCTACTCCGGCTTGCTTGCCGGCAGCAACCGGCTCGACTACTTCGTGCCTGCCGTCTACGACCTGCTGCAGCCCGACGGCCACTTCAAGCAGGGCGAAGAGCGCATCTCCGCACTCAACCGCCGCATCAGCCAGCTCAGCCAATCGTCCGAAAGAACACGGCTCGCCCAGCAACTGGCGGAGAGCCGTGAAGCATGGGACAAGCGCACGGAAGCATGGCGACGGAAAATGGACGAGGCCAAACGGCAGCGCGACAAAAGGCGCACGGAAGGCTCGCCCAGTGAGGAGGAAAGGGAGGAAATGACCCGACAAAGCCAATTCATGAAGGCGGAGCTGAAGCGGATGAAACAGGCAGCACAAGCCGAAAGCCATGCCCTTGAGGAGCAACTCGTGAGGATGGACGGCGAAACGGCACGGCTGAAACAGGAGCGTAAACAGATGTCCGACAATCTGCAACGGTGGATTTTCGACCAGTACCGGCTGTTCAACGCACGGGGAGAAGTGCGCACCGTGAGCGACATTTTCTATCGGGAGATGCACGCCACACCTCCATCGGGCACAGGTGAATGTTGCGCTCCGAAACTGCTGCAGTGGGCCTATGCCCACCACATGCGCCCCTTGTGCATGGCTGAATTCTGGTGGGGACGCTCGCCCAAGACCGAGGTGCGCCATCATCTCCACTTCTACCCTGCCTGCCGCAGCAAGTGCAAGCCCCTGCTTGGGCACATGCTCCAGGGACTTGACGTGGCTCCAAATCCGCTCGCTACCGACCCGCACGCCCTGCAGCCACGCGTGATGTACGAAGACGAATGGCTCGCCGTGGTGTCGAAACCTCACGGCATGCTCTCCGTGCCGGGCAAAGACGGCCGCCGCAGTGTGCTCACATGGGCACAGGCCATGTGGCCCCAAGCCGAAGGACCGCTCATTGTGCACCGCCTCGACATGGACACTTCAGGCTTGATGGTCATCGCCAAGACCAAGGAATCGCACAAAAGGTTGCAGGCTGAATTCCTCGACCGCGACATCAAGAAGCGCTACATGGCAGTGCTCAGCGGCACACTTGCCCCCGAAGTGAAACGCGAGGGCACCATCATCCTGCCGCTCCGCCCCGACCTCGACGACCGACCTCGCCAGCTCGTTGACCCCATCCACGGAAAGCGTGCCATCACCAGCTACAGGGTTGTCGATGAAAAGAACGGTGAAACACTCATCGCCCTCTATCCCCACACGGGGCGCACCCACCAGTTGCGCATGCACTGTGCCCACCCCGAGGGCCTCAACTGCCCCATCAAGGGCGACAACCTCTATGGCCATCCTGCCGACCGCCTGTGGCTCCATGCCGAAGAACTGCAGTTCCGCCATCCCATGACCGGCAAGACCATCATTGTGAAAGACCCCTTCAGCAGTCAGCAACTTGGCAAATAGTCTATAGAAAGATTCACATATCATAAGTAAAACAAACTGTTAACTTCCATAAAAAAAGACTAATTATCATTTTTATATATTGCATTACGACTACAAATCACTAATTTTGTACTCGAATGTACCATTAATCGTAAGAAAGAAGACTATAATTTCAATCGAAATAAAAGAGAGATATTAGATAAGAGAGACGAAGAAAAAGCTGATAAAGCAGCATACTTAAAAAGAGAGAAATAAATAAGTTTAATGTTTTAATATTACGACAAAGTTATGAACAGATTGTTTTCTGTCCTGATAGCTTTGCTTATGGTTGTCTGCGCACATGCCCAGAAAATCAAGATAAGCGGAACTGTCAAGGATGCGAAGGGAGAGTCTGTCCCGGGAGTAACCGTGAAGGTGCAGGGACAAAAAGTAGCAACGATGACTTCAATCGACGGGAAATTCATCATTGAAGCCGACAAAGACGCCACATTGCAGTTCACCTCCGTGGGCTACAACACCGTGAGTGTGCCCGTGAAAGGAAAAAGCCAGCTCACCGTAACCCTTGCCGAGACATCGGAAGAACTGAACGAAGTGGTCATCACCGTGCCCTACGGCACCCGCAAGAAATCCACCTTTACAGGTTCTGCCGGCGTGGTGACAGGCGAGAAGATTGCCAACTCACAGGTGGCAAGCGTGTCGAAAGCCCTCCAGGGCACCGTGGCAGGCTTGCAGTCGTTTGCCACAAGCGGCCAGCCGGGCGAAGACGCTTCGGTATATATCCGTGGTGTGGGTTCGGTGAACGCCAGTTCAGACCCTCTCTACGTGGTTGACGGTGTGCCGTACGACGGCAAACTCGCCAACATCAACAGTCAGGACATTGCCTCGGTGACCGTACTAAAGGACGCTGCTGCCGCCTCGCTCTATGGTTCACGCGCCGCCAACGGCGTGGTCATGATCACCACCAAGCAAGGTTCACAGGGCGCTACACCCACTATTGAGCTGACCGCCAAATACGGCTTCTCCAGTCGTGCCGTGGCCGACTACGACCAACTCACGACCAACGAATATTTCGAGCTCCAGTGGGAAGCCATGCGCAACAAATACTTGAACGACGGACTTTCTACCGCCGAGGCAGCCACCAAGGCTTCGGGAAACGTGACCAAAGTGCTCGGCATCAATCCCTACGGTTCGCAGTATGCGCAGCCTGTGGGCACGGACGGCAAGATTGTGAGCGGTGCCACTCCTCTTTGGGACGACAGTTGGGAAGATGCCATGACCCAAAACGCTCACTACACAGACTTGAGCGCACGCGTGTCGGGCGGAAGCAAGAACTCCAAATACTACCTCTCACTAGGCTATCTCGACGACCAGGGAGCCTACATCTGCTCCGGTTTCAAACGCTACAACGTGCGCGCCAACATAACATCCAACCTGAAGAGCTGGCTGCAAGTGGGCATGAACCTTTCGGGAGCTCACTCTTCACAGAGCTACCCCAAGCAGAACGACACCCGTACGGACAACGTGGTGCTCTTCGCCCGCAACATGCCGTCGTTCTATCCCGTCTACGAGCGCGACCCCGACACGGGTGCCTACCGGCTCGACGAAAGCGGAAACCGCATCCCCGACTACGGCACTTACCGGGCCAACAGCTATTCAGGCATGAACCTTGCCCACTCCATGTTCTACGACAAGCATGAGCGCAACCGCGACGCAGCCACCGTGCAGGGCTTCATCAAGATAGACCCCATCAGAGACCTGAGCTACAAGATGACCGTCAATCTGGACTACAACAGCCTGTTCCAGCAAGACTACTCGAACCCCACCTACGGCAAGAACCCCGTGGGTACGTCTTACAAAGGCAACACGCGCACCACAGGTTTCACCATCAACAACGTGATTAACTATGAGCACACCTTCTGCGACAAGCACAATGTGCATGCCATGGCGGGCCAGGAATACTACGAATACAACACGTCCAACTTCAACGGACAACGCTCGGGCGTGATTGCCGAAGGCTACTACGAACCCGATGTGGCTTCCACGCTTGTGTCTTTCGGCGGCAACAGCGACCAGTATAAGTTGCTCAGTTTCTTCGGCAGCGCCGAATACTCCTACAAGCGCACGTACTTCGCCAGTGTCTCGCTCCGTTCCGACGGTTCGTCACGTTTTGCTCCAGGCAACCGCTGGGGCACCTTCTGGTCGTTCGGCGGTTCATGGCGCATCACGAACGAGAAGTGGATGCAGCCCGTGAAGTGGGTAGACAATCTCACACTTCGAGCCAGCTATGGTGCACAAGGTAACGACAATGTGGGCTACTATGCCTACCAGGCACTCTACAGCATCGGCAAGTTCCAGGGCGAGAACGCGCTGCACGCTTCGCGCATGGCCACGCCCGAACTGACATGGGAAACCAACCTCAACACCAATGTGGGCTTGGACTTCAGTTTCTTCGGCGACCGCCTGTCGGGAACAGTGGAGTACTTCGAGCGTGCCTCCAAGGACTTGCTCTTCGCCCGCAGTCTCGTGCCCTCGTCTGGCTACAGCAGTATAGACGCCAACATCGGCAAGCTGAAGAACTACGGATGGGAGTTCACCCTCAACGGTACCCCTATCCGCACCAAGGACTGGACATGGAAACTCTCCGTGAACGCCACGACCTACAAGAACAAAATTGAGGAACTGCCCAGCGACGTGATGTGGCAGAGTAGCAAGAAATGGGTGAAGGGCGGTTCGCTCTACGACTTCTGGCTCTACGAATGGGCTGGAGTGAACCCCGACAACGGCAATCCACAGTGGTATTACTATGACGACGAGGGCAACAAACAGGTGACAGAAGACTACAACAGCCTGAACCAGGAGAAAGACAAAGTGAAGTGCGGCAGTTCGCTGCCGTCGCTGAGCGGAGGTTTTTCCACCGACGTGCGCTGGAAAGGCCTCACCCTCTCGGCTCAGTTCTCCTACGCCTTGGGCGGCAAGCTATACAACAGCGACTACGTGAACATGATAGGCGTGGCTGGTGGCAACGGCAACACCCTGAGCAAGAACATGCTCAACCGCTGGACAGAAGATAACCGCTACACCGACATTCCGAAACTTGTGTATAGCCAGACCAGCTATTTCACAAGCTCTTCCTCGCGCTGGCTCGTAAGCCGCAGCTACCTGCGCCTGAAGACCGTGACACTGAACTACCAGTTGCCGCAGGCGCTGGTGAAGAGCGCATACATGAAAGACGTGAACGTGTTCGTGCAAGCAGAAAACCTCTTCACCCTGCACAGCCAGCAAGGTCTCGACCCGGAGCAACCGCTCAGCGGCATGGTGCAGTATCGCTATCCGGCCATGAAGACCATTTCATTCGGTATCAATGTTAAACTTTAAAGGTAAAAAGGAAAAGGATTATGAATAAATATATCAGCAAGATGGGCGTGGTTTTCACAGCGCTCGTCACCCTTACGGCCTGCGATCTTGACACCGCACCCACCACGTCGCTCGACGCCGACAACACTTTCAAGAGCACAACTTACGCAGACGACGTGCTGCGTGGCACATGGAGCTACGTGTTCAACGATGGCATCACCATACAGTCTGTCGGACTGGGAGCCATCCTGCTCAACGACGACTTCATGGGCAGCGACTGCGTAAAGGCAAAAAGCTACGGATTCAGCGATGGCTACAACCTCACGGCAGGCTATGCCCGCGCTCAACACGTGCGCTTCTGCTGGACAATGTGCTACGATGCCATCAACAACAGCAACAACGTCATTGCCTATGTGGACAACGCTTCGGGCACTCAGGCAGACAAGAACCGCATCAAGGGCCAGGCTTATGCCACCCGCGGGTTCATGTACATGATGCTTGCCTCACACTACTCGTTCGCCATCGACAAAGACCCGAACGCTGTGTGCGTGCCCGTCTACACGGAGCCTACCACACTCGGCACTGCCCTGAGCGGCAACCCAGCTTCGAGCGTTTCGGAAGTCTACGCCCAGGCCGTCAGCGACCTGAAAAAAGCGGTAGAACTGATACCGTCGGACTACTCGCACGGTTCAGCTCAAGCTGACCAGTACAAGATTGACTATACGGCAGCCCTGGGCTTGCTCGCCCGCACCTGCCTGTATGCCCGCCAATGGGAGGATGCCTACACGTATGCATCGCAGGTGTTGGAGCGCAACAGCTATCTGATGACCGAAGCCGAATACAAGGAGGGGTTCAACGACTACAACAACAAGGAATGGCTGTGGGCATACACCTCAACACTCGACGATTGCGACGGTGCCACGGTGGGCTGGTTCAAGTGTAACTCACTCAACGGCTACGGCAGCCTCTGCGTTGACCCCAACTTCGCTGCCAAGTTTAGCGAAGGCGACTACCGCGGCGACCTGTTCAAGCAGTGGGGCTACACGCTGCAGGGCGGCCAGACCATACGTCTGATGAACGACAAGTTCAAGATGGTAGACGAGGACAACGATCTGACCAACTACGCCCTGATGCGCACGTCCGAAATATACCTCATCAAGGCAGAAGCCGCTGCCCACATCAACAACAAGGAGGGCGAAGCACGCGAATTGCTGCACGACCTGCAGCAGGCACGCATGAAAGCAGGCGCCACGGCCCCTGCCGTGACAGCCACCGGCAACGACTTGCTCGAAGCCATCTGGATGGAGCGCCGCAAGGAACTGTGGGGTGAAGGCTTCGCGCTCACTGACATCATCCGCAACCAAAAGAGCGTGGAACGTGAAGCACACGACGTGGAAGGCGTGACGGTGTATCCAAAGAACGACACGAGCAAGGACCCTGTAGCACAAGACCCCGAGAATCCCATCATCGGCGAAGGCCACTACACTCTCAAGCTCCCAGACGGGTCGGCTTTCACGAAAAACAGCATCTACTATCTCTATCGCATCCTGGCAGACGAAGAACTGCAGAACCAGAATCTCTATACCAAGTATCCTAAGTTGAGCGAATACAGATAGGGTATCAACAGACTCACGGAAGAGGGAAACCTGCGGGCTTCCCTCTTCTTTTGTTTTCATACGCCCGCAAAACGATTCTCTTGTCTGAGTCCCCTACCAGTCACAGACTGCCAAGCCCTGGCAGCCAGCTTAACGGCCCGTATATTTTCTCCATTTTATTTGTTGGGTTCTTGGTTTTATTGTAATTTTGCATTCCGTAAACATGGCGACGGGAACGGCAGTAAGCTGCCACAAACGTCCGGAAAACATTTAAAACAATATGAAGATGAAAAGACTTGTTGCCCTTTGGGCAATCACGACATTGATGCTGTGTGCAAGCGGAGCTTCCGCCTTGGCACAGACTTCACCGAAAGCCAACAACGACAGTGTGGCCACCGCAGTAGCCGACACCACAGCCGCAGCACAAGACGACGACCTAATCAGCGAGATGGCTGCCGACTCCACATCCGTGGCGCCCGTGGAAAGCGAAGGGCTGCACAAGGAACTCAAGACCAAATTCATTGAGGGAAACGCAGGCTTCATGTCGCTCGTGGCACTGGCACTCGTGCTCGGACTGGCTTTCTGCATCGAGCGCATCATCTATCTCAGCCTCTCCGAGATAGACGCCAAGCGGTTTATGAAAGACGTGGACGCCCGTATAGCCGAAGGCGACATCGAGGGCGCCAAAGCACTCTGCCGCGACACACGTGGTCCCGTGGCCTCCATCTGCTATCAGGGGCTCACCCGAGTGGACGACTCCATCGAGGAAGTGGAACGCTCCATCACCGCCTACGGGTCCGTGCAGGCAGCAAACCTGGAAAAAGGCTGTTCGTGGATAACGCTTTTCATAGCCATGGCCCCTTCGCTGGGATTCCTCGGCACGGTGATTGGCATGGTGATGGCTTTCGACCAGATACAGCAGGCGGGCGACATCAGCCCCACTATTGTGGCTGCAGGCATGAAGGTGGCACTCATCACCACCATCTTCGGCATCATCGTGGCACTCGTGCTGCAGGTATTCTACAACTACATTTTGTCAAAGATAGAACATCTCACCGCCCAAATGGAGGAATCGTGTATCACACTCCTCGACGCGGTGATGAAGTATAAGCTGAAGAAAGCATGAAACACATCAACTTGAAGTCGTGGCCCACGGAGCGCATTTCCATGCGTCTGCTCTACGTGCTGGCTGCAGTGATAGCGGTAGTGTTTGCCGCTTTCAGCCTCATCGGCTTCGACCGTCCGTTCGACGATAACCCCGAATTCAACGCGCCCCTGTTCACCGACGCTGTGCTTGCACTCATCTACGTGCTCCTCGCCGGAGCCATGGTTGTGGCAGTATGGTCGATCACACGGAGCCTGAAGTTCAAGGGAGAGCGCAAGATAGACGGCATCAACAGGGCCAAGATAGCCACGAGCGTGACCTGCGGAACCATCCTACTGCTCGTCGTTACGTTTCTCATTGGCTCTTCACAGCCCATTCTCATCAACGGGAAATGGTTCGAATCGTGGGGCTGGCTCAAGTTGGCAGACATGTTCGTGAGCAGTTCCCTCATTCTGATTGTCATCGCCGCGGGCACTGTGGTCTACGGCAACATGAAATACATCCGAAAGAAACATGTTTAGGAAAAGAAGGCGGCGGGTGCCGCAACTGAACACCACATCGACAGCAGACATCTCGTTCATGCTGCTCATCCTGTTCCTCGTCACCAGTTCGATGGACGTGGACAAGGGCTTGTCGCGCCAGTTGCCGCCCATACAGCCCGACGAAGAGCACCAGGAGCCTACCGATGCAGCCGAGCGCAACGTAATGAAAATAAGCATCACACGCACCGACTCCATTCTCGCCGGAGGGAAACCTGTAGCGTTGGGCCTACTGCGTCGCCGTGTGGCTGAGTTCGTGGGCAATCCGCAAGACCGGGCAGACCTTCCCCAAAAGACCCGACGCAAGGTGGCGCTTGTGGGCACGTTTGACGTGAGCGACCAGCACATCATCTCCATAGAGACCGACCGCGACGCCGACTACAACACCTACTTCCGCGTGCAGAACGAAGTGATGGCAGCCTATGCCCAGCTCCGCAATGCCTTGGCACAGAAAAAGTTCCACAGAAGCTACATGCAATGCAGCGAAGAAGAACGCAAAGCCCTGCGCGAATGTTATCCGCAACGCATATCGGAAGTGTATGACACCAGCGAGAAAGGAGGCGCAAGATGAGTCGTTTCCGCAGACAAGGGCACGACGTGCCGGGACTGAACACCGCTTCGCTGCCCGACCTGATATTCACCGTGCTCTTCTTTTTCATGATTGTAACCCACATGCGCAAGGTCACGCTCAAGGTGAAATACCAAGTTCCAGCAGGAACGGAGCTTACACGGCTGACCAAGAAATCGGCTGTCACCTATATTTATATAGGCAGGCCGTCGGACAAACTCGGCAAGCAGACGAGCAGCGAGTCGCGCATACAAGTCAACGACAAGTTCTCCGACGTGACGGGCGTGACAGACTACGTGGCAACAGAACACACCAACATGCAGGCCGAGGACGCCAAACGCATGACCGTATCCATCAAGGCCGACCAGCACACCCGCATGGGATTCATCACCGACGTGAAGCAGGCTTTGCGTCGCGCAGGTGCCTTGAAAGTGAACTATTCCGCCGTGGAAAGAGGCAGGAAATAGAGTAAGACACGCTACTTGTGCTTAACAAATGCTTATGTTTTTGTGCTTTCAAAAAGAAAAACATAACATTTTATAGGAAAACTGTTGCCGTTTTAAATACTTTGTTGTATCTTTGCAGCAAATTAAAAACAATTATGGCACATCATCGTTTAGATTATTTGGACAAGAAAATCCTTCGCCTCATTGCCGAGGATGCCCGAATACCATTTCTTGAGGTTGCCCGCGCTTGCAATGTAAGCGGTGCAGCCATTCACCAGCGTATTCAGAAACTTACCAATATGGGTATCCTGAAAGGTTCCCAATTCATCATAGATCCAGAGAAGATAGGCTATGAAACCTGCGCCTATATCGGTCTTTACCTGAAGGACCCTGAGAAGTTTGACCAGGTAGTAGAGGGATTGAAGCGGATACCCGAGGTAGTGGAATGTCACTACACGACAGGTGGCTTCGACATGTTCATCAAGATTTATGCCATGAACAACCATCATCTGATGAACATCATCCACGACAAGCTCCAGCCACTCGGCCTTTCGCGCAGCGAGACCATCATCTCCTTCAATGCTGCCATCAACCGTCCGCTCCCTATACTGAGCGACCAGACGGAGAATGCCTTTGAAGAAGAGGCTGACGAATAACAGGAAAAGAGATAAGAGAGATAAATGTGAAGACCGGTTGCAAGCCCAAGAGGGGCAAGCAACCGGTCTTCACGTTTCAGGGGAATGAGTGCTCCCAAAGATGCAGACTGCCCAATGTAGATTTCCTTCTCTCGTCAAGAAAACAGACCATCGGTCGTCATGGCGATAGTGAAAACTTCGGCGACAATCCCTTGGAGAAGGGCATAATTTCCGCCTATCACAGATTTCTGTATCGCAAGTTGCCGACTTACGATTTGTCAGTATGCCGTTAGCACTCCGTTACTCTGCCACTAACGATGTAGAAGTCGCCGACTTACGGGATGAAAGTCGCCGACTTCTACATGGGAGTAACAGAGCCAACGGTTGACAGGCACAGAACTGCTGTCTGCAAGCTTCTTCTTTTACTTCCGCTCGTAGTCTACGAAAGCATAGCGGAAACGGTGTTTCTCGTCCGTTTCGTGGTCCTCGCGCCAAGTTTCTGTCCAGCCGTCATAGCTTGGGAAAAAGGCATCGGCAGCAGCCGGAGTGTCGTCTATTTCGGTCAGACAGAGGCGGTTGGCCACGGGCAATGCCTGCTCATAGACGCTCGAACCGCCAATGATATAGATGTCCTCTTCGGGAGAGCAATGTTCCAGTGCCTCCTCAAGAGAAGCATAGGTGTCGCATCCCGGATGTTCGTGCACCGTGCGGCTCAGCACCACATTGCGACGGTTGGGCAAAGCCCCCTTGGGAAGAGACTCAAAAGTGCGACGCCCCATGATGATGGTATGCCCCGTGGTGAGTGCCTTGAAACGCTTCAAGTCGTTGGGCAGCCAATAGATTAGTTTGTTTTCAAAGCCTATGGCACGATTCTTTGCCACGGCTGCTATGATGTTGATTCTCATTGTTTCACCTTCTTACATGTTGTTTTAAACCGATACGGCAGCCTTGATGTGCGGCCAAGGATTGTAGTCCTCCAGCTGGAAGTCTTCATACTGGAAATCGAAAAGGCTCTTCACATCGGGATTAAGCTTCATCTTGGGCAACGGACGAGGCTCGCGCGTGAGTTGCAGACGCGCCTGGTCGAGATGGTTCAGATAAAGATGCGTGTCGCCCGTGGTGTGGATAAACTCTCCTGCCTCAAGGCCCGTCACCTGCGCCATCATCTGCAAAAGCAGGGCATAGGAGGCGATGTTGAAGGGCACACCCAGGAATGTGTCGGCACTGCGCTGGTAGAGCTGCAGGCTTAACTTGCCATCGGCCACATAGAACTGGAACAGACAGTGGCATGGCGGCAACTGCATCTTGTCTATTTCGGCCACATTCCAGGCACACACCAGCATGCGGCGCGAGTCGGGATGGTGCTTGATTTGGTCAATCACGTTGGCTATCTGGTCTATGCTTCCGCCGTTGTAGTCGGGCCAGGAGCGCCACTGATGGCCATAGACGGGACCGAGTTCACCATTCTCGTCAGCCCACTCGTCCCAAATGCTGACGCCATGGTCCTTGAGATACTTGATGTTGGTGTCGCCGCGAAGGAACCACAGCAACTCATAGATGATAGACTTCAGATGAAGCTTCTTGGTGGTGAGCAACGGAAATCCGTCGGCCAGGTCGAAGCGCATCTGGTTTCCGAAGACGCTCATCGTGCCGGTTCCGGTACGGTCGGTCTTACGGTGTCCTTCAGTAAGGATGCGGTTTAGAAGGTCTAAATATTGTTTCATGTCGTTATATGTTGTCGTCAATGATAATGCCGGTCTGCGGTGCCGTGTCGGGCACGTGCGAACTCTTGATTTTCCACTCGGCGGGATAGAGATTGTTGGCGCGGTTGCCAATGTTCTTCACGAACCCTATGGGGAATCCGCCGCCATAGGTGAGCAACACGTAGCCTGTGGGAGTGCCCTCGGGCAATGTCACGGCTTCGGTGCGCAGGTAGGCGATGGCTGTCTTGTAGTCCACTTCCACTGTGGGGAAAGAGCCTCTGAGGAGTTCGGTGGAAAGAGCGAGCGACTGCGAGGGCACCAAGTTCTTGCCCTTGACAGTGCCCAGGGTAATGCCTGCATGGAGAATCTTCAATCCGGAAGCAGCGGCATAGATGTCAGCCCAAGCCTCGGGGATAGCCATGACCGAGGATTCGTTCATGAGAATCCTGTAGTGCTCCTGACCGGAAAGCCACGCGGGAAGTGGCGGCAACTTCTGTTGTTTCCGTCCGCCCTTGTCTGCCTTTGCCTTCTTTTTCCTGCCCTTGACGGTCATCGTTTCCTCCGCCATGCCGTTGTCGGACTTGCGCAGCACACAGACAAAGAGTCCCTCGGTGCGGGTGATGCCGGGGATGAAGCGATAGACGGGCATCTGCTCCTCTCCTTTCAAAAGCGAGGCTGTGATGTGCCATTCGGGACACGTGTCGACAGCAAGCATTTCAGCTCCCGTCTGACTTTGTATCCAACTCACGTTCTCCTCGTCCTCCTGGCTGTTGAAGGTGCACGTGGAATAGATGAGCAAGCCGCCGGGATTAAGACAAGGCCAGATGTCTTCCACGATTTCGCGTTGCAGCCTGCGGCAATGCTCCACGTTCTGTGTGCTCCATTCGCCCACAGCTCCCTCGTCCTTGCGGAACATGCCCTCTCCCGAACAGGGCACGTCGGCAAGAATAACGTCGAAGCGCAGGCCCGACTGCCGGTAGTCCTTCGGATAGTTGTTGGTCACCACCACATCGGGGTGTCCCCACTTCTGCATGTTCTCCGCCAGCACGTTGGCACGCTGGCGCATAGGCTCGTTGCTGAAGAGCAAGCTGCCCTTGGGCAGAGCCGTACGTGCCGCCGTAGACTTGCCTCCGGGTGCAGCACAAAGGTCGAGCATGGTCACCGGACGGTGCACATATTGCCGGAGCACCCGGTCGATGAACATGCTGCCCGCCTCCTGCACATAGTAGGCACCGGCATGAAACAGCGGGTCGAAGGTAAAGGACGGACGGGAGGACAGATAGCAACCACCGGGACACCACGGCACAGGGTCGCCCTCTGTTGCCACGGCATGCTTGAACGGGTTCACACGGATGCTCACAGGCGGTTCCTCGTCGAAGGCCTTGAGGAATCGGCCGAAGCGCTCCTCGCCCATCAATGAGCGCGTATGTTCAATGAATACGGGACTTAAAGGAATGTTCATAATAGGTATTATTCAAAGGAAACTTCAAAGTCGTCGGCTCCCTTGCTGTCGTTCTTCTTCTTCGGAGCCGGCTGCCGCTTCAGCTTGCCGTCGGCATCAAACATGCCATAGGTGGTGCGGAGCACGATGAACTCGGTACGGCGGTTCAGCTGGTTGCATATTTCCTGATGTTCTTTGGTTTGCTTCTTGATAAACTCTTCGGTCAACTCATCACCTTCTTTAAGCCAGGTGTAGGTCTCGGTCAGCTTTTTCCTTATCTTCTTGGGCTTCTCCTTGCCATAGCCCATGGGCGTGAGCCGGTCTTTGGCGATGCCCTTTCGTGTGAGATAGTCCACCACGGCTTCTGCCCGGCGCTGTGAGAGAGCCTTGTTGTAGTCTGCATTGCCTCTATAGTCGCAGTGGGCACTCAGTTCGATAGTCACATTGGGGTTCTCGTTGAGCAGTTTCACCAGTTCATCGAGAGCCTTCTCCGAGTCGGGCCTTAGCGTAGCCTTGTCGAAGTCGTAGAAGATATTGTCAATCATCACCGGCACCGAGATGGATGCGAGCGGGAACTGGAGAGTGTATTCTTTCGACTCGGTAACCACAGGCACCTTGAGTTCCTCCTTATGGTTGAGATAACCTTTGCAGGTGGCCAGCATGATGTAGTCCACATTGGGCTGTATGACCTGTGTGAACGAACCGTCGCCCTTCACGCTGAGTTTCAGGTTGGTGCCGTCGTTGCCTACCATGTATACCTGTGCGGCAGGAAGTTCGTAGCCCTCCTGCTCATACACCCATCCCTTCACGGTCTGTACGATTTCGGGATTGTCAAAACTGTAGATATGGTCCCAACCTCTGCCGTCGCCCCGGTTGGAAGAGAAGAATCCCCGGTTGAGAGCGCCCTCGAAAGTCATGCCGAAGTCGTCGCCCTGTGAGTTGAGCGGATAGCCCGGATGTTCGAGATGCCACTTCCGGTCTTTGCCCACCTTGGCTATGTAGATGTCGAGCCCGCCCATGCCGGGATGCCCGTCGGACGAGAAATAGAGGTCGCCATTGGGACGGAAAGTCGGGAACTCCTCGTTGCCCGGTGTGTTGATGGGTTCGCCCACGTTCTCCACGCCGCCGAGACCGGCACTTGTCAGGCGCACGCGCCAGATGTCGAGTCCGCCCTTGCCTCCAGGCATGTCGGACACGAAGTAGAGCCACTGCCCGTCGGGCGAAATGGCAGGATGCGCATAGCTGGAAAGCGTGTCGCGGGAAAGCTCCACCTTTTGCGTCTTGCCCCAGGCAGCATCACTCCGGCTGGAAGTGACAATCGAGGCATAGCGTGGATAGGAAGGGTCGGTGACACACTGGGTGAGATACATCTCACGCTGGTCGGGCGAGAAACAACAGGCTCCCTCGTCGTAGTCCGTGTTCAGTCCACCGGCCACCGCTTCGGGCTTGCTCCATTTCCCCTTGTCGTCTTTCTGCGACACGAAGATATCGCCAGCCTTAGCGCCCGTGATGCCGCTCAGTTCGTCGCCCGACGACTCGTTGCGGGTGGAAGTGAAATAAAGCTGGTCATACTGGTCGCCGAAGAGCACAGGCGAATAGTCTGCCCGGCGTGAATTGAACACGTCCATACGTTTCACCGTATAGCGCGACCCCTCCTTTTTCCATTGAGGGGCCATCCGTGCCGACTGGAGTCCGTTGCGTGCCAGCACATTGTCGGGCATGGAGTCGAGCACCAGCTGGAACTCCTTGGCGGCTTCCTTGTAGTCGCCATTGCGAAGCAACTGGCGGGCAAAGGCGAGATGAGTGCCGATGCTGTCTTGCTTGTAGCGTATCTGGTTGCGGAAAGCGGCTATGGAACGTTGCGACGAGTTGATGCGTGCGTAGGCATAGGCCATCCGTGAGGCAATCTGTCCGCGCTTGTCGCGTTCCTTGGCAGGTGTCTTGGCATAGGCTTGCTTGAACTCTCCGGCAGCGTCATAATACTCTCCCAAGGCGAGAAACTTCTCGCCCTTCTTGAGGTTCTTGTCTGCCCCGCAAGCCGTGAGCAGCACGATGCCTGCCAGCAAAAGTAGAATGGATGTCCTGGACATGTGTCTTTGTTTTTACAGAAATGAGGGGAAAGTGTATCGGGCGAAGGCTCCCAACGCCATCCGCAAGCGGCGGCATGGTGCACGCTATGCCCCGAACGGTTTGCGGAAGTTGCATCCTTCCTTCCATCGCGAACAGCCATAGGCGGTCTTGCCCTTGATGATAACGCCCTTGCCGCACACGGGACAGGGTTTGCCCGCCAGGTCTTCCTGGGCTGACAGTGTGGCAGAAACAGGCTTGGGCGTGGCCTTCGGTTGGGCAGCAGCCTTCTTGACGGTGGTCGCCTTGGGCGCAGTGTTCCGCTTGCGCGGTGTCTTCTTCTTCAGGTCTTCGTCGGTGGTGATGGCCACGTGTCGGTTGGAATTGTCGCGCAACACGTCGTTCACGATCTCGTTGATTTGTTCTTTCAGGCCATTGATGAACTCACCCGCTTCATATTTCCTGTGCTCTATGTCGCGCAGTTTCTTCTCCCAGATACCCGTCAGTTCGCAACTCTTGAGCAGCTCCTCGTGAATGGTGTCTATGAGTTCAATGCCTGTAGGGGTGGCGAGCAGGTTCTTGCGTTCGCGGCGGATGTAGTGGCGCTTGAACAGCGTCTCTATGATGCCGGCACGCGACGACGGACGCCCGATGCCGTTCTCCTTGAGTGCGGCACGGAGTTCGTCGTTGTCAACGAATTTGCCCGCTGTCTCCATGGCACGGAGCAATGTGGCTTCGGTATAATATTTGGGAGGTGTGGTGTATTTCTCGGTGAGTGTAGGCTGGTGGCTTCCCGTTTCGCCCTGGGTGAAAGTGGGCAGGGTGCGCTCGTCGTCCGTCTTCTTGTCGTCGTCGGCCTGTACGGTGTCTTCCTTGCCGTAGACCACGCGCCAGCCCGGACTGAGTATCTCCTTGCCCGTCACCTTGAACTCCACGTCTTCCACTTTGCCCAACACGGTGGTAGTGGAAAACTTGCAGTCGGGGTAGAACACGGCAATAAAGCGCTTGGCAATCAAGTCGTAGACATTGCGTTCCATGTCGGACAGATTCATGGCGGGCACACCTGTGGGGATGATGGCATGGTGGTCGGTCACCTTTGAAGTGTCGAACACCTTCTTGCTCTTGGGCAGGGGCTTAGCCAGCAGAGGCTGGGTAAGTGCTTCATACCCACGGAGTCCGCGGAGCGTATTGGGACACTTGGGATAGATGTCGTCGCTGAGAAACTGGGTGTCTACACGGGGATAAGTGGTCAGTTTCTTCTCGTAAAGTCCCTGTATCAGGTTGAGTGTCATCTCGGCAGAGTAGCTGAACTTCTTGTTGCACTCCACTTGGAGCGACGTCAAGTCGAACAGATGAGGCGGTGCCTCGGTGCCTTTTTTCTTCGTCACGCTGGTCACCGTAAAGGGCTTCCCCTCTATGGCTGCAAACGACTGCTCGCCTTCCTCCTTGGACGTGAACTTGCCCTTGGTGGCGGTGAAAAGCGTATCGCGGTATATAGTGGACAGAACCCAATAGGGTTCCGGCTTGAAATTGTCTATTTCCTTCTGTCTGTTCACAATGAGGGCGAGCGTGGGTGTCTGCACACGCCCTATGCTGAGCACCTGTTTGTTCTGTCCGTACTTCAACGTATAGAGTCGGGTGGCATTCATGCCCAGTATCCAGTCGCCAATGGCACGGCTCATGCCAGCCAAATAGAGAGGCTGGTATTCGGCCTGGTCTTTCAGGTTCTGAAAGCCCTCCTTGATGGCTTCGTCCGTCATGGAGGATATCCAGAGCCGCTTCACCGGGCACTTGGCTTGCGCCTTCTGCATCACCCAGCGCTGTATGAGTTCTCCCTCTTGTCCGGCGTCACCGCAGTTGATGATGCTGTCGGCATGCTGCATGAGCTTCTCGATGACGGAGAATTGCTTCTTGATGCCTTCGTCCTCAATGAGTTTGATGCCGAAACGTGGTGGGATCATGGGCAGTGCAGCCAGACTCCAGCGCTTCCACATAGGGGTGTAGTCGTCAGGTTCCTTCAGGGTACAGAGGTGGCCGAAAGTCCAGGTCACCTGATACCCGTTGCCCTCCATATACCCGTTGTGTGAACTGTTGGCTCCGATAATGCGTGCTATGTCCTTTGCCACGCTCGGTTTCTCGGCAATACAAACTATCATTGATTCTTGTTTCTTTGTTTTTATCAGTTTGCAAAGTTAGTCATTTTTCCTCATTTAGCCCCATCAATAGCCCAAATCTTCGCCCACAAGTATGACGATGTGACGCTTGGCGGGATGCGAATTGCGGAGGAAATGGATGTAGTTGCAGATGCTTTCGGGCGAATGGCAGTTGTGGCAGATGCCGTCTGCCTGACAGGGAGTATTGATGTCAAAGCGTGCCGCATTGACGGGAGCTGCCGTGGAACGGGCACGTGCCAATGCCGAAGGCACGTCCTGGCACACCTTGTTCAGCCCCACCACGAGGATGACCCGACGGGGGCCCCAGGTGATGGCAGCCACCCGGTTGCCGTTGCCGTCGATGTTGACCATCACGCCGTCCTCGCTCATGGCGTTGACACTGCTCAGATAGTAGTCGCAGCCGAAAGCCTTGCGATAGACAGCCTCTTTCTCGTGCACGTCGGTAATGCCGTCGCGGTCGTAGACTGTGTAGGGCCCGCGTTTCAGTGCGTCCGTGATGCCCGTGTCGCGGATGCTTGCCGAACCGCCCCATGTCACGGTGCTGCCTTCGGGTACAAGGCTAGTGACCAGTTCCACCGCCTCTGCCGAAGTGTTGCAGTAGTATGCCTCAAAGTGTCGGCGTTCAAGATTGGCAATCAACTTGTGCGCCAGTTTTTCGTTTCTTTTCTCTCTTGGTGTTGTCATTATTTTGCTTTTGCAGGTTATTTGTTCACAAAAATACGTGTTTTATTCGATATTCTTCGTATCTTCGTGCAAGTTTTTTGCTTCCACTCTGTTTTAGCATTGAACAAAGACAAGGATTCATCATGCATAGACTATTTTCTTATCTCCTCATCACGCTCTGCACGCTCACCTTCTCTGCCTGCAGCGATTCGGACGACGAGACAGGACGTTACTTCGATTCCGGCCGTGGGGAAGTGGCCTACCAGGGCACGTGGAACATAGGCGGACACAGCACGGAAGGCTCCATGAAGGTGTCGGCCATGCAGTTCACGTTTCCAGATTTCCCCATGCAAAGTCTTGTCCAAGCACTGTTTCCCGACAAGGAGGTGGAGATACAGCCCGGCACTTACGGCATGGAATTCGCGCTGAGCGGATCATCGGACAAGGCGGCCTACTATGCCATACGCGACAATGTGTGGCAAGCACAGCTCCGGATAAACGGAGAGGGAAAGTTGCTCCGGCTCAAGTTCATCACGCTTCCTGCCTACGCAGGGGTCCAGTCGGGCAACCAAGCCACCTACTCCCTCCTGTCGGACAACTTTCTGATTACCCTCCGGCTCACCGGTTACGAACTGCTGGACCAGGAGGGAAACGAGGAGGAAAACACCGTGAGCAACCTCACGCTCACCTATACAACCAAGAAATAAGCACAAAAGCAATATAGATATTGGAATCTGAAGAGAAACTCCAGCAGGAGGTGAAAGAAGGCAACCGCCAAGCCATGCACCAGTTGTATGAGCGGTATGCGGGCTATGCGGCATCGGTGGTCAGGCGCTATGTGTCCGACAGCGATGCCGCACACGACCTTTTGCAGGACAGTTTCGTGAAGGTATTCACCCGCATAGATTCCTTCGACTATCGTGGCGAGGGGTCGCTCAGGGCATGGATATTGCGGATTGTGGCCAACGAATCGCTCAACTTCGTGCGGCAGAACCAGAAGTTCACATTTACAGACGACATGCCCGACACACCCGATGAAGACCCCGACGTGGAGCAGGTGCCGCCCAAGGTGTTGATGGACATGGTGGCCCACTTGCCTTCGGGCTACCGCATGATTGTAAACCTCTACGTGTTTGAGGGGAAAAAGCACAAGGAGATTGCCCAGCTCCTGGGCATCAAGGAGAGCACTTCCGCCTCGCAATTTCTACGCGCCAAGCGGCTGCTGGCCAAGATGATCAACGAATATTTAAACAAACAATGACATGAACAATGATAACTGGACAGACCTGCTAAGGGATAAGTTGGAAGAACATCAGTCGCCGGTGCCCGACGGCTTATGGGCAGACATCGAGCGCAAGCTCGACAAGTCGGCTGCCAAGCCTGCCGCCAAGCACACCGTGCCACTCTTCAGATGGGTGGCAGCGGCTGCGTGCATACTGCTGCTGGCTGGTGCAGGACTCGTGTTCTTCAATCCCGTGAGCACCCTGCCTGCCGACATAAGGGTGGCGCAGGAAAGGCAACAGGGGAGCCATGAACCGACTGGAACATCCGAACAGGATGTCCCTGCAACTCCGTCACAGAGAGGAGCCTCGCTTGTGGCAGCCCTTTCGCCACAACAGCGCATGGCTGCACAAGCGCATGGCACCGACAACGGGAAGGCTGACCATGCGCCCTTGGAGGCTGCGGAAACGGACATCGTGGCCTTGGCATCCACCGACCAGCCGGTTGCGGTCACAGCTCTGTCCGATACCGCCACGGCAAGCCAAAGGCCTCAACCCGCACGCCAAGCAGCCGCACAGCGTCCGGTCACTCATCGTGAGCCCAAGTTCACACGCACAGCCACCTCCAGCAAGCACAAGGGCACAGGGTGGAGCGCAGCCCTCTACGCGGCCAACATGATGATGGGCAACGCATCGGGCGACATCAGTTCACAGCCAGTGCTGGCAGTCATGTCGAGCAACGAAATGCCTTTCATTCCTGTCGACGGACTTCTTCTCTCAGGTGTCATGCCCCGCTACATGGAAGACGCCAAGGAAAAGACGGAGCACAAAATGCCCGTCAGCATAGGCATGACCGCCAAATACCACCTCACCTCACGGTGGGCTGTTTCCACAGGATTGGTCTACACACGCCTGCGCTCCGACTTCACCCACCAGTCTGCCGGCATCAGCATGGTCGACAAGCAGATTCTCCACTACATCGGCATCCCGCTGAAAGCTGAATACAGGCTACTGAAATGGGGCGGACTGGCAGCCTATGTGGCAGCCGGAGGCGAGATGGACAAGAACATCAAGGCAAGCATGGAGACAGAAGGCATCGACAACGACATCAAGAAAGACCGCACACAATGGTCGGCAGACGCTTCCGTGGGCGTGCAATATGACTTTCTGCCCCAACTGGGCGTCTACGTGGAACCCGGCGTGAAGTATTACTTCAACAACCACTCCTCGCTCGAGAACTACTACAAGGAGCATCCCTGGAACTTCAACCTGCAACTGGGACTGCGCTGGAACATCAACAATAAGTAGGCCCTCGGTTTGCCCAAATGGAGAATAATGCCTAAATTTGCAGCCAAAAACAATATATGAGCAAAGGTAAACTACAGAAATTCGCCGAGATGGAGACCTTCAGCAATGTCTTCCAGTATCCGTTCTCGGTCATCGACAACGTGCCGTTTGAGATGAAAGGCAAATGGCGTGAGCAGTATTTCCACAATTCCAACCCCATCGTCCTGGAGTTGGGCTGCGGCAAAGGTGAATATACGGTAGGACTGGCCAAGCTTTTCCCCGAAGTAAACTTCATCGGCGTCGACATCAAGGGCGCCCGCATGCACACAGGAGCCAAGCAGGCACAGGAGGAGAATCTGCCCAACGTGGCATTTCTCCGCACCAACATCGAAATCATAGACCGCTTCTTCGCCGAGGATGAAGTGCAGGAGATATGGCTTACCTTCAGCGACCCGCAGATGAAGAACCCACGCAAGCGACTCACCAGTACTTATTTCATGCAACGCTACCGCCGCTTCCTGGTAGACGGAGGACTGATTCACCTGAAGACCGACTCCAACTTCCTCTTCACCTACACCACCTATATGGTAGAAGGCAACCATCTGCCGCTGCTCTTCCGCACGGAAGACCTCTACCACACGGAAGGCATCGACCCCGACACCAGCAAGATTCTCGGCATACAGACTTACTACGAGAGCCAATGGATAGACAGGGGACTGAACATCAAATACATGAAGTTCCGGTTGCCCCGCGAAGGCTCGCTCACCGAACCCGACATCGAGATTCCGCTCGACGACTACCGCAGCTACCGGCGCACCAAGCGCAGCGGACTGGAAACAAGCAAGTAGGAAAACTCCTTTTCATTAGCATACAGTGGCATCACGCACGTTGGCAGAAACATTACAGCCAATGTGCGTGATGCTGTTTTTCAGGGACTCGCGAAAGCTACAGCCTGGACATGGTATCACACAGATACGTCAGGAGAAGAATGACAACAGATTGCCCAAAATCGGTTCCGCCGTTTGGGCAATCGTTGCCCACGGCCGTGGCAATGGATGCCAAGTCGTGGACCCCAAGCGGAAGTCTGCCACTAACACCTCGTTAGTCTGCCACTAACGAGCTGCAACAGGGTTGTTACACGATGTCATCCGCTTCGGAAGATATGGGCATCCATTCCGACACAGGGCTGCAACAGTGGCTGCCCCACATTGGGAATGAACCTTATAAAAGAAGACTGACGGGGAAAAAGCACAAGGGCTGAAAAGCTAAAAAAGGATCCAAGCCATCGTGGCATGAATCCTTTTCGTATGAAAAAATCTGCGGAAAGAGGGGGATTCGAACCCCCGATACGCTTTAGACGTATACACGCTTTCCAGGCGTGCCTCTTCAGCCACTCGAGCATCTTTCCTTGAGGCTGATTGCTGCATTGTCGAAATGCGGTGCAAAATTATCCTTTTTATTTCAAATAAACGAACACTCCTTGCCGGAACACACGTTTTTTAGGATTCTTTAAGTGAATGCCAGCGGGAACAAGCGTTCAGCATTGGCGTCGGTCTGTCTTTCCACCTCAGCGGGAGTCACCCCGTAGCACTCTGCCATACGCTCCATGACCAGCGCCACGTAGGCACTCTCGTTGCGCTTGCCACGGTTGGGAACGGGAGCCATGTAGGGAGAATCGGTTTCGAGCACCACCCTGTCGAGAGGCACATGGGGCAGCACCTCGGGCAGATGGCTCTTCTTGAACGTGAGCACACCGCCTATGCCGAGGGCAAACCGTGGAAACTCGAGGAGTTCTTCCGCCTCGTGAAGGTTGCCCGTGAAGCAATGGAACACGCCTCCGGGAAGTTCGTCACGATAGCCACGGAGAATCTTCACCATCTCGTTCTGTGCCTTGCGGCAATGAATCATCAACGGCAGGCGGGTTTCCACCGACCACTCCACTTGTTTCTCGAAAGCAGCAAGCTGTTCTTTCTCGAACTCTCTGCTCCAATAATAGTCCAGTCCCACTTCACCTATTGCGATGAACCGCTCCTCCGCAGGCACATCCTGTTGGGCTGTGAGCCGGGCATGCATCTTTGCCAGCGTCTCACGCCAGTCGCCATTCACCTCCTCGGGATGAAGTCCTATCATCGGATAGGCAAAGCCGGGATAACGGCGCACCATGGCAAGCACGGTATCTATCGAAGCCAGGTTGATGGCAGGCAGGAACAAGCGGCTCACGCCTGCCTGGCGGGCTCTTTCCACGGCCTGGTCACGGTCTTCGTCAAATTCCGTGCCGTCCATGTGTGTATGGGTATCAATCATCGTCTTTGAAATTAAAGTGTTCGTTGCGCCGGTTGTAGTACACCACACCCAGCCTTGTAGCCGCCTTGAACCGCTCTTCCGCCGGTAAGTCGGCATAATGCGCCTCAATCTGGTTCCACAGTTCCAGGATGACGGCATCCACCTCAGGGCGTATGGCCTTCAGTTCATCCTGTGCACGCTGTGTGCGCTCCTGGAGTAGGCGCTGTGCCTGGTAGGCCTCACGAAAGATGTCGTAGTGGGTAGCCACCATTCCTATGGTAGGATTGTAGATAGGACGACCGCCCCGGGCAATGCGTTGCTTCTCGCCCTCGATGGTTTTCTCAGCCCATCTGCCCAGTCCTTCCATGGTGTTGATGGCAGGCAATGCGGTTGCGGCTTCGTCCAGTCCGTAAAGACTGAGCAGCGGGCGCTTGATTTCGCCTCGCTCTATGGTCATGAAGAGCACCTGAAGGAAATGACTCACATACATGGTGGCTCGGCGCTGCAACTTGTCTATCTTGTCGGAGTTGCGCACCTGCGCGTTGAAGCACATGCGATACTGTTCGGCAGCAGTGAGCAGGCGGTCATACAGAGGCTGGGCACTGTTGAGCACCTTCCAGTCCAGGAATCGCTCGCGGGCTGTATAGATGCTGTCGTTGCCAAGTAGCGTCTTGAGTGTCTTGAGCCGTGCGGTGTCAGTCTTCGGTAGTCTTCTGTAGGGCATTTCGTGATAGTTATTTCTTGCGTTTCATCATGGCATCGGTATATGCCGTGAGTACCCTCTTGCGTTCGGGTTCCACGGAGATGGCAGCCAGATACTTCCTGCTTTCCTCGAAATACTCCGTAATCTTGTTCTCCGCCAAGCGGTTTACACCTATTTCATTATATAATCTCGTCACGGCGGCAATCTTTTCCTGCGCATCAAACTTGTCTGCAGTTATCCAGTGCTCGAGTTCCGTGCGCTGGTCGTGGTCTGCCATGTTCCAGGCATTGATGAGCATATAGGTTTTCTTGTTGGAAATAATGTCGCCTCCGATAGCCTTTCCGAACACTGCCGGGTCACCGTAGACATCGAGGTAGTCGTCCTGCAGTTGGAAGGCAAGTCCTATCTTCTCGCCGAAATGATAGAGGTTGTCGGCATCGGCACCGGGAGCGTCTGCCAGCACGGCACCCATCTTGAGGGCACATGCCAGGAGCACACTGGTCTTGAGGCGTATCATCTCGATGTATTCATCTTCCGTCACGTCGGTCCGGGTTTCAAACTCCATGTCGAGTTGCTGTCCCTCACATATTTCGAGCGAAGTGTTGTTGAAGAGTTCCATCACGGGACGTATCTTGTCGTCGGGCACATGCACCATGCGCTCATAAGCCTGCACGAGCATGGCGTCGCCCGAAAGCACGGCTGCATTGTCGCCCCACTTCTTGTGGGCTGTAGGCTTTCCCCTGCGCATGTCGGCACGGTCCATCAGGTCGTCGTGCAGGAGTGTAAAGTTGTGATAGGTTTCCAGGGCGCAAGCCGGCATGAGGATACTGGCAGGATCGTCCTTGTAGAGATTGTAGGCCAGAAGCATCAACGTGGGCCGTATGCGCTTGCCGCCCATAGAGAGCACGTAGCGGATAGGTGCATACAGACTCTCGGGCTTGCGGTCATACGGCAGTCGGTCGATAAACGAGTTGACCTCGTCGAGGATTTCTTGGGCTGTAAACATAATTATTTTGATTTTATAACTTGAATACAATGGGTATGCAAACCATGGTTTGGCAAGGCTTGCCTTTTTGTGTTCCGGGTTTCCATTTGGGGAGCATGCGCACCACCCGGAGTGCCTCACGGTCGAGCAACGGGTCTACGGAGGTGACAATCTTGGCTGCTGCGGGCGTTCCGTCCTTGCCGATGATAAACGACACCACCACCTTGCCTTCTATCTTCTGCTGCCGTGCCATGGGTGGATAGCGCAGGTTCTTGCGGAGCCACTTCATGAATTCCACCATGCCACCGGGAAAGTCGGGCAGTTCTTCCACCACCCGGAAGTTGAGCGGGTTGTTGGGGTCTTTCACCGGCAATGGCGAGAGAGCCTGTGTGTCGTCGGTCGTCTTGGAGGCGTCAGCATTGTCAAGTCCGCTTGCCGACACGCCTTCGCCACTGATGTTGGCGTCGGCATTCAACTTGTCTTCGTTGAGTTTGTCCACCAAGTCCGTGTGCTTCACGGTATTGATTTTCTCGGTCATGGCCTTGGAAGTCTGGGCAGGAGCAGCCGCCACCATGTCTTTCTGTTCGAGGGCGGGAATGCTTTCAAAGTCCTGTGCCAGGTCGTCCAGTTGGTCGCTCATGTCGTCTTCCTGCCCGGAACCTGAGGTATACTCAAGTGCGACGAACGCCACGGAGAGCACGACGACCAGTCCGGTGAGCCAAGCTGTAAGCCTGTATTTCTCCAAGTCTGCCAGAGGCGATTTCTTGATTTCCATTATTCAGTTCTTTCTTGTGTTCCGTTGAGTGGTCACGTCAAAAATATCCCGGCATTGGAAATATTCCGGCGAATCATGCGTTTATATACATGTTGTGACGTGGAACTCACACGGATTCAAGCAACAAAATTAATGAAGATATTTGAAAAATGAGTATCTTTGCGGATAAAATTAGGAACAAGCGATGAAAAAAAGTGTTTTTGCACTCTTCCTTGCCCTATGGGCCCCAGTGCTCCATGCGCAGGAAAGCCAGACGGCATACAACTTTCTGAGACTGCCCGCCAGTGCACGTATTGCTGCTTTGGGCGGCGAGAACGTGACGGTAGTGGAAGACGACCCTTCGCTCGTCCTGGCCAACCCTGCCCTGCTCTCTTCGGTCAGCGACAAGAGCATTGGCTTCAACTTCATGAACTACATGAAGGGCGCCAACATGCTGGGGGCATCATTCTCGCGTGTAGCCACAGAGAAGCTCTCGTGGGGTGCCAGCGCACAATACATGGACTACGGGAAGATGCGCGAGACTACGGACGACAACATAGAGACGGGACAGTTCTCCGCCAAGGACATTGCCATTTCCGGCCACTTGTCCTACCAGCTCGGAGCGAAAGTTGTGGGCGGCATCACTGCCCGAATCATCAACTCCAACATCGGCGACTACAACTCGTGGGCTGTGGGTGTGGACCTGGGCGTGAACTACTACGACCCGGAGCATGAACTGAGCCTCTCTGCCGTGGCACGCAACCTGGGCGGACAAATCAAGGCTTACGACGAGGAGTTTGAGAAGATGCCACTCGACTTGCAGGTGGGCTTCAGCAAGCAGTTTGCCGCCGCACCGTTCAGGCTCCATGCCACACTGGTAGACCTGAACCACTGGAACTACCGCTTTGTGAACCACCTGGTGCTGGGTGCCGACATCCTGCTGGGAAATGCGCTCTGGATTGGCGGTGGCTACCATTTCAGACGGGCAGACGAGATGAGTATACTTGCCACGGGCGAGGAACGCAGCAGCAGCCACGGAGCCGGCCTGTCGTTCGGCGGCGGCATCAGTCTGGAGCGATTCAAGCTGAACGTGGCCTACGGCACATACCACGTGTCGTCGTCGTCTCTCGTGGTAAGTGCTGCCTACACCCTATAGACTAAGCAACAAACCAACTTATATATATGAAAAAGATTGTGATAGCCATAGACGGCTTTTCCTCTTGCGGAAAGAGCACTATGGCGAAAGACCTGGCCCGCGAAGTGGGCTATATCTATGTGGACACGGGTGCCATGTATCGTGCGGTGACGCTCTATGCCATGCACCACGGACTGTTCAGCGGCAAGGAGATTGACACCGAGGCTCTTCAGAGCCAGATGGGGGACATCCACATCGGGTTCAAGTTCAACAACGAAACGGGGCGTCCCGACACCTATCTCAACGGCGAACTGGTGGAGCGCGACATCCGCACGCTCGACGTGTCTAACCGCGTGAGCGTGGTAGCTGCCCTGCCCTTCGTGCGCAGTGCCATGGTGGAGCAGCAACAGCTGATGGGAACGGAGAAGGGCATCGTGATGGACGGACGCGACATCGGCACCACCGTGTTTCCGCAAGCCGAACTGAAGATCTTCGTCACCGCCTCTGCCGAGGTGCGTGCCCAGCGCCGCTACGACGAGCTGAAGGAGAAGGGGATGCCTGCCGACTACGACGAGATTCTGAAGAACGTGCAGGAGCGCGACTACATTGATTCGCACCGCGAGGTATCGCCACTGCGCAAGGCCGACGATGCCATTGAGCTGGACAACAGCCACATGACCATTGCCGAGCAGAAGGCATGGCTCATGGAGAAATTCAGGGAGAAGGCCGAATAGCCTCTTCTTCCCCGCCAGCGAGCAAAGGCTGGGTGCCGCTTCCCTTGAAACGGCACTCAGCCTTTGCCGTTATTGTCCGTCTGCCTTCCGGGGCTTAGCCTGTTATCAATCCCTGCACGTGGTCACGGCACTGCTCCATCAGCCACTTCGGTGTGCTGGTGGCACCGCAGATACCTATGGTCTTCACGTCCTTGAGCCAGTCGCGCTGTATCTCGTCGGCACATTCTATCTGGTGACTGTTGGCGTTGACCCTGCAACATTCCTTGAAGAGCACCTTGCCGTTGCTGCTCTTGTGGCCGCAGACAAAGAGTATGAGGTCGTGGCGGGCGGCAAAGGTGGAGATGTTGGGCATGCGGTTGGCCACCTG
The DNA here is from genome assembly GCA_905198745.1 of uncultured Prevotella sp. Lineage (GTDB taxonomy): Bacteria > Bacteroidota > Bacteroidia > Bacteroidales > Bacteroidaceae > Prevotella. The sequence goes on along the minus strand of CAJKDU010000007.1, from coordinate 8,182 downwards.
TCGACAGATGGTGTCGAAGCTCTTGAAGGAGGCATCGGGGTGTATGTTCTCCTGGATGTAGTTGATGATGCGGTGGAACTCGTCGAGCGACTTGGTGGTCTGCGAGTAGAGGTAGATGTCATGGTGCAGGTCGAGTCGCTTGGCATCGTCCAGGTTCTCTATCACCCGTGCACGACTATGGGTCTGCCCCACCAGTCCGAGCACCTCGGCATGTCCGTTCTTGCCGAAGATGACAATCTGTGCGTCAGGGTTGGCGGCATACTGCCGGTGGATGCGCCGCTGCAGGGCGAGCACCACGGGACACGTGGCGTCGATAATCTCTATGTTGTTGCGGCGTGCCAGTTCGTAGGTCTCGGGTGGTTCACCGTGGGCACGGAGGAGCACCTTCACGTTGTGCAGGCGTTCCATCTCCTCATGGTTGATGGTGACCAGTCCCATCCTGCGCAGGCGTTCGCACTCCATGCCATTGTGCACAATGTCGCCCAGGCAATAGAGGGTGCCTCCCTTGGCAAGTTCTTCCTCCGCCTTGCTGATGGCAGTGGTCACGCCGAAGCAGAAGCCACTGCCGTTGTCTATTTCTATCTGTGGCATGTTCCTCTCTCCTATTCTTTCACACTGATGTGCACCACCACCTTGGGGCGACTGGGATCGTTGGTTATCATCAGCACACGCGGACGCGACTTCAGTCTGTTCTTCAGTATCCTTGCCTCTGCCGTCACCTTGAGTTTGGCAGTCTCTCCGGGCTTTATCTTCATCTTGTTGAGCGACACCTGCAGTCCGCTGGTGAACATCTGCAGCGAGCGGATGTCGAGATCACTGTGCCCGGTGTTGGTCAGTTCTATCTCGCCCTTGCGCTTCGACTTCCCTTCAAAGGAGCCCAGGTCGAGGTTTTCGGTGGAGAGTGTCAGTTGCGGACTCTTGGCGAGCTGTTCGGGCGTCATCGACTGGAACCCTGGCAAGAGCACTGCCGACACGTCGATGCCCTTGTCCTCGCTCACCTTCTCGCCAGGATTGGCACCGAGGAAGACGGTGGTCTGGGTGAGTCCGAAGTCGCGCAGCTTGTTGGAGTCGAGGGTGAAGCGCACCACGCCCGTACGCCCTGTGGCGATGGTAGACGGCGACACCACAGCCTTGAGATAGGCGGGAAGGTGCATGATGACAGGGTGTACGCTCTGGCTCGAGGTGTTGAGCAGATGCAGTTCGGCAGTGGGCCTGTCGCCGCGGTTCACGTCGTCGAACTCCACCTCGGCGTTGTCGATCTTGAGCCACCCCATCTGGTAGTTGTAGTTGCCCTGATAACTGGTTATCTCCTTCACCACGATGCCGCGCAGGGTGAGCATGAGCGGCTCCTCGGAACCGTTGCTGTGCACCAGTATCTGCTTGGTGAAATGTCCCAGTTGGCGGGCATCGTAGGTGGTGTTGACGGTGAAGTCGGCACCTGCTTCCACAGGCTGATGCGGATATTGGGCAGTGGTGCATCCACAACCGGTCTCCACGTCGGCAATGACAAGGGGAGCCTTGCCTTTGTTCTTCAGGCGGAAAGAGGCACTCACGGGTTGGTTGTAGAGCACCTGTCCGCATTCTATCACCTCGGTCGAGGTGGCAATGCGCTGGGCCATGAGCGGAGTGACCGCCCATGCCAGCAGGGGTATCAATATATGTTTCTTGCTGTTCATAATCCTTTTGTTATTCTTCCACCTGCATCACGGTGCCCTTGTCGCGCCCGGCATATTCGGGTGCATAGGCACACTGCACGGTGACGGCTCCTGCCGTATAGTCGCCCTTTCGGTCGATGTAGTATTCCGTTTCCAATATGGTCTTGCCCTTGGGCAGCCGGTCCATGTAGTAGCGTGTGGAGGCATCCTTGATGTCCACGTATGCGCCCTGCCGGTAGCCGCTCGAGGCATCCACCGGCTCGAGGCAGGCGGCGCGACGGTCTTGCAGTTGCACGAAGTCGTAGTCGCGGTCGGCCTTCACGGTGAGGCGCACCTTCACCTTGTCGCCCACCTTGAGGGCCTTGCCTCCCATCACCTCACGCTTCACGCTCAGTCCCTTGGATGCCGCCTCTACGTCAGCCATGGGCTGCACCCCACTGACATAGAGGGCGCCCCATGAGGTGTCTGTGGCCGACTTGCTGATCCTCACGGTCTTCACGCCCGAGGCGGGCAATGTCACCTTGACGTAGCCCAGACCTGCGGTTGTGGCCGTGGCGGTGATTTCGGCACCACTCGTGTCCGAGAGCATGCCGAGGTCGGGCTGTTTGCCTGCCTTCGGCACGAAGAAGGCGTAGATGCTCTCCATGGCCACCACGGGCGATGTCCAGCGTTGCGTGCGCTTCTGCTGCAATATCCAGCGTTGCATCTCGCTGATGGTCTGCCGGTCGTCGGGAGCGACGAGCTGCAGTGCCTCCACGGCAGTCACCTGTGTCGGCATGCGGTAGTCCGACCAGCTGTAGGCGGCCCGTGCTCCGTCGAAATAGCGGCCCATGGTTTCGGTGCAGACGGTATGCTGTCGGATGCTCTCCACGTAGTCCTTGGCCAGGTTCTTGTGGCCCGTGCGAGCCAGCACCACTGCCGCCAATGCCTTGGAGCGTATGTCTTCAAAGACGGGTTGCTTGACGAGTATGTTCATCAGGTAGTCGTGGGCATCCTTCCGGCTGTCTTTCATCCGCGTCTGGTCAAGGGCAGTCACATAGAGCTGGAGCAGCGACTCGCTGTCGAGGCTCTTCACCTTGTGTCCCTGCTTTTCCTGCTGCTTCATCCGTGCCACGTCCTTCACCATGCAGTCGAGCATGTAGCCCAGGGCACGTGTCCTCACGGCACTGGCTGCAGGCGTGTCCTCGCCGGTGAGCATGGCCAGACGGGTGAGTTGTAGTGCCACCTCGCCTGTGAGATAGCGCGAGCCTGCCATGCCGGGGAACCAGCTGAAGGATCCGTCGGGGCGTTGCAGTTTCGTGAGTTCCGCGAGGAGTGTTTCCTGGCGGTTGTCCACCATATTCCCGTCGAAGAAGTTGATGAGCTGTCGGTGCTGTTCGGTCTCGTCGGCGGCATCGGCTGTCCAGGGGGTCTCGGCGAGGAGCAGGTCTTTCACGTCCTGGTTCTTGGCGAGCTGACTGGTCTCCGAGGTCTCCGTGCCGAGTTCCTGTTTCCAGCGGGCCATGACATCCTTGATGCGGGGCTGCGCCTGCACCAGATGGCGTGCCAGGGCGTTGGCATAGAAGGAGGCACAGAGACTGACCGCATTCTTCGAGTCGGGCTGTGTGAGCGAGGGCAGCGACTGGATGAGCAGCCATGCGGGATGGGCGGTGTATTCCAGGCTGACGCGTGTCTGGCTGGCGTTCTTCATGCCTGCGAGCGTGGCAGCCACGTCGAGTGTCTTCTCGCCTGCACCGACGATGGTGAAGGGCTGTGTGCTGACCACAGGTTGCCGGTCGGAGAGGATGGGCAGGTAGTGCTGTTCGCCGTCGGTGCATCCGGCAGCCTCGGCAGTGGCCTTGCATACCAGCAGGCTGCAGCCGTCGGCAGCCATGGCGTTCACGTCTACGGGGAAGGTCACGGCGGTGGTGCTGCCCGGCTCGGCAGTGAAGCGTGCCTGACTCTGCGCCACGGTCTTCCGGGTTTCGGGGTTGATGAACACGAGGCGTGCGGTGCCCTGCAGGGTCCTGTCGGTGGTGTTGGAGATGCGTGCCGAGAGGGTGCCCTTGTCGCCTCTGCGGAGGAAGCGAGGCAGGTTAGGCTCTATCATGACCGACTTCTGCGCCACGGCGTCGCCCTCGAGCAGGGCACTGCGCATTTCGCGGTCGTGGGCAAGTCCCATGAAGTGCCATGTGGTGACGCTCTCGGGCAGGGTGAAGCGCAGTGCCACGTCGCCCTTGTCGTCGGTTTCGAGGGCGGGATAGAAGAAGGCGGTCTCCTGCAGGTTTTCCCTCACCTGTATGCCGGGGGCAGCGTCGTCGGCATGGGGTGCTTGCGGTGCCGACTCTTCCTTCGCTTCAGCCGTGTTCATGAGGGTCTGCTTCTTGGCGAGCACCATGCCTGCCTGGGCAGAAGCGGGCACGTTCTTCCGGCTTGCCATGTCATGGTAGCCTATGGTAAGGGGCTCGTTCAGCCCACTGCCGCCCAAGCCTCGGATGAAGACTCTCGAGGTCAGGTCTGCCAGTCTGGTGTCCAGGCGGGTGAACTCGGGTGCCATGTCCTTGAGGGCTGTCCAGGGGCGTGCCAACGAGAACTCGGCGTGGTAGTTGTTGATGGTTTGGCACGAGGACGAGAGGAAGGGTGTGTCGAAGCCTATGTTGAGCGACCACGTGTTGCGGCTAATCCTGTCGAGCGACTTGTCGTAGATCACGGCCATGAGCTGTGCTTTTGCAGGCTTGCCGTCGGGTGTGGTCAGGTGGAGGCGCCACTCTTCCTTCTGTCCGGGTGTGAGGCGGTCGCGGAAGGTGCTCCACTTCATCGCCAGGCGCTTGTCGGGCACAGGGCGGTCTATGCGCACCTTGTGGTAGTAGAGTTGTCCGTCGCGCACCCAGGCATAGTTGCAGATGAGCTGCTTGCCGTAGGCGGGCTTATAGTCGAAGCGGCGGTTATGGTTGCTGTTGTCCAGTTCGAAGGTGCCGCTCTCTATCATCTCCTTGTCGGAGAAGAGGGTGTAGAACACGTGCACGCCCTTGTCGGACGAGCCCACCTGCACGTAAACGGGCGTGGAGGCGTCGGCAAAGCGGTCTGCCGAGCAATACATCCAGTCCTTGGTCTTCACCACGGGCCTCGGGTCGGTGAAGCGGAACACCACGTAGCGGGTGTCGATGGTGTCGGTGCCGCACACGGCATGGAGGGTATGTTGACCCGAGGTGAGGTCGGCAGGCGTGAGCGCCACGTCGGTACCGGTGCGTGCAGTTGCCGTGCGGCCGTCGATGGTGTAGGCCACCTCGGCGTCGAGTTCCAGTCCTGCCAGGTTGCGCTGGGTGAAGCGGATGGTGCGCAGGCTGTCTGCCAATGCCTTGTCGGGCACGTTGCAGTCGAACAGCGTGGACTTGGCTCCGAGGGGCAGTGTCAGACTGGCGTCGTGGGTTTCGCCGTTGGCGTCGGTCACGGTGACGGAGGTGCGTATGTTGAAGAAGCGTTGACGGCCCTCGTCGGGCATGGTCATGGGTATTTCCATCGTGAAGTGTCCCTGCTCGTCGGTGGTGGTTTCCGTCTGTTCGAGCATGGTGTCGGCATTGCCGGAACGGGGTGTCCACGCATAGCGGTAGAAGGCTTCCCTGCGCCATACGTTGTATGCCACCTTGCCGTGTGCCACGGGCATGCCGGCATAGGTTCTGGCGGTGCCTGTCACCACGAGGGTGTCGCCCTCATGGTATTCCGCCTTCACTTCGGGCAGGGTGACGTCGAAGGTGGGACGCTTGTATTCCGCCACCTGGAAGGTGTGCCATCCTCCATCGCCGCAGGTCAGGCTCCAGGTGCCGTTGGGCATGCCCTGGGGCAGCACGAAATCGGTGGAGGCGGTGCCGTAGGCATCGGTGGTGAGGGTGCGTGTGGCCACGTCCTTATAGCGGGTGTCCTTGAGGGTGAGCTTGACGCTCTTGCCCTCGGCGGCGTTCACCTTGAGGTCGTCCTGACTGTAGGCCACGACCGACACGCGGACGGTCTGTCCGGGGCGGTAGACGGCACGGTCGGTGTAGACGAGGGTCTGCTTCCTCTTGCCGGAGCTGCCTCGGCGGTAGTACTGCGTGAAGGAGCGGGCTGCGGGAAACGACTTGTCCTGGGGTGTCCAGGCCCAGATGTAGTCGGGTGTGGAGCGTTCGCCGGTGCTCTGCCAGATCACCTCGCCCTTCTTGTCGGCAGTGAGGTTGACGGTGCGTTCGGGATAGTTGGGTCCCATCTTGCGGTAGTAGAGCCGCAGGTGGGCACCCGCCACGGGCTGTCCGCTTTGGGCGTCGACGATGGCATAGCGTATCTTGTGTTTGCTGAGGGCCTGGTTGATGACAAAGAGGGTGGTGACGTAGCACAGCTGACGGCTGACGGTGTTCTCCGCCTTGTCCGACGCCACTTCCACGAGATAGACGCCCGGCTCCTTGAGCTGAAGTTCGAGCGAGTCGTCGCGGGTTTCATATTCGGGGAGCCCCACATAGTTGCGGGTCATGGTCTGGCGTGTGCGGGGAAGGAGGAGTTTGCGGAGTGCCGCCTCGTCCTTGAGTATGGCTGTGTTGTTGTAGCCACATTCCCACCCGGTGGTATTGAGGCGTGTGGCGCTGACGGTCACCCTGCCGGCGTTGGTGGTGTGGAGCACGCCGCGCAGGGGTCTGACGGGCGAGGTGCAGGAGCCGTCAAGTTCCAGGCTCACGCTGGGGTTGGTAAGGCGTGTCTTCTCGTTGCGCAGGGTGTTGAGGTGTGGCCAGCTGCCCCACTTGTCGAGTGCATAGTTGATCCACGCCACGCGCTCGCCGTTGGTGGTGTTGCGGCAGTCGGACATGTAGTTGTAGCGGGCTATGGCTGCCTCGCCACATTCGGTGAGGTCGGCATATTCGTAGATGAGCGAGTCGAGCCGTGCAATGTGGCGGCTCTTGCGCCAGTGGTCGGGGTTCCAGGGCTTGTGCTCGTCGAGCATGCGGAGCGCCATGAGCATGGTGGCTGCGCGGTTGTAGTGGGTGGCGTAGTATTGGTGGGCTGCCTGGTAGCTGTGGGCCTCGAAGGAGAGCACGCTCAGCAGGTCGTGGCCGAACACGCGACTGTCGTAGCCGGTCTTCACCGCGGGTTCGTAGCCCGTGGCCTTGGCTCGGGCAAGTTGTTCGGGATGTGCCAGCGAGAGGGCGTAATGGCGGCGCGACCATGCCAGACAGGAGTCTTCGCCTGCCAACCCGTTGAGGTAGACCTTACCCAGCAGACTGTGGTAGACGGCGCCCAGCACGGCATTGTGCCGGTCGGCATCGGCAGCCTTGCGCTCCAGGCGCTGCACCACGGGTGCGAGTGAGTCGCGGCTCACCTGCACCTGACAGCGGGCAGCCAGCATCTCGGCCTTGAGCAGATGGCCGTAGGCTTTTTCTGCCTGTGCCTTGGCAGAAATCTTGCGGAGCAATGCCAGTTCGCTCTGGGGCAGATCCTTGGCGCGCGCCGCGTCAACTTGTTTCCACAACGACGAAAACGAGTCGGCGCGCATCTGTGCCGGCAGAAGAATGATAGCCATGAGGCATGACCAAAGTATCTTTTTCATAAGCGGCTTTTTATTGGGCGAGGCTGTTGCCCCGGATTAGACATCGGTTTGATTAGTATGTTACAAAGTTAATCATTTTTCCGCTAATAGCCAAGGAATAATGACGAAACATTGCGCCATTTACAAAAAGTTAACGCACGCATGCGCACGCGCCACGACCCTCGCTCTTTGGGGTGGCGAGGGAAAGGTGGAAGGGTGCCGTGAGGGGCAACCGGAATCTGAAGGGGCGATTGTTTTTTCAGCGTCAAGGGCCAAAACTAATTAGCGGGCTGAAAGCCCAGCAAGTCATACCACACCAATGCAATGAGTGTATTGGGGGCACTTCGGATCATGAGAAAACAGGAAAGGGTGGCGTGGACGAAATGCAAAAATATGTTGCACACACTATTTCAATCCGTAAGCGGAAACGGAAAAATCTGCCGGACCCGCCCTCAACGGACAACCGACGCCCTTTCGCGGAACGCCTTTGTTTAGGGGAAAGTACGCCGTTTGCACGGAAAAGTGTGACAGGTTTCGTGATTTTGCACGCTTTTGAAGGGGTTTGGGAGTGTGCAATGGGGGTCAGCAAAAAGTATGCCAAAAAAGAATGAATCTGCAGCAGGGAAAAACAAGGATTTATATTTGTAAAGAAAAAGACACCCATGCGCTATTTCACAAGAAGCCACACGCACCGCCTCTGTGCGCCAAGGGCTGACAAAGGATGGGTTAGGGGCACACTAACGAGCCGATAGGGGCACACTAATCGGGATTTTATCGCGGCGAGAAGGAGAAAGCGGTTGGCTACGGCTCCATCATCCCGGCAAAGAGGGACGAAAGGACGGACAGGACGACAGGGAATGTAATGAAATGTTACCGCGAAAAAAGCTACCATCAGCCAACATTTTATCGAAACACAAAATGTGACGTCACGTTTTATATATGCACACCCCCTGTAACAAATCGTAGGCATGAAAAAGTAATATAATATAAATATATTATA